>JAEOUN010000125.1 GCA_016839245.1 Candidatus Thorarchaeota archaeon
CCATATGTGGCAAATACAGGAATTGCTGAAACTGCCAAAGCGTATCTTAGGATGGATAAGAATGATGTTTTTGTTGGGTCTCCGGATGATCCATTGGATCCGATGTTCCTAATGGTTGGACAAGCATTTAGCCTTGAAACAGGATTTGTAAGCAAATTCCCAAATGAGTTCGCAATCGTGGAGGGGAGGTATCCTCAGAATTCGTCAGAGATAGCAATCCCAGAAGCTGATGCACAACGATGGTCAATTCATGTTGGTCGAATGATGAATTATTCACATGGATTAAATGAAGAAAAAAGGACAGTATTCTGTGTTGGTTTTTTTGTCGTGGCGAATAACTCACTAAGAGCCACGACTACTAATGCAATTGCCATTGTCACCTCTGAGGTCCTTAATCCTGAGATTAAACAAACCAAAGTATATGTTGATGTTGATAGAAGTATAGTATCAATATTTGATCCAGTTGGAAGCTTGGAAAGATTAGGAATTATTGAAAAGAACATACTTGAACTAAATCCTGAGGCTGCGAGATATTATCAGATTTATATCAGCGATTTCTTGGAAACAGGAATTAATTCATATGTAGACTCACTTACAGTTGAGCGATATCGTCAAATTTCACGTGCTCAGAATATAATTCTAATCTCTGGGATGCTTACGTTTTTCTCAACACGTTTCAATATATCAATGCGTGAGAAAGAAAGCGGGATGCTTGTTGCACGAGGAGTATCAAGAAGAAGATATGTCAGAATTATCCTGACTGAACTAATTGCACTTTCAATCTCAGCAGGACTTTTAGGATTATTAGCTGGTTCAGTTTTGAAACAAATCGTAACATTATCAATATTCAACTCAAATCAGTCATCTATGAGTATATACTGTTCAAGCACATTGATTTCTTTGGATACAATTCTTTTTGTTGTTTTGACCAGCATTCTTTTGCCAATTTTTGGGTATGTTTCAAATGAAATGGTACAATCTGGAAAACAAAGAAAAGTGGAACATGGTAGAGTTGCAAAGTTAGTAAAAGGAATTAAGATGATTAGATGGGATGTTACGGTGATTGTTGTTATCATCCTTCTAACCCTCAGTCCTTTCTCAAATATTCAGCTGATTGAGAATAATTCTCTTCTCTTGATCATCTTCACTATGTCACCGATAGTGCTGTTTCTTGCACTTGCAAGCTTCCTGAGTAAAAGTCTAGTTTTATTGACTAGGATCATTTCAGGAGTTGCAAAACGATCTGGCATAGGAATATGCTCAGTACTTGGAATACGGAGTCTTGATAGGACTATTCGATTTTCTTTACCAGCAATCCTTATTCTATCTCTTATCTTTGGAATTATATTGAATAGCTCAGCAGCAGCAGAAAGTATTCCAGTCACAAAGAGATACAATTCACAGTTTTTAATCGGAGGAGATATCTCATTCTCTTTGGATAGAGAACAATCAGATCAATGGATCAATTTCACCCAAGCGGTACGCTTGCAAGAAGAAACTGCAGAGGTTTCATTAGTATCAATTGACAAGCTCTCATTATCAGAAGGAAAGGCAGGACTTGTAGAATATATAGCAATTGATCCAATCGAATATAGTCATGTTGGTTATACATGCAATGGAATTAGTCTTGACAAATCTAATCAGAATGGTTTACTAACTCAATTACAAGAAAATCCAGAAGGAGCAATCTTGACCTCAGATGTTGCTAACGGATATGGATTATCAATAGGAGATACTCTCCGAGTATTCTCGTTTGGCATCGATTCTCAGACTGTTGAATTCAATATAATTGGAATTATCTCAACGATTAGTAGACCTCAAGTATTAGGGAGACCTCCATTAGAAAGTGTTGAAGGATACACTAGAATCTGGCTCAACAGGAATTACCTCACTTCGTTGGTAAATCTAAATGACACAGACTACACATTTCTTACTGTAAGGACACAAAGTGGTGTCAATGGCACGCAATTCGGGCAGTATGTTCTTGATGACCTTGGTTTTACTAACATTATAGATGAGGGATGGTCAGCAGTTTCTACAGAATTGGATGCATATCTTCATCAGCAAGATTATTTGCTAGATCGAGCTATAGATAGTTTACAATCTTTTCAAATGATTTTCTGGTTGGCAGTTATCGTTTTGATTTACGAGTCGAGCCGTCGCTATCTTGATTCTACAAGAGATACAATTCTAGATACAATGGGAGCAACAAAATGGCAGCTTACTAAAATACACTTTTCAGAAATCATTGCTTTAATTTTAATTAGTACCATTATCACAATTATATTTGCACCAGTTTTCGTTACGACAACATTGAAGCTTGCATCAATACAATACCAAGATTGGGCATATAGATTTCCTGCAGAATTATTTATACAGATTGACATCATGTCACTTCTATCATTGGGAATTATGGCATTAGTGCCCTCATTTGTCCTACTTGGCGTTCTAATATACAGGGAGTTCGCATCTGATCTAACAGAGAAACTGGGAGAATTATCTCAAGAAAATGCATTTCAAGGAGGCAGCTTTTGATGTTCCTGAAATCAAGGATATCAGCAGAGATACCCGAGCTGATGGTAGCTTTTCTTGTCTTCTCACTATCCACTGGTGTCTTGGGAGGTGTCTTATTGTATCTGGATAGTGCAGGACCAGATGTCCTCTCAGAGATGTCTCAACAAGTCTTGATTGATATGGAAATTAATTTTCATTCTGAGTTCTATGAGCAAAATAAGACAACAGTTGAATCACTGAAACAAATCGTGCTTGAACAGAACCTCATTTCAAAAGCTGAATCAATATCATTAGTGCAAATTAATGACCCCAGTATTGAAATCCCAGAGTATACAAGAAATGTTGTTTTGGGTATTGATGATTCATTTATGAATTCATTTCCAAATGCTATTGATGTCTCACTTGGTTCTTCTCCACTCAACGAATCAAATTGCTATGTAATGAAATCACTACTATATGACAAGGGATTGAGAATAGGCGATAACTTCACAATTTCTGTACCAACAGAAACTGGTTATGTTAATCGATCGTTGAAAATTGCGGGTACTTTTGAATCAACACTATATATGAGAAAGTTGGCATGGAATACTCCACAATTTCCCTATCTTCATGTAATTATGGAAAGAAGCACTCTGCAGCATGAGTTCGATGAACTCACTCATTCAGGAGATAATTGCCTTACAGACAGAATTTGGGTGTCTTTTGATACTGCCAAGCTTCTTGCTCAAGATCCAACTACCGTAGTAAACTCACTAAGACATGTCGAGATGCAAATTGAGCAGAGAACGCTTCCAGATGCATCTGTAACCCAATTCAAAATAATAAGTGTCTTCTATGATTATTCTACTTGGGCAGTAAGTATGAGAGTTGTTTCCCTTGCGTTTTCAATCCCCTCTCTAATCATGGGTTTCATGCTAATCCAATATAATACTAAACTGCAATCAGATCAACAGAGAAGAAGTATTGGAACTCTAAAAACAAGAGGCGCATCAGGAGTACAAGCAGTAAAATGGGTGTTAAGTATGTCCATATTTACGGGCATCTTTGGAAGCGTCGGGGCAATTCTTGCAGGCATAGGAGCAGCTTCATTTGCCGGAGGAATTAGAGAACTAATGGTCTTCGATTTTGAGAGAATGAGCTATTTCTCCATTCTTTTCCTTCCGCAGACATTGCTAATTGTATTCCTCTTTTCATTTATTGCCGGATTTATTGTAAGCATCCCATCAGTAATTGGAGCCTTCATAATGACTCCAACTGATGCCCACAGGATTATCGAGAATGAAGGAAAATTGAAAGAAGAAGGTCTTGGAAATCCTGTGTTTCAAGTAGCACTAGTTGGACTTTCAGGAATTACACTCATTCCACTATTGGATTCCCTTGAATCATTTACTGATTTATCCGCAGGATCCGCAATTATGGGTATCCTGATTATTATACTTCTAGCAATCTTCATTCTTGGATTTACAACTCTTCTCTCACGACCAGCTTCTGTAGTCAAATCTTGGATTCTCTTGAGAATCAAGAGAAAATCTCTCATCGTAGGAACTCGTGTTATGGGAAAGTTATCTAAATCATTTGCAAGAAGTGAAGGAATGGCTATTTTATTCATTTCACTTGTATTTACTGCTGGAATTTTCTCATCGCTGTCTGCAACATCTGGTGCCAATCATATGAAAGAATTGTTCATGTTTAGTTATGGAGCTGATGTTGTTGTTGATGTAAAGCCGGGTCTTGCGAATGTAACGAATGATATGGTCAATAAATTTCAGACAGTCGAAGGAGTTCAATATGTAAGTGCAATGATGATTACATCAATGAGAGTCACCTTCGATATGGAATGGAATGGGTATTTGTATCCGTATAATAGAACGATGCCAATAATCGGGATTCAACCAGAAGACTGGCTAAAATCTGCGTTCATCCGTCCATACTTCACATATTATGAAAATCCAATGTCCTCTATCCCTAAAATTGATGGAGCTGATCAAAAAGTCATTACAAACTTCAAACCGATTATTGGATATTCAACAGATATCTTTGGCAATTCAATTCCCACTATTACGGATAGCGTATGTGTGGAACTACTAGGCCATGATGGGAAACATGTTCTGAATTGCACGATCATAGATGTGATGGCTAATAATCCAGCTTCAGTGACCCCATCACTTTGGGGAAATACCTACTATGCAGCTGATAGTTTTCTTCCTGGGATGGATTCAATAGAGCAATTTGTTATGTTTGATATTGATGTTTTACAATCTTATTTGAATACTACATCAGTCAATAAATTCTATATCAAACTCTCAGATGAAGCAAACTATACAAGAGTTATGGAGGAACTTGGTCAATTTGGTGAGTCAAGTTTCGAAGAGATATCTTCACCTCTTGAACAAATTGATAAAATACTGGATACAAGGGCGGGTCAATCCATTTATGGTGCCTATACGCTCAATGTCATCTTTTCATTGCTTTATCTCTCTGTAGGCATAACATTGATGGTTGCAATGAAGATCAGAAATATGAGAAGACAATTTTCACTGTTGCGAGCTCTTGGAACACAGGCCAAAGTTATCATAACATCGGTGATGATAGATAGCATTGTTGCAGTATTGTTAGGAGCATTGATTGGAAGTCTGATAGGAGTGATCCTTACCCTACTTGTCTTTAAAATGCCTTTAACATTTCTAGGACTCTCAAGTAGTGTGGTCTGGGATAGACTGCCACTTATGATATCATTCCCGATTCAATTGATATCAGGATTAATCATTATTGCAATTGGGTTCTCATTATTCGCGACGTTTTTCATAATAAAAAGAAATCTTCAAACAAATATTGCCAATGACATTCAACACTCAGAATAAAGATAGTTGAAATTGTGGAAAAATCTAAGGTAAGATGTTATTCAAGATTGAATATCAAATAAATCAAGATAAAACGATAGTAATCATGATTAAGAATAAAGAAAAATGGCATACCTCAATTTGATAGAGAATATGCCATCAAATTCCACATAGTTACGGAAATATCCTACTCACAGTCCGTGGAAATGGAATGCAATCCCGAATATGTTCCAATTCAAGCATCCAAGTAATCAGTCGATCCATCCCAACTCCAAATCCAGAATGTGGTACACTACCATATCTTCTGATATCGATATACCATTTGTATTTCTCTGGATCATCTCCAATTCTCTTGAGATTGTCAATAATGAGTTGAGCATCAGTTTCACGCTCACTTCCACCAATTACTTCTCCAAAGCCACGAGGACCAAGCAAGTCACTGTTCTTGTATGTTCTATGGTCTTTTGGATTATCTTTCATATAGAATGATTTGATTTCTTTGGGGTAGTATTCAACAAACAAGAAGTTATCACTGTCTCTTGTCAGATATTCCTCAGCTTCACTTCGAATATCATCACCATATTTGATATCGATACCACCTTTTTGACAAGTCTCAATTGCTTCTTCATAGGTCATCTTATCAAAGGGTCCATTCACATTTAGCAGCCGTATTGGATCTACACCGAGCTCCGTGAGTTCA
Source organism: Candidatus Thorarchaeota archaeon (assembly GCA_016839245.1). The sequence continues at coordinate 6,055 of JAEOUN010000125.1, forward strand.
GGAAGTCTGTTCTCAGCAACAGAGTGACACATATAGCTTACAAGCCCTTCTTGCCGCTTCATGTTACATTCATGATCACACCAAGACTCTTCGACCTCGAGATGCCAAAACTCTGTAACATGCTTTCTTGTTCTTGATTTCTCAGCTCTAAAGGAAGGTGCTAGAATGAAAACTTTCTCCATTGCAAATAATTGAGGTTCTAGATGCATCTGACTCGTCTGTGTTAGATACATCTTCCTACCAAAATACTCCACCTCGAAAAGATCAGAACCTTCCTCACCCATTGTTGAAACAAACATAGGTGATGTCGTTTCATAGAATCCATTCTTTCTGAGATACTCTCGAGCAGCGGCAAAAACCTCATCTCTGATTTTTAGAATGTTAGTGAGCTTGCGTGAACGCATCCATAAGTGGCGATTATCATTCAGAAATTCAATGCTTTGATCCTCTGTTATCGGAAAATCTTCTGCGAAATGTACTACATTGAAATCATCAACCTGTACTTCATATCCACCCTCTGCTCTACTATCTGCTTTAACTATACCAGATAGCGTGACAAGGGACTCGATTAACATTTTTTCTGCATCAGCATATTGCTTATCGCTGACAGCATCTTGTTTGACGACTGTTTGAATGACGCCTGAAGTATCTCTTAGAATCACGAAGACCATCTTCTTCTGCTTCCTAATACGATGGACCCATCCTCGAAGATGCACCTTCTTTCCTTCATAGTGACCTTCCAAAACGTCTCTTACATGTATATAGCTCACAATAATCACCACAATGGTAATCAGATCTAAAAGTATCTGATGCCTTTGGTCAATTTTTAAAAAAGATAAAAGTGTGACGGCATCGAAACCGTCACAGATTATCTATAACGAATAAACCAGACTGCCGCAATCAGTACAATAACACCCACTGATATAATAGATATCCAAGTAATGTATCGTGTGATGACTGCTTCCGAAACATGGACATTAACTATTGATTCAATGGAATTGCCACAGATGTCATAAGCTGTAAGCTTTACTTGGTATTGACCCATTCGAAGTCCTGAGAAATCGAATTCGATGTTCTCTGATATCCAATCTTCAGTGACTATCATTTCGCCATCAATTTCAATTGTGTAGTAATTTTTGAAATCATCTGTAACCGTCCAGTTTCGGATGATACCTGTATCACCTTGATTGTAATAGATATCATCAGGAGCAAAGACTAGAATAGGAGCGGTTTCGTCAGCCAACACAGTGACAGTTACCTCGTCTGTGGCGATATTTCCACTCGTATCATCAATCAGTAATGTGAAATTATAGACACCGATTGATAATCCGTCCAGATTATATGTAATGACAGGTTCATCGGAATCGATGGTACCAGATGCCACAACTACTCCATTACGAGTTAATGAATATGTATTCAAGAAATCATCAGACATATTCCATGTAAGGGAGTATCCAGTCAATGTGAATAAGAATTCTATATCGTCTGGACCGTAAATTATGGGAGTCACATTCTCGTAGAAACGCAGTGAGATAATGTCAAATGCAGAATTCCTGTGTTGATCGGTTGCTACAAGTTTAATCTCATAGGTACCAATGTTAAAGACATCAAAGGCTGCACTTACATTGAAGACATAATCATAGGTAGAGTTGACCCAGTCAACGGTACAATTGAGGACATTATCAACATACACTGTAAGAGTATCTGGATATGTATCCTCAACGTGCCATGTTATTGTCACGTTTTCAGAGTCATATAGAACGTCTTGATCTCCTGGACTCAGGATTGTAGGTGCACGAACATCTGAACCTGCAGTAGTGTAATCAATATGATAATATCCATCACCAACGGGTACACCTCCGAGTGTGACAGTCCAGTTCATAAATGCTTGAGGTAAATCAACAAATAAGACAGTACCATTGGTCGGTGTATATTGTGAGGCCCATTCAGTACCATTCTTGAATGTCACATTTACAAGAGCACCTGAAATTGGAGCAAGACTAGTTTCGTAGTACGTAAATACTTCAAGGTCGTAATAATAGGGATCTCCTATTTTTGTTGTGTTACTCCAATGAGCTAATAATTGTGTACTATTTGCTTCCAATGCTCCTGAATCAAGAAGATATCCTGCATAGGTAATGTCGTAAAGTACTCTTAGTTCCCAGACATATGTACCATCTGGAATATCTTGGAAGTACGCATTGCCATCAACCACTTCTGTTTGAGCCCATATCGAGTTGTTTGCAGTATGTAGAATGCTGAAATTCAAATTATTTGCAGGTCTGTCTTCTATGTCAGTAATCGTAGCACTTAGATCATCCTGATCATTTTCCCAATCAACATTCCCAAAGAGAATGTCAACATTTGCTTCCGGACCATTTGAAATGATTTGGCCAGTTTCAAATGCATCAGGATCGTCTTCATGTGTAATATTCCATCGATATGTGCCAACAGCGAGATTGTGGAACCAAGCTTCACCATTGCCATCAGTATATGCATCGTCCTCAAGTACTTCAGTTGTAATATTAAGCAACCTTATCCAAGCATTAGCTAATGGTACAGTTCCATTTAGTACTGTAAATTTAAAATCATCATCGTTGAAGTCTTGAGGTTCATTCAACACTTGCACGTTAACAACAAAGTTCGTGCTTGAAGGTGTTTTTTGAGCATCAAGCAAATCGATGTTTATCATCGATTCTATATTATATGAAATGGGTGTCACCGTTCCAGCGACAAAAACTACAACGAAGAGAAACGCAATTACTCTGTTTGTCATGCTCATTCAATGTCACACTCGATATGGATGAAGACGGCATATCCATTGCCATCTATTGCTTAGCGGCGTCGAACTCGGATACAGCATAAAAGGATTACCCTAGTCCCAACACTGCACCATCTAGTCAATAGAATAGATTATTAGAGTCAATTCTCAACTAATCATTCTTCATTTTTGCAAGACCGACCAAATTCAATGCTAAAGCCATTCCTGTAAGCACGCCAATGACAAAGTCTAGTAAGGAATTCTCTAATGGAAGAAATCTATCTGCAAGGATTGCAATTGCTAAGCAAATACTACCAAGAGGGACTAACCATTCATCTTTTAGTAACACCATAAATACTCACAAGTTTATATCTACTTGAAACAGGTAAGATAATCCTTTGTTTCATAATAACATTTAATCTAAAGACGTTCCTCAACCCACGAGATAATATCTTCTAGGAATACTTCGCTTCCTTCATCCTGGAAGGGTTGATGTTCCAGGTTTGGATAGAGCTTCCAAGTCTTATCCTCGGACCCAATTCTATCGAAGAACTCCTTATTTTTCTCTGGAACCGTGATTCGGTCATTTCCAGCCTGAGGAACGAATACTGGGTGTTTAATCTTATATGAAGTTTCGAGAGTATTTTTGGCTGCATTGAGACCTTCTGCTGCATACCTAGGGGTTACTTTATCGAATCGTAACGGATCTTCTTTATTCAACTTGATAACTTTAGGATTCTTCGCAAGTAAGTCAAGATCAAGACCATTATCAAAGTATGATTTTACATTTAGTTTTGATAGAAGATTTGCCATTGCTCTTGTCACTGCATTAACCTTCAGTCTCTCTGACACAGCAGGGCATGGAAGGATAAGACCATCAACAGGAGCATTAGGATATTTCATGACATATCTTGCTGCATGTACTGCACCAAGAGAGTGACCGTATAGAAACATCTTCTCGTCTGGATGCCCTTCCCTGAGTTGCTCAATGAGACATTTAATGTCTTCATCATATTCTTCAAAACTCTCAACATGCCCTTTTCTACCAGGGAACGTTCCAAAACCTCTCAGATCTGGAGCATAGCAAATAAAACCTCTTGATGCAAATTGAGAAGCCACATATTCTTGAAGACCACTGTGTGATCCGAGTCCATGGAAATCAACAATCACAGCTCGAGGAGCTCCTTCAGGTATCCATGCACGAAGGAGCATTATTGTACCATCATATCCTGAGTATTGCTCTTCTTCGCTGGACATATTTGTCGCCAATTATCCAGTGTTCATTAATCCCTATTTGTCTTCCGTAGTGCATGAATTTCGATAGTCAATAAAGGAAATCTGTCTTCTCGGATAGTCTATGATTGTTTCGAGGTTTCTGAGAAAATCAAATCCAATAATCCCATTTTGAATAAGGTCTCCTTTTGGAGATACTTTTGTCAAGTCAATCACTGCAACATGTAGCGAATCGAGTCGTATAGCACAAGTTGACAGGTAATCAAGGGTTGCCATTTTAAGCTCAATTTCGCCTCCAATCCCACGGGCAATTCCTTCAATTGACACAATATCTAAACCAAGCCTATTCGCAAGATTGGGCGTAATTACTGTGTTTCCAGCACCAGTATCAAGGACAAAATCAAAAGGTCCTTGGTCATTGATTATTACGGGTATACCTATTAGATGCGTTTCATTGATGTATTCAAAACGGCTCCATTTAATTCTGGAATCGAATTGATTCATACTATCATTAGAAATTCGAATCGTCTTATGTGGGTAATCTAGTGAGATGATGCAATGCTTCAGTGTTGAATGACCAAGCACTCCATCTCGATCTCCACATCTCAATAGTTTATTAATATCAAAAACATATACTTCATCTTCCTCAAACACGAGTTCTCCAATTTTTAGACATGCTCTAGCAAAGTCAGTTGGAATTTCACCACCTAATCCTCTTGCATTATTTCGATTTCGTTTGTATGTGGATATACCCAACCTCTCAACCAAATTTCTTGAAAGAGTAGTCGTCGAAGCGCCTGTATCAAAATCAAATAGAAAAGGACCTTTGTCATTGACTAAGACAGGCATTTTTGCCAAATTAGTGACTTCTTCAATATCAATCTCTGCCCTCAAGGTCGCACCTCATCTCAGAGGTTTTTGTGCATGTACATAAGCACTGTACGCGCCATGGAGGCTTGCACCAGCTTTTCCGTCAATCTTGACGTTATTAAATCCAGCATCACGTATATGTTGGAGATATTCCTCATCGAGGATAGCACCTCCAATGCAGCCAGTATAAGTCACAACCTCATCACGGATTTCCTCTGGTAAGGGCTTTGATAGCACAATATCAGATACCATTAAACGTCCCCCAGGACGCAGAACTCTAAACGCTTCACTGAACACCTTTCTCTTATCAGGAGCTAAGTTGATGACACAGTTGCTAATAATCACATCAACAGAATCATCATCTAAAGGCAGTTCTTCAACATCACCGAAACGAAACTCGACATTTGTAATTCCCAGCTCCTCAGCATTTTTCTTTGCTTTCGAAATCATTGCGGGGGTCATGTCAACACCAATGACTTTCCCACTCGGACCAACTTTTTCACTGGCAACAAACATATCAAGTCCTGCTCCACTACCTAGATCTAGGACAACTTCACCTTCTTTTAGACTTGCCAAAGCAACTGGATTTCCGCATCCTGCAAAAGACTCGGTTGCAGAGGCGGGCAATCCTTCTGTATCATACCCCAATGCGTTTGCAAGATTTAACCGGGTCACCTTCGTAGATGTTGAAGTGCCACAACAACTAGATGATGACCTTGTTTTAGGTCCACAACCGCTTACGACATCAGTTCCTGCGACTCTGGAGTAAGTCCTTCGTACTTCTTCCTTAATTTCATCCGAGTTCATCTCACTTACTTTTTTCATTCCAGTCATACGATCATCACTTCATTTAGATGAAAATTGGCAAAATCATAATTGTCACAATATGAATGATAAGCACGCTCGAGCTCTGTTTTCTTTTGCAATCTATGATTTTCGAGAAATTCCTTGGCAACATTTTCTTCAACCATTAGATCACAGCCCATATTGGGTGTCCAATACGTCTTAATAATATTGGATATCCAATATAAACATTTCTTTTAGAGAAACAATGAAAGAAACAAGTGCAGTCGAGAAAGAATTTATTTACTATAGGGTATCCAATACTTATTATGGTAGAACTCTCAGAAACAACTGCGTGTTGTCCACCAGATTGTTGTGATATGAGAGGTCTTCTTACATTTCAGATTCTTTGGGAACTCGATAAGGAGGAGATGAATGGGCAACAGATAGCAGATAAAATTGCTAAAAGAAGAGGTGCAAAGCCTACACCGGGAACAATATATCCCGCCTTGAAAGAACTAAAGAAAGAGAATCTGATCAAGGGGAGAAAGGAAGGTCGCCAGATTGTATATCATCTGACTGAAAAAGGCAAGAAAGGATTGGCAGATGCATCAAGATATTTTTTGCAAGCTTTTGGTGACATTGCTGAGGATGTAAAAATCAAAGTCATTGTGATTAATGATGATGATTGCAAATGCTAGTTTTACCAGCACTATTGCTCACATTTAAAAGGGATTTTTATAACCTTCACATGTTCCTTATATAGTTTATAAGGCAAAGAGAGCAGGCGGAGACACATTATATGCCACGTCCAGAACCAAAAACCAAGATCGAGAATGTTGTCGCTTCAGTCGTTCTAAATCAGAGACTTGACCTTGATGAGATTGCTGCGACTATGCCAAATGTAGAATTTGACCCTGAGCAATTTCCTGGTCTTGTATACAGATTAAAGAAACCCAAGACTGCCACACTTATCTTCAATTCAGGAAAAATGGTATGTACAGGTGCCAAGAGTGAGAAAGAGGCTAAACGTGCAGTCCACAAAATTGTCAAGAATATCAAAGAAGCAGGTATAACGATTACTGGCAAGCCAGAGATTATTGTACAGAATATTGTAGCTAGTGCAAGTCTCGGAGCAGAGCTGAATCTTGAACTTGCAGCAATGAAACTTGAGAATACTCTCTATGAGCCAGAGCAATTTCCAGGTCTAATCTATAGAATGAGAGACCCTAAGGTTGTTATCCTTCTCTTTGGTTCCGGAAAACTGGTCATCACAGGTGCTAAATTCGAGCCACAGATCGATGAAGCAGCCTTGAAAGTGATGGACCGTCTATTGGAACTCGGTGTGATGAGAATCCCAGAGGGAGAAGACTGGGGACAATCTCAGTACGAAGATAGTGACGAAGACTGGTAATAAACCACTGGTTCCTGGATTTGCAACTACCGGGAACCACATCTTCTTTTTTGGTGTTTACAAGTACACAATCCTTGTCTTAATCGTTAGAGTTATGATTAGGTTCGTCTCAATATTATGAGAGGGAAATAGTGAGAGGAATCAATATGAGGAATGTATGCCGCATTGTCATATTATGCTCCATTTGCTTTTTGTTAATAAATTATGTAGGCTATGGACAATTAATAATTAATTCAGAGCATAGAGATGACTATGACTCAAAAGTTGTTTCGGACTCTGATGAAAATATAGCTATTGCGAATAATCAAGAGCTTATAGATCTGGGACTTCCAGGAAATGGGTCCGAAGTCAATCCATTCGTACTTGCTAATCTCACAATGACATATTCAGATTTGTGCATAGAGATTGAAAACACGGACTTGTATTTGCTAATTGTGAATTGCTCTATTGACGAATCTGAGGTCGGAATAAAGTTAGACAACACGGCAAACATCATAGTTAATCAAGTCAGTTTCTCTGGGGTACGACAGGGAATTGAAATATTAGAATCAAGGAGTATCCTGGTTGAAGACTGCTGGTTTGAATATTGTAGCTTTCTAGCGTTTTCCATAATGGAATCTATGAACTGCACGATAAGCGAGTGCAGATTCCACCTCATTGGAGAAATAATACAGATAACACCAACAGGAGGTTCAATTTACACAACGAATAGTGGTCTAATTGGTCATATAAGTAAAGATGAGGATATAACTATCAATCAAAATGTATGCACACACATGGAAAATGCAGAATCTGCATTCTCCATTAGTTACTGCAACAACATAAAATTCACAGCAAATCAGATGAATGACGACTTTGCAAGAATCTATTTCTATGATTGTAATGAGCTAGAAATCACGAATAACCAATTTACTACAAGTTTCAATTTAGAAGAATGTGTAGGATGCTACTTCTCAAATAATATCTTTAATGATTGCACACCTACAATAACTGGAAATTTGGAATCCATGTTCTTTGAAGTACACTCAAACACAATCGACGGGAAAGATCTTGGCATTATTCAAGATTTACAGGACGCTATTATAGATGGAGAGACGCTCTATTCAGCGACTCTTATTAGCTGCAATAATGTCATCGTTGAAGGCGGTGAGCTGTCTAGGATAGCTCCAGCTTTAGGGTTGTGGAAATGTGTTAATTGCACAATTAATGCCGCAGTGATTTCAGAGTCTGTTGTGATTGAAAAATCTTGGAATTGTACAATAGCAAATTCAACTCTTAGTGAGAGTTTAGGCGTTATCTCATCAGATGGAACATCAGTAATCCTTTGTGATTTTTCAGATACAGATAATGCACCAGCTGCAATTTTGATAGACAATTCAACATATACAAGGTGTACCAATAATTCAATTATCTCCTGCTATGGAGGAATCTCACTTTATAATTCTAGACACACAGATTTGATTGCTAATTGGATCGAGTTAGTAGAGAATTCTGGAATCAATATTAATGATTCAATGTATGGAACTATTGCTGGAAATTCAATTCTTGGCTCAGAAATATATGGAATTGTACTTGAAAGTGGCTCGATGAGGTTCAAGATATACTATAACATCATAGGATGGAATGCACGGGGAAATGCATTAGATAATGGATTAAAAAATATCTGGGACGATGAAACTTCAAGAGGGAATAATTACTCTAATTATGGGGGAAGTGGCATCTATCGAATCAAAGGAGATGCAGGAAGTATTGACCACTATCCGAGTGGAATCTCACCTGATTATTGGGACTCATCACTTGTTGAATCACCTATCAATCAAATTATTTTGTTAATTGCAGCAGTAGGAATTGTAGGAGTAGGATTGTTAATCTCAACATATATTTGGAGGAATCTTGCAGTGAAAAGAAAAGCAACTGCATCACTCTCAGAGAATGAACCATCTATTTCATCCTGATCTGCGTTATTGATTTAGGAATCAAAAACAAGAATATAATATCTGTAAATTAACTTCCTTCATTCATCAAATTCCACGGTAATTTCATCATGAAAGAAGGTTAGAGAACCCGAGTTTGGTGTGGAGGGATTTTCCAAAACCTCGGGATCTCCTTATGATCAAAGAAAGCAATCTTGCCTTATGAAATTTTACGGACGCTGGGGGGAATTAATTCAATTGAGCATATTGTTCCTTTGAAACAGAATTAGTGAGTTAGTACATTTTTTCGGTTTGCCTTGCTGTGTGATAGATTCCCAGTTATCGGATAGACCATTTTTTGACAGTCGATAGTAGAATGCTGGAGATCGAATGCAATCCTCGCATTGGCTTTTTTTCCAATAGTAGTATTTGCTTAGATAATGGCTACAATTATGGCAATCTTTCAGAATCTTCTTCTTGATTGGTCTATTCTTTTCTTTCACATGATGTAGGAATTTACGTTGTCGAATATGAAGTGAATATCCAGTCTTTTCTTCTTCAAAATACGGAGATTGAACATCATTCACGACAGCCATGCATACCACTGTATACTTCTCGTATACGAATGGTTATATAGTTGTCGATAGTATATATATCATCATTTGTAAAAAGGAATACCAGATGACGGACACAATGGTTCGAGTACCAAAGGCACTCCAAGAGAGATATGAGCGTCTTGAAATTAGAGACTCATGGAAATCATTTCCTGCTTTTGTAAGGGAAGCAATTCGTCAAGCTCTGGAAAAGTATGAAATCCAATAATTGACTTAGCACTTGATACGCTCATTCATTTCTTAGGCTTAGATTTGGATTTTGGAGGATTTGATGATTTCCTCTTGGATTGGCTTTTCGTTTGCTTACTAGATTCCTTCTTGCTGTCTTTAATTTTGGTTTTGTTACTCATTTTTAAAGTCTTTTGAGTCGACACAATCTCCTGATTCGTGGCGGCAGCAAATAATTCTACAGTCGCAGCCTTTTCTTCATCATAAACGGAGCTGAGACGCTTTATCTCCTGTATTTGCTCTTTCTTAACCATCTTAGCTCCTAACCTTTTTGCAAGTTTCAAGATTCTAACTGTGGATCGGGATTGCATTGCTTCGTTGAACATCACTACTGGAAGAAGATAAGCCATAACAAAAAAGGGCAATCCTATTGTCCATAATAATGCTAGACTAGATTCATAGAAGATTGTGGAAATTGCCAATTGCTCTGATGTTGCGGTACCAGAGATAATAGGCAGAATTATGGGGTCATAAAATTGACTGATGAACATCGTAATTGGATAGGCGAGCAATGCATATCCACCTAGCATATTAGCCATCCATCTTCCTACACCTTGTGTATCTGGGCACTGGCGATAGTACAAGCTCTCAGATTTGAGATGTGTAACGATGCCAGCATCATTGAGGACCCAAGTTGGCATAAAGAGAAGCAGTGCTATTGGTGCAAAGAGAAGAGCTCCCATCAAGGAAAGACTTGCATAGAATAGAGGTTTAATACTCTCAATTGGTTCGTAGCCAATGGGAAACAGAAAATTCATGATCACAGTACTGAACATCTGTGAAGAGGCAACACTAAAAAGTGCAGGTGCTGCTGCTCGTCGAATCATTTGAGTGCCATTGAATCCTCTTCCTATGTTCATTATATTCATTTCATATCGTGTGGATTTTATGATTCTAGTAATAAAGAGAATTACAACAGCTATAGGTACCGCAAAAATAGTGTACTCTATTAAGAGAATGGGAAGTGCAATTATCATTATTGTAGCTATATCTGTACCAAGCGTTGGACTTAGGGTGGCAGGAAAGAGCTCTGTGGGAGATATGTTTCTCATCACAGTTGTAATGAGATTAATCGCCACTAATGTTCCAGCAACAAACATGAATGTTGGAATCAGAAACCTTACTTTTCCCATTCTAAAGACCAAGAATTCGGTCTACAATGGTATTGTTAAGCTTTCCTAGATTCCATTACTATCCTAAATCACACCAAGTACCTCTAGAACAAAAGCATTTGCCACAAAGGTGGAATGCAAAGAACCAAGATAATCATAGAAATCGCAAAGAGAACGACTCGACCCCTAGACACTTCGAGTGTATCATTCAATGGTCCAGGATGTTCGCCACCAGATGATATTGCAAGGATTAGAATTGCCATCATATAGTAGCCTGTGAGTATCATAAGAATGAGTGCAATCCAGCCAATCTGTTTGTGACGTTTTGAACCAACTATTGCCCTTAGTGCATGACCACCATCAAGTTGTGCTATTGGAAAGAGATTCAGAGCAGTTACAAGCATACCGACCCATGCTGCAAATGCTACAGGATGAAGATAGATTGTACCACCAGTAGGTATCAAATCAATGAAAAGATATTCCATGATAGTAAAAAGATAAGGAACAGCAATAGATCCAGATTGCCCTGGAAATGCCTCATCTATCGCAATTAGTTGTTCAGCGGTAACGGGAACAGACATGAAAAATCCTGCGATCAAGACAATCAGAGTGACTACAAATCCAGCTAGAGGTCCAGCAAGACCCATATCGAGAAGGTCACGTCTTGTATTGGGTGGACTCTTTTGTGAGATAAATGCTCCAAAAGTCCCTCCTATCTGGGGAAGACCAGGAATAAAATAAGGTAGGGATGCCTCAATTCCAAGTCGTTGGCTCATTTTGTAATGTCCCATCTCATGAGTAAAGATGATGCCCATAAGTGCCAAAATAAACGTAAGAGTAACAAATGCAATGTCCCATACCGTGTATCCATTTGGATAGAATAAAGTGAGAAAGACTTGACTTGTTGCCTGTATGAATCCACCAAGTGCTATGCTTGCAAGAGTGGCAATAAATAGTGCATAGTTAATCTTATTGTTACTCGGAGAAGTTTCTTGCTTTCTAATAAAGCGGAGTATATATTCTCCTTCAGCTTTATTCCTCCAACGGACGACAGGCCAGAGCTTCAAGCGGTCAGTTTCTTTTGTTAATTCTTTAAAGACAGCCTCTTGTTGTTCACGACTTGGAACTACACCACCTGGCCACTGGATAACAAAAGTTGGCATACCATATTCGAGAACACTCATGTGTATCTCGAATTTCCCAGCTAATAGTTCATTCAACTCTGCGAAGGTGGGATATGTAATGATATTGTTCGGTTCGTTATCAAAAGACAATTGTCAAGTCTCCACTTAGTACGTGTCAGAATGTTGGTTCAATTGAAGCATTATAAGAATATTCTCTCAGGCAGAGATGCACTAAATTACACATTGACAACGTTGATAATAAAATTCATTTATAAAGTGGCAATAAATGAGATGGAAATACAATAGAGGGCGGAGTATTTGAAAATAAGAGAAATCCTGACTCTCGGAACAATAGCCTTGATTATACTCGGAATAATCTCACTATACATGAGTGAACGGTGCACAATGCCCTTAGAAAGGGATTTCCAGCCAACTTTCCAAGACACAAGTGAGGTGTCAATCTATGGCAATGATGATTGGGAACTCCTAAGTTTGCCGGGAAATGGTAGTGCAATTTCACCTTTCATCATTGATAGAAAGATCTTCAGTAGTCTGCAAATTGGAAATTCTGATGTTTACTTTATCATACAGAATTGCGAGTGTGAGGGAAATGCAGATCTCCGAGATGTTGAAAATGGACTCATAAAAGACTCAAGGTTCAATACCAGACTAGATGCAGAACAGTGCTCAAGTATTGTTTTCTCAAATATTACCAATAGTGATTTGATATTATATGAATGCAATAATATTGTTCTAGTCAATTTTACAAACTACGATACAGAAACTAATAGCGATGGCATCATTATTCGTTCTTCACAACGTGTGATAATAGATGAATGTTATTTCGAAGGATATCCTTGGGGAGTTAGCATTTGTGACTCCTCGAACTGCTCTGTTCAGTGTTGCTATTTCACAGATTGTGGATACTGGCCACCGGGTGGCGCACCCTGTCAGGGAGGAGGATTACTTGTGGATTATTGCTTGGATTGCAAAATTCTGAATGATTCTTTCATTGACAACTATGGACAAGGCTTTAGAATTGTGCATTCTGAGTCCATTGATATTATTAACAATTACAGTGAGTACAATGGTCTTAGTGTCCAGAATTGCATACGTTGCAGTATTAATAATAATTGCCTCAAGTCTGGACTAGACTTATCGAGAAGTGAGAATTGTGATATTATAGGGAATGAACTAGGACTTCAAGGATTATTCGTTGAGGGATCTCTTGAGCAGTTCATACATAACGTTATCAACAATACGCTGGAAGGAAAACCTCTACTATATGTTTTACAGGAATCTGATTCAAATCACGCAAATGGTGAATATGGTCAGATATTTGTTATTGATTCTACGAGAGTAGGTATTATCAATAGTCAAGCTCTAATCTCACAGCTTGGCATCTATGTTTATTTCTCCGAATATTGTTTGATTTCTCAAGTCATTACCACAAAAATTTGGATTCGGAACAGTCCTAGAACCACTATTCAAAACTCTGAACTTGGTGGTGGTATATCACTCTTAGATTCTCCCGAAGTTGTCATCAATGAAAACATTGTGAAGGATTCACAATCTGGAATTTTGCTTGATTTAAATTCAAGCAGGTCAATCATTTCCAATAACTTAGTTTCGAATGTTCTTTACAATGGAATTACGATTGCATCCTCAGAATGTAAGATAGAAAACAACACAATCACCGGCTGTGGAAGACAGTTGAGTGCATGTTATACAACGACTACGATGGTTCAAGATTTTGGAGCTATAAGAGTTCCATCAGATGATTGCCGAATTATCAATAATATTGTAGTTGATAACTTTGGATATGGCATTTGGATCACAGGCAAGAGAAATATAATTTACATGAATGTGATAGCTAGGAATTCACTAGGGAATGGTTTGAGCAGTGGTGCAGACAATCAGTGGGACAATGGAATAGACACTGGGAACAGCTGGGGAGATTGGTCTCTTGTGGGTGTCTATTTTGTCCCAGGTTCAGAAGGCTGCATAGATAGGTATCCTAATGGATACAGGGGTAATACCACTGTAATAGGGATTTCATTCACAACTCTACTGGTGACCTCATTATCAATAGGAGGTATATGTTTAGTTCTGATTTGGTTTATCAAAATTTACAGACCAAGAGCGAGGACAAATATCTAGTAACTAGACTATATATTAAAATCACTTGCAAATTCAAATGCATTATGAATCGTACGCAATAGGTCCGTAGTACCGTTAACTGAACCTATTCGGGCATGCTGAATGTTTTTCTTCTCCAATTGTTTAATTATACGGTCTCTTGGTTGCGGACGAGTTGCTAAGACAACTGTATCAGCATTAACATGGTAATACTTACCATCTTGAATAACAGTCACATACTTCTGCTCTATTTGCACGACCTCTGCTTTTACCTTGGTCTGTATTCTCCTATCTCGTAGCGCCTTGAGTATAACCCATCTGGTTGTACGTCCCAAGCCAACTCCTAGAGCTTCATCAGCGTCAATAATCTGAACTGATTTAGTATGTGAAGATAGATATAACGCAGTATAGCACCCAAGCGCTCGACCTCCGATAATGACAACATCGCCCAAGCCATCTAATTCGAGGGATAGAACATCATAGGCACTTGTAACATGAGACATCTCAATACCATCGATTGGAGGAGCACCAGCTATTGTCCCTGTTGCGCAAACAACATAATCAAATCCCTCATCCATTATTGTAGAAGAATCAGCATGGGTTTCGAGTCGAATGTCAACATTACTTCTCTTCAATTCACGTTCCATATAGGAAACAAATGCCGCAAATTCTCCACGTCCAGGTATCTTTGATGCAAGGGTTAGGAAACCACCAAGCCGATTGCTCTCTTCAAGTATAGTAACATGAAATCCTCTTTGAGCCAATACTCGAGCTGTTTCCATTCCAGCGGGACCCCCACCAATTACTGCAATCTTGCCATCACCTGGAGAGCCAGTTGCTCTCTTATCTTCGTATCCCGCAAGAGGATTGATTGCGCAGGTCACGGGTTCCATCATGAACACATGGTCCAGACATCCTTCGTTGCAGGCAATACAAGGACGAATGAATTGCTTCTCCCCCGCTCGAGCCTTCATGGGTAGTTCTGGATCTGCGATAAACCCTCTCGACATCCCAATCAATTCAACCTTTCCTCTCAAGAGGATATGTTCAGCAATAGAGATACTATTGATCCGATTACATGCAATTACGGGAACCTTGACTACTTCTGCAATTCCCTCTGCAAGGTATGCATAATGACCACGAGGAACATCCATAGTGATTTGGGGAATTCGAGTCTCGTGCCAGCCCCCAGTTACATTCAGGCAATCTACACTGCAATCAACGAGGAGTGGTGCAAGAGTTCTGTTGTCCTCAAGAGTGAGACCGTCAGGGACGAAGTCTGCTCCGCTCATTCGATATAAGATAGGAAAGTCTGCTCCTACAGAAGCCCTCACCTTCTTAGTGACCTCGAGAGAAAATCTAGCTCGATTCCTAAAGCTGCCACCATATTCATCTTCTCTCTTATTGGTTGCAGGTGCCAGAAATTGGTTTATGATATATCCAGATGAACCGAGAATCTCAACAGCATCAAATCCTGCGTCTTTTGCTCTCTTTGCAGCATTTCCGTAATTCTCAATCGTCTGCTGAATCCCATTAATTGATAATGCCTTGGGGGTCTCTCTAGTCAATCTACACGGGATAGCAGAGGCTGAAACAGCTGGTTCACCTAGAAAAAAAGAATGAGCATAGCGACCAGCATGATAGAGTTGAGCAGCAGCAGGAACATTGTATGAATGAATCATGTCAGTAAGCTCTTTGAGACCTTCGACATGTTCATCTCGTGAAATACCAATCATAGTTGAGCCATTCTTTCCAAGATGTTCAGTATAGCAGCCACCCACAATAATGAGACCTGGTTGATATTTTGCACGTTCACGATAGAATGCCATGAGTTGTTCAGTCACGATTCCATCATCATCGCAATAGCCAAGATGTGTAGCAAGCATCACTAATCTATTTCTGAGCTCAAGGCGTCCAATAGATAAGGGTTCAAAGAGTTTCATCAGAAAACCTCATGAATAAAAGGTAAACCAGTACTTCAATGTGATATCTCCAAATCGCTCAAATCCTTGTTTAAGCGCAAGAGGGACCATACCACGTTTTACAAATGATTCGATCGAAAATCCTGACTTGACAGAATCTTTGGCATTTTGGCGAAGCTCAGAGAGTGCTTCAATATATTTTCCGAGTTCATCTTGGCTGCAAACAAGACCATGGCCAGGAATAATCGTATCATATTCAAAGGCATAAATTTCTTTGAGTGACAAAATCCAACGGTCAGGGTCACAAGTGGGATCACCGCCATAGGGAAATTGTCCACTGAAAATTAAGTCGCCGACAAAGACTGCATTACTATCGTGGTCTATGACAATGGAAGACCCTGATGTGTGACCACCCATCAATTTTATTGTGACCCGCTTCTCATCACCTATAGTAACTGAATCATCAAATACCATGTCAGGTAATCGAATTGTTAGAGTCTGTAGAGCATCCCATAGATCAGGTCTGTCATCCTTTGTTTGAGCATATCTTTCAATGAGAGCATCATGTTCCCATTCCATTTCAAGATTCTTTTTGCATCGATTATATGTCAATTCAGAAGAGATTAGGAGAACTGGTTCAAATGCTTGAGTACCAAAGACATGGTCGCTGTGTGAATGGGTAAAAACCAATTTCTTGATTGGCAAGCCTGTTTCTGATTCAAGATAATTCTTCGCCATCTGACTCTTGGTATGAATCATCCCTGAATCAATCATCAGGATTTCATTATCTAGAATGATTGCTCCATGATTGCCCCCGTTTGTTCCGTCAGTATCAGCGTAAATTCCATCATGAAGATGCTTCAGAGTCATACATTGATGAATAGGTCTCTCACAAATATACTTGTCCAATAGTCTAGCAATAATTACGCAGTTGTCAATGTTCGAAGAATTCCATCTATTGCACCTTCAGGACCCTTGAAGACGCGAACACGAAATTCTACTCCCATTCGTTCAGCTATTCCCTTGCACGCATCTATATCTACACCGGGAATGTCTACTGCTGAGAGTTCGACACGCATGTATGGTTTGCATTGCTCAGCAAAATCCAGAATTGACCTATACGCAATCCTTCCGAATTTTGACTGACAAAGTCGTAAGTAAGTATCCTCATTCTGCGCATTGAGAGAAATTTGAATTCTGTCAAGTCCAGCATCAGCGAGTTCCTGAGGTATGTTTCTATTGGGATAAATTAGGAGAGCCTGCCCATTAGTGTTCATCCTTACACGAATATCAGTCATGCTCTTAATTTTTCTAATAGATGCGAGGACTCCATCAATATTGAGCATAGGTTCACCAAATCCAACAATCGCTATATCGCGGAATTCGTTGTTAAAGGTCTGTTCAATTGCATCAACTAATTCTTCAGGAGTTGGATCCGCTTCCAGTTCAAGATTGAATCCAAATACGCCTTCAGAGAATTGTCGTACACAAAATAGACAGTTATTCGTGCATCGGTTTGTAGGATTAATGTAGAAGCTTCCCTCTCGCCAATAAGTAAGATTGGTCTCTGTCATCAGTTTTGCACTCTATTTACAAGTTTGCTATTCGAAACCTAAGATGAGCTAGTTCAAGTCCACCTCTGAATTAATGCCATTTAACACTGTCGAAAGCCACGTATTCTACTACTCGATGACAACATCGATTGATGATGGAATTTCTTTACTCCTTCTTTCTCGTGGTTTGGAATAACCATAAACCAAGAACGAGTGGCACTAAAATCAAGACACCAACTATTCCTAGAATTACTGGATTCAAAGTAAATGCTTGCAACATAGTAAGGATTGCTGTAACCCAGGTCATGAGAAGAGCTACGACAAGTCCATATCGTATAACTTTCCCTTCTATGCCGATCTCATCAATTACAGCTGCAGCATTTTGAATTTTAGCGGGACTGAGGACACTTGCAAGACCACCGCCAATTCCATTGGAAGCAGAAACAACCATGGCGTTAGCTCCAATCATTGTGCTTGTTTCAATATGGTACTTGGTAAACATTGCTATAGCTGAGGTCTCAGATCCTGAAATGAATCCAGCCAAGAGACCTAAGAAGGGTGCAACTATAGGATATAGTAATCCAAGACCGGCAGTCATTGATGCAAGAAGAAATATCATATTATTAGTAGGATCAAGACCATTTGCTAAAACAGTGGGATTAAGCCAGTCTCCACCGGTACCGATACGCCATCCACTGAAATTCAATACCTCTGCCATAGCAAAGAATATTGCAGCTGCTAGAACAGGACGCGGAGCACGCTTCTTGAATCCAGAAAACGTCTTTCTAAGGACTTCTCTGTCGGTCTTTAGAAATGGCATTGATACAAGTGTGGCTATTAACATCAATGTGTATGCTTGCCACAGCACTCTCGTATTAATAGGAGAAGGATATGCTCCCAAAGTAATAGGCAAAGCAAGTTCATTATAGAGAAAGTCAAGAACTTGAGGAATTAGATTAGTCACTAAACATAGTATCACCAGAACAACCCAAGGAATACTGGCTTTGGCAAGACTCATACTTGATTCCACTTCGTAATCTTTCTCATCCAGAATGGATCGATCAATTATCGGCCGTCCCCGGACTTTATTAAAAATAAAAAGAACTAACAGGACCGCGGCACCTGCAAATACGTTTGTTAAGGTTGTAAGTGGTAGAAGAAAATTGCAGACTATTGCCATGAGACCCGCAGTGATTCCACAAATTGCAGCTAATGAAAGGCCTTCTCGACTAAAAAGAAGTTTGCGGCCACCAGCAATCCAAAGCATAGAGATAGCTATTCCCATACTTACAACCGGCATAAACCATGCAAAGGTAGTACCGGCTTGTTGAAGGGATATGACCGTCCCCCAATAAGAATATTGATCAGTAAAGACAACAGCTGGCACACCAAGAAGAGCGAAGGTTGTAAGAGGATCGTATCCAATAGAAGGAAGAGCCACAGCAACCATTGGAGAAAATCCCAGAGCAAGCATGACTGGAGGCAACATCGAAACAGGTGTTGCTCCAATTCCAACAAGGAAAAGACCTAGACCAAAACTGATCATCAGTATCTGCATAGGTCGACTCCCACCACCTAGAGTCTTGAAAAATACTATCAAACGTTGAAGAGCTCCAGTTTCTTGCATGTATGTCATCATGAGTATAGAAGTTGCAACCATTAACGAAATGGGAAACGACTTGATGATACCTGCAAGGCTTGCAATCAAAGCAATTGTTACATCTGTTTGAAAAGCAATGATGGCGATTAATACCGTCACAAACCATACAACGACACCAGTTACATCAGCTGCTTTGTGAAGAAATACTAGCATAATAAAAGATAAAATAATTGGCAGTATGATTAGAATGAGACCTACAAGTGGATCCATGTTTTACGACCTCTTCTTTAGAAATCCGTTTTCAAAATACCAGTCTATTGCACGTTTCAAACCCTCTTTCATTGTTATTTTAGGCGCCCAGCCAAGAATCCGCTTAGCTTTACTGTTATCATAGAGACGGTTCTCATCCATGCTTTGAACTGTTTTCATATGCCAGAGAAATGTTGTCTTCCTTCGATTTTTAATTGGGCTTAGTACGCCAATTCCAAGTTTAGCTAAACTGGTCGGTATCTTACGTTTAGGTGCTTTGACACCGCAGTATTCTGCTATATACTCGAATAGCTCATTGTAGGTCATGCCTTGGTCTGGACAAAGTATGATGGTTGTGTTTAAAGCTGACTTCGAAGTAATAGCTTTGACGAATCCATCTACAACGTCATCAACATGTGTGTACATTATTCCTTTCGTGCCATCTCCAGGAAGTACAGGAATTGTTCCATTATTCACAGCTTCAATAGCTTCGAATGCAGTATATAGATCACCTTCACCCATGATCCCTGTAGGTCGTATGATAATGTGATCTAATTTTGTATCCTTTGATATCTCACGTACTGCTTGTTCTGCAATCACCTTGCTTTTACTGTAGTCAAAGGAAGGATTTAGTTCAGTATCTTCATTGCCTGGAGGGAAACGGACTGGTCCGATTACTTCAGTGGTGCTGCAATATATGAATCTCTCAACTTTAGTTCTAACACATGCAGACATAAGATTCTTAGTGCCATCAATATTTACTTTGTATAGTAGGTCAACAGAGCTTGGATAAAAATCAAAATATGCTGCGAGATGAATTACTATATCAATGTCCTGAACTGCTAATTCAAGAGTTGAAGTGTCAAGTAAATCAGCTTCTCGAATCTCAATTTCCTTTGGAAGACCTTCAATATTACTGGTAGAGCGAACCAGAGCTACTACTTCATCTCCATCTTTCAAAATGCGAGATATTAGTTTTCTACCTACAAAACCTGTAGCACCCGTGACAAGTATCTTCACCAGGTTCAACCTCCCACTTTCTTTTTGATATGTACCATTTATCTCTTACCTCTTTCAACTGCAAGTCTAATTAGGCTTCATGCAAGTATATAATGTGAAGTTATTGTAGGATGGTGGAATTACTGAGTAGGGATCCTTCAGATGCTATTGAAAGAATGAAGAACCTACAGAGTGATAATACCGCTTCTGGATGGTTTAAAACAGCATGTTCTCTAGCCTCTAATGGAAAAATGGTTGAAGCTGAGAGAGCAATGAAAATTGCATTATCGATTGAAGACCATTATCCAATTGCATGGGCAATACTAGCAGCTATTCTATTATCATTGGGCAGAGAAACAGAAGCAGAACAATCGGGGAAAAAGGCAATAGAACAATGTAAGAAATTAAAGGTAAGTTGGCCTAAATTACGGAGTTTAATCATTTCAGGAGCAATAAGAAGAAGCCAAGGCCTGAAGAACCATAAAAGAGTCATCATAGATACAATACCAAACAATGAATGGGGTAATGTCTTAGAAGTTTTATCTGAAACAAGCGGACATGATATTGATTATATCACTACCTCTGAAGCAGATTTAGAAAAGCAGGATGATACGATTAGTGAAGGAGAAAAGTCGGATTCCAAATCAGCCAGCGAATTCATTTCTTCTCACTCCAAGGAACCAGAAGATTTAGCTCCTTCAAAACGAGACCAGACAAGGAGCGAAACAATACAGAGTCCTTCAACATTAAGACCAAGAGACACATCATCGGCAAGAACTTGGTTTGCCGCCGCAGAATCTCATTTGAAAAAACGTAACTATGATGAAGCAGAGAGAGCTTTAAGGAAAGCATTAGAATTCAATCCTCAGGATTATGATGGATGGTTTCGTTTAGGCTCTTTATTATTTAAAGAGAAAAACTATGTTGAAGCAGAAAAGGCACTACGAATGGCTGTATCTCAGATTCCTGGGAAAGAAAATGTCTGGTATCTTTTCGGTGTATCTCTTCAAAAACTTGAGAGATGGGAAGAAGCCATAGTGCCATTAAAGAATTCAATCAAATTCAATGAAGAGAATGAAGATTACTGGATGAAACTGGGACTCTCACAGTATCACATTGGTCAGTACAAAGAAGCTGCAAGATGTTTCCTGAGAACTCTGAGAATAGCTCCAAGACACAGAGATGCGACATTTTATCTTGCTCAATGCATGGAAATACAAGGTAACAAAAATCATGCATTTAGCTTGTACAATGAGCTTCTAAAATCAGGAGAAACACGACCTGAAGTGCTTGAAAAGATGGCTAAAGCTTTTGATAGATTGGGTGCCGCAGATAGAGCTAGAGAAGCACGAAGAAGAATTGCACATTATTAATGATGTAAAATAAGAATCAGCTAATTAGTCTATCAAGATATGGAAGCATTTCTCCTGCTTTCCCTTCAACATGGTAATCCGCGATTGATGTTAAGGGTGTTGTTTCTATATTTACTTCTATTACAATTCCTCCATTTTGTTTCACAGTGATTGGAAAAGAAGCCGCAGGGTGTACCAAAGCAGATGTACCTATTACAATGCAAACATCAGCTTTCTGCAATTCTGTATAGACCTGTGTCATCATTGTTGGATTTAGACTCTCTCCAAACCAGACAACATCAGGTCGTAGAATATTATTACAAGAAGGACATCTCGGAATCCCTATTGCAGGTACATCAATATACCCGCCATAAGAACAAGCTGTACATTTCAAAGCCCACAGATTTCCATGGATTTCAAAGATATGTTTTGACCCAGCTCGCCTATGAAGACCATCAACATTCTGCGTGATGAGTGATTTTAGAAGCCCAGTCCTTTCCCATTTTGCTATCGTATAGTGTGCTGGATTAGGATCACAGGACTTGATAAGATTCTGTCGCCAAGAATACCATTCCCAGACAAGCTCAGGATTCTTTTGAAAAGCATCAGGAGTTGCTAATTCCATCGCATTATACTTATTCCAGAGACCATCAGCGCCACGGAATGTGGGTACGTTAGATTCTTTGGAGATGCCAGCACCAGATAATGCAATCAGATAATTCGATCCTTCAATCTTCTGAGCTGCACTTCGTAAGTTCTTTTCTCTCAAAGAATGCACCAATAGTCAATAATCATATCATCTATTAAGAATGTACTTGTTTTATTCACGAAAAGCCATGCCACCGCCAACACTTTTATTAGACGCATTATTCACTATCGTGAATAGAAGATTTTGAGGGATCTAATTGTCTTTGGCAGATAAGAAACAAGTTAAACGAAGAACATGGATGATGCCACAAGAAGTCGAAGTGTGGTATGTACTTCCTGCAATTAGACGTGAACTAGCAAGAGTCATGAAAACCAAAGTAGTTCAACGAATTGGTGAAGATGGAAAAAAGAGAGAGCATAAGATAACCCAGAAGGAAATTGCTCAAATGTTAGGTGTTACTGAACCAGCAATAACCCAATATCTGTTAAAGAACAAAGGAGTACGATCAAGAGGGGACCAGGTAGAGATTCCCAAGAAATTCATGCTAGAATTTGATACTTCAGCAGATGCTATGATTGAAGCCTTTGAAAAACACCTTGGAAATGATGATTTATACGAAGTTATGACAAGAGAAATCAATCGAATTATTAAGATCATGCGCGACGATGGAGCAATGTGTGATATCCATCGACAATTCTCAGCTCATGTTAAGGACAAGTGCAGTGCATGTAATCGATAGGTATTCTTGTAAGCGAAGAATTTATCCATCTAAAGGTCAACTGCTCAACTCATTAGGGTGATACATTTAGGGTGATATTGATTGTCCGGAGAAATCATTGTTACCATTGAAGATTCATATGCACTGGTAAAGATATCGAGACCTGACAAGTTGAATTCTGTTACAAGAGAAATGTTGCAGGCATTCTATAAGCAAGTTTCCAAGATTGCCAACGAGCCTTCAGTAAGAGCAATTATTTTCACAGGTGAAGGAGACCGTGCTTTTAGTGCGGGATTTGATCTTGAAATGATCAAGAGTCTTAAAGGTCAAGAAGCAATTGATTTCTTCAAATTATTAGAGAAATCCATTCGACAGATTAGAGAGAATAGAACAGGCATCACAATTGCAGCCGTGAATGGGCACGCAATAGGATTTGGTGCCATGGTAGCTTGCGCTTGCGATTTCCGTATCTTTGCAGATTCAGCAGTCTTTCGTTTGCCTGAAGTAGATTTGTCTGTATTCCCTGGTGGAGGAGCTACGTCAAATCTATTGCACTTAGTTGGTCCATCAAGAACCAAAGATATTCTGTTGACTGGACGAAAAGTTTTGGCAAAAGAAGCACTGGACATAGGCCTTGCAGATATGTTAGTGAGTAAAGATATGATGATGCAAAAGACCTTCGAGTTTGTTGAAGAGTTATTAAAGAAGGATCCAAAAATTCTCATAAGAACAAAGACACTAATAGATAGCATAACAGGAAAGGAAGTATCAGAAGCTGACGAACTTGAAACAATATACCTTGATGAGTGGTTACGAGAATTCTAGTTCGTTCCAATTAAAAACCACACCCATTGGTTTAATTAGGGGATAAGGCGAAGAAAAAGCCTCTATTACGGAGAGATGATAATATGACTAAAAAGGCAGTAGTTGCAATTGGAGGAAACAGCCTCATTACAGATAAGGACCATAAAACAATTCCAGACCAATATGCTGCCACAGCAGAAACATGCAAACACATTGCTGATATGATTGGAAATGGCTGGGATGTCGTTATCACTTCGGGTAATGGTCCTCAAGTTGGATTCATTCTTAGACGATCGGAGCTTTCTGAGCACGAACTCCATCCAGTCCCTCTTGACTATTGCGGAGCAGATACACAAGGAGCCATTGGGTATATGATTGAACGTGCGTTATACAATGAATTCCGTCGTAGAGGTATTGAGAAGAGTGTAGCCTCTCTAGTTACGCAAGTTCGAGTTTCAAAAGATGACCCCGCATTTGATGCACCATCAAAGCCTATTGGTTCTTTCATGGATGAAAAGACTGCAAAGGAACGAGCTAAAGCAGCAGGATGGAATGTTAGGGAGGACTCAGGGAGAGGATGGAGGAGAATAGTTGCCTCACCGATTCCGAAGGAGATTGTTGAATTGCCTGCCATTAATGCACTCATTAATCAAGGTATCATTGTCTATGCAGTAGGCGGCGGAGGGATTCCAGTTATTGCCAATGACAGTGGAGATCTCGAAGGTATTGCGGCAGTCATCGATAAAGATAGAGCGTCTAGTCTACTCGCATCGGGACTCAATGCAGATGTATTAATTATCTCAACCGCAGTTGAAAAGGTATATCTCAACTATGGAAAACCAAACCAACAACCCATTGATAAGATGGATCACATTCAAGCTCAGAGGTATATTGAAGAGGGTCATTTTGCTCCAGGTAGTATGCTACCAAAGATTCAGTCCTGCATTGAATTCATTAAGAATGGTGGCGAAATGGCGATAATAACAGATCCACCAAATTTGACTAGAGCTCTAAATGGTGAAACAGGTACAAGGATTGTTCAAGGCTATGCTGTTCCGCCTGCTCCTGATAGGAGATAAACCCATACCGCTACATTAATCCAATGGCAAATTATTGCGTGCTTTGATTAAAATGAAAGTGACAAAGGTTACTACAACAAATGCACCAAAAGCAATTGGTCCTTACTCTCAGGGAATCAAAGCAAATGGGTTTGTTTTTTGTTCAGGTCAAATACCAGCTAATCCAGAAACAGGTGAATTGGTCACAGGCTCAATAACTGAACAAACAAAACAGTCACTGTCAAATGTTAAAGGTGTGATAGAGGCTGCTGGTTCAACGATGGATAAAGTTGTCAAAGTCACAGTCTTTCTTAAGGACATGAATGATTTTGCTGAGATGAATGCTGAATATGCAAAATGGTTTTCGGATCCAGCCCCAGCAAGAGCAGCAGTTCAAGTTGCGAGATTACCAAAAGATGTAGGGATTGAGATAGAGGCAATGGCAGAATTATAATGCACTTCAGATGGCGAATTCTGCAAATAGCAGAAATTAGATTCAAAAGATAAACTATGAACATAAAACCACTTGAATAGTTAGTATTTTTCCAGTAAGAAACTCCAATCTAAAGTACTCTGGGTAATGTTGTAGACTATATTTTCAATAGTCTATGTAAGAACATTTTTATTACACACGTTATGTTCCATGAATCATATCGATGGTGGTATTCATGGATTCCAACAGAGTAAAGATTCTTGGTACATTGATTGTAGTACTACTAGTTGTAGGAGGTGTACTAGCAGGTGTCTATCTTCTACAGCCTCAACAACCTGATGAAACAGACTCGCCATTTGTAACCATAATTGGAGCAGACGGTACTTCAACCAATGTCACACTAACAAACATGCTATCAATGAATAGCGTTACTGGAAATAGTTCCTATCAGAATTCATACAATAATGTCAGAGGAACCGGGACATACACAGGAGTTAAGATATCCGACCTTGTAGATCTCGTTGGTGGAATGATAGAAAACGATTCCTTGAAGATTACAGCTTCTGATGAATATACTGTGACTTTTGAATATGGTAAAATCTACCCTGATGAAACTACTCTTGCTATACAAGGAGAGATGGTACTAGCCTATGAATATAATGGAACAGTAGTACCAGACTATGAAGATGGTTTTAGGATTGCATTCCTACCCGGAGATGGATATTATTCGAATGCTGATGCTAATGACACTACAGATCCAAATCCGTCATCAGCTGGTACACAGTGGATTTCAAATGTCGTTAAATTGGAAGTCATTGAAGCTCAACAGCCTGAAGAAACGGCATTAACATTATACTACGAAGATAACGTAGTTCCACTAACCCTATCAGAAATCGAAGCATTATCATCAATAAGTGGGGAAGGAGGGTACAAGACATCTGGAGGATCAATCAGAGGACCATATAATATCACAGGTGTTCGATTTACAACACTCTTGGGACAAATTTCAGACTTGCCTTCAAATTATACTGTGACAACAGTAGCAGGCGATGATTGGACGACTGAATACACCAAGGCAATGGTTGATGGACAACTGAGTGGCTATACGCCTTCAGGAGATCCAATAGATACAATTCAATCAATAATGGTGTTAGCATATCAGATTAATGGAAGTCCCATTCTTGATGATGATGGTCCACTTCGAATTACATTCCTAAACGAAGATGGTAATCTCACAGATGGTTTTCTTTGGGCTAAAAATGTCATTAATATAACAGTCGTAGAAGTAGAACCAATTTCTTTTATTCTAAAATATGAAGATACAACACTTGAGTTTACTCTCTCCGAGATCAAGGCATTGACCTCAATTAGTGGAGAAGGGGGATATAGGACATCGACAGGATCGATTAGAGGACCATATCAAATAACAGGAGTAGCAATGTCTACATTGCTATCTCTACTTCCATCATTACCAGACAATTACACACTGACTGCAATTTCGGGTGACGATTGGATTACTGAATACACCAAAGCTATGGTTGATGGACAACTGAGCGGCTATACACCTACAGGAGACCCATTAGACTCGATTAACTCAACAATGGTGTTGGCATATGAGATTGATGGAAGTCCCATTCCTGAAGGAAGCGGACCGCTTCGAATTACATTCCTGAATGAAGACGGCAATCTAACGGATGGCTCTCTCTGGGCTAAGTGGGTAATTAACATTACAGTCATTGAAGTACCACTAAGTCCTCCTACTATACGTAATTCATTGACTACATCACTTAATCCGTTTAATCTTGTATCTATCATAGAAAAAGTCAAACCATATAATTGAAACAAAGCTCAGAGCAATCCAGTGTTGTCCCCGTACTCGAAAGACATTATCGGATGGATTGTTCTGAGCACTCCTTTGTTTTGAAAAATTCTACACTAATTTCCAATATGATAAGAGTCTAAAGAATGAGTGTTTTGTTTTAATGAAATTAATCACTAGTTCTAGGTGAATATATAGGTTCAAAATACTATAAATTTAGAGACCATGAAAAACACGCATCGTGATTTCAGATATTAGGGGAGATGATGAAAAACTGCGCCACTACCTGCACAGGTATAATCATTTTTGATACTTCCTAAAGCTTAAATCATAATTCGATTTGCACTCCCGTGCATATCGGTCAGTGGCGTAGATCATGGATTCGGAACAGACAAAGCTTGCTGCAATTTTACTAACTGCAGTAATTATTGCAGGTGCTGCAATTACATACATAGTGTTGGTACAACCAGACCAGGAACCGCAAGAGCAGGATTACAGTGCATATTTCATAACTGTCGTCGGTGGTAACGGTACAGCTATCAATGTGACTCTTGGTGATATGCTCAATATGACTACAGTATCAAGATATAGCTCATATCAAAACACCTATGGAAATATTCGAGGTCAGGGTAACTACACGGGAGTCAAAGTATCTGATCTAATTGAGCTAGTAGGTGGGATGGATGAGGAAGATAGCATAAGAATCATTGCAGAAGATGATTATGCTCAGATATTTGAATATACAAAAGTTTACCCGAATCAAACCTACTGGGATGCCCAGGGAGATATGGTACTAGCCTATGAATACAACGAAACTATAGTCCCAGATTATGAAGACGGTTTTCGATTGGCATTCTTACCAGAAGATGGATACTATTCAAACGCTGATGCTAACGCTTCAACTGATCCTAATCCATCAGCTGCAGGACCACAATGGGTTTCAAATGTGGCTAGAATTGAGGTGCTACCATATACCTATAGTGTGACCTTAAATTTAGTAGAGAGCGAATTGCGTACATTACCTGCAACAAATGGAGAGGGAGGGTATCTGAAGAAGGATGGTGTTACCATAATTGGACCATTCAACTATACTGGTGTCCGAGTTTCATATCTTCTTGAACAGATATCAGATCTTCCAGAGAACTTTATTGTAATCGCCAGAAGTGGAGATGGTTATACATCTCAATATACAAAGAAAATGGTCTATGGAGAGTTGAGTGGGTATAATGCGACAGGGTATCCAGTAGATGAAATCAATTCCACAA
>JAEOUN010000126.1 GCA_016839245.1 Candidatus Thorarchaeota archaeon
AGGAGATAGAATGGTAATGATGGAACAAACGCGATTACCTGAGTTTGATTCAGAGAACTCAGAGAAACTTGCAGAAGATTGGACATTCGCAAAAGAGGATACAAAGTATATGACCCATGGTCTACATTCGTATCCAGCTCGAATGATTCCTCAAATAGCTGCAAGACTGATCGACCGTTATTCCGAAAAGGAAAACACAGTATGGGACCCATTCTGTGGTTCAGGGTCATCATTAGTCGAATCAATGCTTGCTGCAAGAAAATCAATTGGCACGGATCTCAATCCTTTTGCAGTGTTTCTCTCCAAAGTCAAGACCACACCCATCGATGCGGACATTCTGAGAAAGACCAGTGCGAGACTGGAACAGGAAATATCCTCTGTACGAAGGAAATCCCTAGGATCACTCGAGATACCTAAGATGCATAATGTTGACCTTTGGTATAAGAAATACGTACAAGATGATTTAGCGGTGATTAAGACTGCCATAGGTTCAATAGAGGATACAGATATTCGTGACTTCTTCAGATTATGTCTTGCTCACACAGCAAGAGAAGCTTCTAATCTTAAGAAATCAGAGTTCAAGATAGTCCGAAAGAAGGAGGAAGAACAGGCGAACTTCAATCCTGATGTCTATGAGTTGTTTAGAACGAATATTCAACGCTGTATTCCTTTGATGAGGTCTTTTGTGAATGCATTACCTCATGACTATGTATTCTCTCGAATCTTCTACGCTGATAATCGTGATGCTCCAATTGATGATGATTCAGTTCATTTGATTGTAACTTCACCGCCATATGGAGACCATGGTACTACAGTTGCATATGGTCAATTCTCTAGATATCCTGCACATTGGATAAGTCTGGATTACGAAGAGGTGAAAACAGTTGATCGTCGAGCATTAGGTGGCAAATCACCAAGAGAATTTAAAGAATCAGAACTTCAAAGTAAGACACTCGATGAAACATACTATCGTGTATTCAAGAACAGTTCAAAACGGGCAAAGCAGTTCTACAACTTCTTCTTTGATTATAATCAGTCAATCGAAGCGATGTACAACAAACTAAAGGCAGGTGGACATGCTTGCATTGTTGTTGGTAATCGTTTGATGGCTCGCATAAGAATTCCGACTCATAGAATCACAGCTGAACTCGGAGAGTCGTTCGGTTTCAAACATGAGGTAACAATACCTCGCAGTATTCCAACCAAGCGGATGCCTTGGAAAACTGCTCCGGAGAACGTACCCGGACTGAAGGCAGAGACTATGCACACTGAGCACATAGTCATTCTTCAGAAGGTGTAGTTCGTCTTAGAACTAGGTCAGAATAGTTTGAGAGTTTTCAGGATGTTCTAGAATACATTCAATCACTTCAAAGCACTTTGGAAAGTGAATTGGGAGAATTCTGAATCCTGTTCCATGATCATGGACTCTTCCATCTTCATAATGCCCCACACGAAGATCAACCTTGAGTAATCCATCTTTAATTAGCTGCATAAAGGTTTTGAATCCAAATCGATCTAATCGATACGCTTCATTATACCAGAAGTATTCCTGTTTTCCCTCCTTTTTACAATCAGCAATCATGTAAATCATACTATGATACTTCTTCTCGAAGGTCTTCTCAAGAGAGTTTCTATCATAATATGCCTCTATACCTTTATCATTCTTGAAGTACAATCGTTCCCCCACAAAGAATAGTTGGAGACCGACACTGTTTGGCTTCAACGCATCGACAGTTACATGAAGTTCTTTATCCTCAAGGGATATTTTGGATGATTCTTCATTTACTTTAATTAGAGTGGGTTGTTTCGTTTTTGATAGTTTTTTTCTCTGTCGGTATCCAAAATTATCAACCAATTCCTTGATAGAACCTTGTGGAGATGGTGTCTTTGTAAAGAGAGTAAGCATTGTTGATGACTGTCTTCTTGTAGATTTCAATTCATATTTACTGAAATCTGGTCCCGAAATATTGTTCTCTCTTATTCCCAGTAAGTCCTCAAGGGTTTTTCCTATCCCTGTGTCTCCAGCCCTATGAGATTTGATGTACCCTCTATTCGATATTTCATTCATTTTTAAAATGAATTCATTAATGTTCATTAACCTCTCCACACTTGGTGTATTTCGTGCAATGATCCAATAATAAGTTACGTTTAAAGAATTAAGAAGTATTTACGATGGATATTAGGCATAGATTGACGGGATTGGATTATCAGGTACTTACACTTGCTCCGTTTTAGTGAACTACATCCTCATTTTTTACCCATCAATCAGACTCAGTGTACTTTTCGTTATCTTCACGTATCTTAATTTCCTATAACACGAATGGTTTGAAAATTCGTACAAACCATGTATGTTTTCAGTCGATTAAAATTAATACAATAGTATTCTAGTTGGATCTATTATAAATCCTATCTCGAATCAAGTCGTGGCCCAAATTTTTTTAGCTGACTGGCTGCATGTAAAAGAATTGCTTCGAATAATTCATCTTCTGAGTCATAATTTACAATTTGGATTTGAATTGAAGTCTCGTTTAACTGAGCCATTTTATCAATATGCATTTGTCCAACAGCCGACATGTCGTCTTTAACTTCATTAAATACAATACATGATCCCAATCTATCACACATTCTTGGACTTTCGAGGACATGCGATAGTTCTGTTGTAACACCTACTCGCATTCCTTCATGAGTAAAAATAAGGAAATTTACATCAGAGTTCTCTAGATAGAATGTAGAAATAGTATATGCATCTGCTTCCCATTCATTGGGCCTTTTTTCCCCCTCAACAACATCAGTATCTTCATAACCATTTTCCCTTAGGAAATCAACTATTTTCAATAGAAAATCCTTCTCGGGTGGTGGGAACCAAGAACCATAAACTGTGATGATTAGTTTTTTTCTTAGATTATATGCTTCATCCAGCCTTTTTCTAAATGAATTGTCATACCAATCATTCAATACACGATCCCACCATCTATGCTTAAAGCTACAAACCTATATATATGAGTTAAAGTACTATTATATTGACCCAGGTCTATGGGGGTTGACCTAATTTGACGGTGAAAGAAATCATAAAAACAATACCAGCTGAAATTAGATTAGTACTGAATATTCTGTCTGATGAAACTCGATTGGCATTAGTTATTTTACTTCTTAAAGAAGGTGAGTTATCTTTTTCCGAATTGAATAAAAAATCTGGATTAGCGAAAAACACACTAAGTCATCATCTAAAAACACTTACACAAGCAGCACTTGTTTCTAATTATTATAGAAAAAGGGAAGGAACAACTGAATTCTCATATTATAACGCAACAGATCATGCGAGAGATTGTATTGATGGAATCATAGGAATATTTCAACCTAAGAGATCTGCAACTGAGGTCCTAAGGCGATTCATTGAAGCAGGTCTTCGATATGATAATTTCTTTGGTGAATCATTGTCAAATGATCGAGGATATACAAATATCGAGAGTCGTGCATTATCAATTGCTGATGATGAAGAATGTTTCGCACTTGATGCAAGGTGATAATAGATGCAAATAATAGGAGTGCCAAAATGTGGTGTTCAGGTTAGATACATTTCAAGAGGTCCAATAATTAATATATCTTCTTTCAAAGCAATGGGAGTTACAAACGAAATAGAGGAAACTTTTCATACAACTGAAAAGAAAAGGGATCCTAAGGCAGAACGTATCTGTTTCTTCAATGGGCGTTTTCAAAAAAACAATGATAAATACTCAATTGAGCGAATAGAAATTGGTAACATTGGCGTGAATGTTATTGTGCATGGAAATACTGAGATTGCCAAAGATGTTCTTAATGAAACGATTGCTATTATCGATAAAATCTATCCCGAATATGAACTCTCAAATTCAAAACGGCTTGAAGAAGCAGTGTGTATATTTCGGGTTAAGACGAATATCAATCCACATGATTTTGTTAATCCTTCTATTAATGATTTCATGCGAAAAATGACAGAACACTTTCATATGTCCAATTTCTCTGACACTGAACCACATTTTCCTATATTTCAAGTACATTTTGTATCTGAACCTGATATCAAGAGAATCCTATCACAAGCTGATTCTGAATATTTAACTACTGAAATTAAAATGGCAACCGGTGACAAGAGATTCATCCTAAGATACAACAATCCTGAAGATTATAGAAATCGCATTTTTGAAGCTACAATAGAAACGGACCTTGAATTAGCGATGAAAATACTAACTGAATTAGAAAATAAAATCACATCAAAAACTTGAATCATACAGATTTACCTTTGATGTTATCCATCTCAGATGGATAGGGGTACGGGCTGACGGGGTCAGGTTAACTGGGAACTTTCCCTTGCCTGTCTTGTTGAGCCACCCTTTCATTTTTCACCCATTTACTCATTCTAGTGGATTCTCTATTTGTTATCTGGTTGGAAGGCCTTTCTTAGCGCGCTTCAACATGAATCTCAGGTCGTTTAAAACCTGATCAAAATCAACAGCTCTGCCCTTGATGGTTTCATTCTCTCCAAAGTATGACTCGATGAAGGCTTCAGTCTCATCGATAAACTCCTTAATCATCTGTTCGACTTCCCACTTTTTCTGATGAGGAATGGATGCGCCAGATGCTAGTCGTTCACCGGTCAGAGTGGAGTACACGCCGATTTGAACACCCTCTTTGTCAGGTGTGAGGATGTACTTCAGTTGCTCAGAGCCGAGGTCACGAAACACACCGGGAGTCAGAGGTTTCAATCCTAGAGTCCGTGCTATCTTCTTGCTCTCCCTGAAAACAATACCCTCACGCTTTTGAGGGTCCTGTGCAAAACTAATGTTGAGTCGCTTTTTTTGAACTCATCCATAGTTTCATAGGTGAAATTCAATACTCTTCGATTTTAAGGTCAGGAATACGACTGAAGTGTTTTGGGTTCTTTGTAAGTAATATTTCATTGTTCACCAATGCTATCGCTGCAATCATAGAGTCTTCAGG
>JAEOUN010000006.1 GCA_016839245.1 Candidatus Thorarchaeota archaeon
CCAGAATCAAGCCAAATCAGGCAATAGCTACAGTCCGTGTCAATCGGCAACACATCAGAGTGGGTATAATTGCTCTCAAGAAAGCTGGTGCAAAGATGCCTACACCCTGCAAGATTGTCTTTGATAAGATTGACCCAGAGCTTAAGCGCAAGATGGGCTATGGTATCTAATCCCCGTCTGCAGAACAGTCTTTGAGTAGTTCATTCATTCGTCGTACGATGCCAGTCAGTGTTGTAATCTCGCGTCCAGTCATGTATGCACGACTGAGCAGGTTTCTCATGACTTGCTTGGCAATTGGTCTTCTGAACTCCTGTGTGTATAATCTATCAATTAGCTCATCAAAAAAGACCAAGACCTGTTCACGTTCTTTCTTCGTGGCTGCCCTTGCAGCAGCAGGTTCTCTCTCTTCCCGTGGAGGTAATTTGGCAAAGAGATGAAATAGTGTGATCGCCACTGCATGACTTAGATTCAGGCTCGGATACTCATCTGATGTGGGGATTGTGAACGCAAGATCACAGAGACCTATCTCATCGTTCGTAAGACCACTACTCTCGCGACCAAAGACTAGGGCGATGGTTCCATCTAGTGCATTGTGATCTGGTAGTTTCTCAAGAGGTACAAGGGCTCGTGTGACACTATGATTTCCTCCAGGTCTTGCAGTCGCAGCCCACGCAGCATCGATATCTTCAAGAGCTGACTCAAGAGTCGTGTAGATTTTTGCCGAGTCTAGAATGTCAGATGCACGTACTGAGAATATCTGTGCCTGATAATCATCCCGAGGGTCGCACCCAACGATTCTCATCTCTTTTACGCCAAAATTTGCGAGCACTCTTGATGTGAATCCTACATTTCCTGGATTTTCTGGTTCTACAAGAATCACGACTATGTTAGATAGTTCCTGCAAAGTTACACACTCCCCGCAGGATTACGTATGAGCCAATTGAATGACATCTCCATCTTGGAGAGGATAGTTTAGTCCTACAACTCTACGTTTAATCTTGTCATTGTCTCTAATTATGACTGCTGATCTGAATCTCTCAATGAATAGTTCTCTATGCACCTTAGCTGCAGCATCCTCTACAACTGATCCCTCTGGTAAGACGATTGGCTTTCTCTCTCTCGGTTTTCCTGGTATTTTTGTATATACTCTCAATATGTCTAGATGATTGTAAAATGCCCAACTCATCCCATCAAGATTTTCCTTTCTCATCGCAGAGGTTGGTACGATATCAAACCTATCTGCATACTTCTTCTCAAGTTCTTGGTATCGCGTAATCGATCCCGGAGCATCCCCTTTTGTAGCAACAATCATCGCACGGACATATGCTACGCTAGTATCCAAGGCATCGATAAGTTGCTGAAACGTGGCAGGTTTTTGAAACCGTACAATGATGTTTGTGATTCTGCGTGCTCTAAGGAACTCCTTTACTTCTTCTATATCACCTTGGTAATTTTGAATCCCGTATAACATATGGCCACCTAGGCCAACCTTCTCAATCCTTACTGCTGTCTTCTCCTTATTGAGGCGAATTCTTGCATGATCTATTTCACCAAGAATAGTCTGCATCTGCCAGTCGATATCTTGCGATAGATCTATGACTAACGCAATGCAGTCAGTGTTTCTGGCTACGGCCATGGCCTGTCTACCAATACCCGCTTCATGGCTTCCTTCAAAGACACCCGGCAACTCTACTAGCTGTATATTGATGTCATCTAACGTGAGCATGGCTGGAGTTGGAATTGGAGTAGTAAATGGATAATCTCCAACATCTAATTTTGCATTTGTCACTGCATTGATGAGTGTAGATTTACCACTATTTGTCACACCGATTAAGCATACCTGACCAGCTCCTTCCTTTCGAACAACACCTTCTTCTGAACCTCCCGATCGACGAGCTCTCTCCTGTTCTTTTCGTTTTTCGAGTTGTGCCTTGAGCTGGGCAAGTTTTTTTCTGTAATCCGCAATCATTCGTTCAGCGCCTTTATGATTAGGCGCAAGTGACAAAAGTTTCTCCAGTTCTACTATCCTCTGAGCGAGGTCCTCA
The DNA here is from genome assembly GCA_016839245.1 of Candidatus Thorarchaeota archaeon. The sequence continues at coordinate 2,046 of JAEOUN010000006.1, forward strand.
GTTTCCTCGTAGATAATCCGTTGTTTATCGAATTCTGGAGTTACATTTGTTGGCAACGATGTTCGCACCTTTTCTTGAGATAGTCATTATGAAGCTTTCTTCATGGCTCAGATTGAGTCCTATCTACATCTCTATTTACATTGAGGATGAATCTCTCAGGATGAGGAGGACAAGGGAGTGTCTTAAAGTCCTCTAATCCAGAAGATTCTATGAAATTCTGTAATGTTTTATTATCATAGATAAGAAGACTATCTATGTTATTAAGATTTAATGAATCCCATCTCTGTTTGTGTTTGTCTGCAATGATGATGTTATTGTGGTTTAGTGTATGCAGAAAGTTGTCAAAACTGGTTCTATCTAGAGTAATGCCGTTGTCCATGATATCTGATGATTGCAAAGATAGCTTATCTAAAACCTGTACGGCTTTCAGAAGGAAGAAGGAAATTGACCTCTCGTCAGGAGACACCCTTCGTAATGTGTTTCCCGGGAATGAGATAATTCTCATATCTTGGGATTCGCCTAAAGCTATGGAAACAACTACATCTCTTCTTAGGTTAGAAGAAATAAACAGTCCAACATTGATGCATCTGCATGCTGTGATTACTTGAGGTGAGTTAATACCTGCTTTTGCTGATCCTTGATCAATTGGGAGTTCATCAAATAGTATCATGAATTGACGCATCGAGATTCCATTCCAATCTACATACCTGGTAATCCGCCTGGAAGTCCAGGGATTCCTCCCTTACGGCCTCTGCGCTGCTTGCCCATCTGTTTCATCATCTTTTTCATCTGTTCGTGTTGCTTCAACAGATCTCTGACATCCTTCAACGAGGTTCCAGAACCTCTCGCAATTCTCTTGATGCGTGATGATTTGATTATCTTGGGTTCTTCTAATTCCTCTTTTGTCATGGAATTCATGATGATTTCCCATTTTTTCATATTCTCTTCTTGAATCTCCGCTATACCTTCGGGTAATTTGTATTGGAGACCCAACATTTCCATTACCTTACCGATAGGTCCCATTTTCTTCAATTGTTTCAATTGTGCCATCATATCTTTCAGAGAGAATTGTCCCTTCATGATCCTTTTGACAGCATCTTCTTCAACCTCGATTTGAGCATCTCTAACTTTCTCTACTAATCCTCTGATATCTGACATACCCAAAAGTCGACCAGCGAATTTAGTTGGATTGAAGGGTTCAATCGCATCCATCCCCTCTCCTGTTCCGATAAATTTGATCGGCGCTTTTGTTGCTGCAACTGCTGATAGTGCACCACCACCTTTGGCTCCGCCATCTAACTTGGTCACAATAATTGAGCCAATATCAGTTGCCTTACTAAAAGCACTAGCCTGTACTCCCGCCTGTTGACCAAGAGTTCCATCAATAACTAGTATAATCTCTTGCGGTTTGACATTTTTAGAAATGTCTTTCATCTCTTTTATGAGGCTATCTTCCTCTCTATGACGACCAGAGGTATCTAGGAGTATTAGTTCGATTCCTCTGTTCTTCATCTCATTAAATCCTTTTTTGGCTAGCTTGACAGCGTCCTTTTCATTCTCATCTCCCCAAAATGGAACGTTGGATTTTTCTGCAAGTTGTTTTAGTTGACTATAAGCTCCTGGTCTAAAGTTATCAGCACAAATGACTCCTGTCTTAATCCCTCTCTTTTGGTAATATCGTGCCAACTTGCCAATAGTAGTTGTCTTTCCAGAACCCTGAATGCCTACCATCATTACAAGATTTGGTTTTCCTGGATGTATTGTTAAGGGAACGGCTTTCTCTCCCAAAAAGTATGCCAGTGTATCCCAGACGACACGAATGATATGTTCGCGACGAGAAACACCTCTCGGGAGTTTTTCATCAAGTGCTTGTTCTTGTACTCTCTGTGTGATTGCCATCACAAGATTTACATCAACATCCGCAACCAAAAGAGCTCTTTGTATATCTTTGACTAGTTCCTTTACTAATTCCTCATCAATCACACTAGCGCCAAAGAGCCTCTTCAAGGCAGAATTGAGAGATTTACCAAGACCTTCTAGAACCAAGACTATCTCACCGACTGATTCAAATTTTGACTGGTCAAAGCCCATATCAACTTTGGGTTTTAACCAGTGGTAATTAAACCAAGGGGCAAGGTTGAAAACCCAATTAGTTTCTCCAGTATCATGCTGGTGAAAAGATGTCCGAAGAAGGAAGTGGTAAGATTCGTATTGTGAAGATCAATGATGGAACGGTCATTGATCATATAAGAGCTGGAATGGCCTTGGAGGTCCTGAGAATTCTCAGGATTACTGGCAAAGAGGGAAATATTGTTTCACTAGCCATGAATATAACAAGTTCGAGAATTGGTCGTAAGGATATTGTCAAGGTTGAGAATCATTTTCTAGAGGATGCTGAAGTCGCACGTATTGCTCTTGTAGCTCCTGAAGCAACTATTAATCTCATTAAAGACTCTAAAGTGATTAAGAAGACTCGTGTTGAATTGCCTGAAATCCTCTCAGATATCATGAAATGCCCAAATCCAAGATGCGTCACAAATAAGGAAAGAGAACCAATTCATAGTAAATACCAAGTTGTATCAAAAAATCCAATTCGACTCAAATGCCTTTATTGTTGGAACTTGGTTGAGGAGTCACACATTATTTCAGAATTCACGAACTAGGCTTACTTATCACTCGCTAGTCAATTTCCAAATGCTTTTTAGTAGTCTATTATCGAATTGGCTTAAGTCGATTCAAGCAGGAAGTTTTCATGTCTAGCAATAAGATTGCCGTCATTGGTGATATAGATACAGTCACAGGATTTCGCCTAGTTGGAGTGAATGAGTGTGCTAGTCCAAGATCTCCTAGCGAAACAAGAGAATTATTACTTGACTACTTTCGAGATCCAAATATGGGCTTGATTATCATCACAGAACCGTTAGCACAACAGGTGGAAGACACTATTGTGGAGCTCTCACAATCACCAGTTCCTGTAATATTATTGATTCCAGATAGAGATGGAACAACAGGAACTTATGAGGCTGTTCTAAAGGAACTGATACGACGTGCAGTCGGAATTGAGATTAATATCTAGAACTACTATAACGGAGTGACAAACCTTGTCTGAACAAATCGGGAAAATTGAAAGTATTGCAGGTCCAGTTGTCAAATGTTCTGGTATCCCCTCTGTTCGTATGTATGAAGTTGTACGAGTAGGCAACCAGCAACTAATTGGCGAAGTTATTGAAGTAGGCGATGAGGAATTCACTGCCCAAGTCTATGAAGAAACATCAGGTTTAGCTCCTGGTGAGCCAGTAGTATCAACTGGTGATGCTCTCTCAGTAGAACTTGGACCAGGTCTCATTGGTTCAATCTACGATGGTATCCAGAGACCCCTTCCAAAATTGCAAGAATTGTCTGGTGATTTCATCTCTAGAGGGCTCAACGTCGATGGTCTAGATAAGGAAAAGAAATGGAAATTTACTCCAACTGTCAAAAAAGGAACAAAAGTTGTTCCTGGTGATATTATTGGTGAGGTCCCAGAAACAGGTATCATCAAATCAAGAATCATGATTCCTCTTGGTATTGAGGGTGAAATAGTAGAGATTGTTACAGAGGGCGAATATACTGTTACTGATGTTATTTGCAAGGTTGCAGATGAACATGGTGATGTTCACGATGTACAAATGATGCAAAAGACTCCCGTTCGTATAGGTCGACCATTCAAAGACAGAGTTCCAATGAATACTCCTCTAATCACTGGACAACGAGTCATTGATACTTTCATGCCCCAGGCAAAAGGAGGTACTGGAGCTATTCCTGGAGGATTTGGTACTGGCAAGACAGTAACGCTTCATCAATTTGCTAAATGGGCTGATGCACAGGTTGTTGTCTATGTTGGATGTGGTGAGCGAGGAAATGAAATGACAGAAGCACTTGAAGAATGGCCTCACTTGAAAGACCCAAAGTCTGGGCGCCCCCTTATGGAACGCACAGTCTTGATTGCAAACACATCTAATATGCCCGTTGCTGCAAGAGAAGCCTCTATCTACGTTGCAGTTACAATTGCGGAGTATTTCAGAGATCAAGGATTTGACGTTGCACTAATGGCCGACTCTACGTCACGTTGGGCTGAAGCTCTTCGTGAGATATCTGGTCGCCTTGGTCAGCTTCCCTCTGAGGAAGGATATCCTGCATATCTAGGATCACGTCTTGCTCAATTCTATGAGCGGGGTGGAAGAGTAGAGACCCTTGCATCTGACAAGCGTCTTGGTTCCATCACTCTCTGTGGTGCAGTATCTCCACCTGGAGGCGACTTTTCAGAACCCGTCACTCAAGCTACTCTAAGAATTGTAAAGGTATTTTGGGCGCTGGACAAAGATTTAGCAGCAAGAAGATTCTTCCCTGCAATCAACACATTGACAAGTTACTCACTATATCATAGCACTCTTGAACAGTGGCACAAGAAAACATTGGGTGAGGATTGGCCTGATCTTGTGAAGGAAGCACTTGCAATTCTTCAGAAGGACCAGGAGCTCAGGGAAATTGTGCAGCTTGTTGGTCCTGATGCACTTCCTGAGTCTGAACGGGCAACATTGGAAGCCGCACGAATGATCAAAGAGGACTTTCTTACACAGAGTGCACTCCATGAAATAGATACTTACTCTCCAATTGGGAAAACATATCGAATGTTGCGAATCATTATTGGATTCACAACAAAAATGGCTGCTGCAGTTAAGATGGGTGTACAGGTCAGAAGAATTTTGGACCTAAGTATTCTTGATAACATTGCACGAATGAAGATCATGCCCTGGGACTCTTACAGCGAGCAGATGGATGCAGTTGAGAGAAAAATGGAAAAGGAGTTTCAAGCTTTATACCAAGAGCTCTCCGATTCCGGTCTAATTCCCGAGCATACTGTCTAGAATATCGTGCTTTTTATTCCCGATAGCATATAATAGGAATTAGAGATGACTCGTAAAAAGAAACTAGCAGAGTTGCACAAGCGCATTGAGGAGTGTGTACTTTGCTCACTTCATAAAACACGTACACATGCTGTTCCTGGTGAAGGACCATTAGATGCAAAACTTTTCTTCATTGGAGAGGCACCAGGCGCACAAGAGGATAAGACAGGAAGACCCTTTGTTGGCAGATCTGGCGAGTTCCTGACTTCATTGATAGAGAAAATTGGATTATCTCGTGATGATGTCTTCATCACATCGATTCTAAAATCACGACCACCTAATAACAGGAAACCTTTGAACTCAGAAATTGAGGTATGTTGTCCTTATGTGGAACAGCAGATAGAGATTGTGAATCCACAAATCATTGTTCTATTAGGTGGAGTTGCAATAGATTCGATGATTGGACCCTGGAAGGTGTCAGAATCACACGGTCGCATCTATGAAGCTAATGATAGAACTTACTTCATGACTTATCATCCTGCAGCTGCTCTTCGATTTCCACGTATTAAAGAGCTAATGCACCAAGACTTTGCCATTTTGCAATCTGAATTGATTTAAGTGCCCATTATATTCTCACATACTGATTTCATAATGTGAAATTCATGAATCAGCTATTCGCCCTCATATCACTTACACAATTTCCCTTTGATTTTACACCTCCGCAATTCTGGACTTCCATGATGACTCTGATACTAAATGGGCTCTATGCTTTAGCCATTAGAGGATACCTTGTCCTCGTGATTATTGGCTTGATTGTGTATGCAACAGGACTAAGTGATGGACTTGCAAAGACTCTTGTGGCTTTTGGAATTGGATTTTATATTCTAGGACCAATTATCATCAATCTATTTGCTCATTTCTCATCGGTTGAACCTGTTACTCCCCAGAGTGCCACTCTTTATTGGTTAGATCTGTTTGGTATGTCTGATACGGACATGATTTATCTCTTTGTCTGGATTGGAGATATAGTTGCAGCCATGTGTTGTCTTATCGGTGCTATTCTCTACTTTACTCCTACGGATAATGGTCTTACAGCACGTGGAAAATCATTAATTGTGCGTGCGTTGATATTAGCACCTGTGTTAGCATTCTTTCATGTAGCACCCTACATATTATAAAAGGCACTTCGCAACTCTTAAAACTCCAATACATTTACGAGCCGTTATCAGTTGGTCATAGATATAGGCGGTCCCTCAGATGTCAAAACAATCCTCTATTGTATACCGATCTGTTTCGGATGTCAGTGGCCCACTTCTAGTTGTAGAAAACACCCATAATGTGTCCTATAACGAGGTTGTGAAAATTAGAGCTCCTAATGGAGAACTTCTAACTGGAACTGTTCTTGAAACAGGTCGTGGTCGTGCAGTGATTCAGGTCTTTGAGGGGACTAGTGGTCTTGATGCTGATTTGACCGCAGTAAGATTCACGGGTGAAACCATGAGACTTCCAGTTTCAACAGAAATACTTGGAAGAGTTCTTGATGGAGCAGGAAATCCTCTTGATAAGGGTCCTCCTCTCACTGCTGAAGACCATTGGGATATCTATGGTTCTCCCATTAATCCATACGCTAGACAATATCCACGCCAACCTATTCAGACTGGTCTCTCTTCGATTGATGGTTTGAATACTCTAGTCCGAGGACAGAAGTTGCCAATCTTTTCGGGATCTGGTCTACCTCATAATCGAATAGCTGCACAGATTGTACGTCAAGCCAAAATACCAGGTGAGGAGAGTGACTTTGCTATTGTCTTTGGTGCAATGGGAATTACTGCAACTGAGGCACAATACTTCATGGACTCCTTTGAAGAAACTGGAGCCCTGGAACATACTACACTCTTTCTTAATCTTGCAAATGATCCTGCAATTGAGAGAATCATTACTCCTCGAGCTGCTCTGACTGCAGCGGAATATCTTGCATACACAACTGATATGCACGTTCTTGTTATTTTGACTGACATGACTAATTATGCTGAAGCTCTCAGAGAAATTAGTGCCGCTAGATCAGAAGTACCGGGAAGACGAGGATATCCAGGTTATCTGTATACCGATCTCAGTCTTATCTATGAACGCGCTGGTCGTATTCATGGCAGAAAAGGGACAATTACACAGATGCCAATCCTATCCATGCCTCAGGATGATATGACTCATCCCATTCCTGACCTCACTGGATACATTACTGAAGGTCAGATAATTGTCGGTCGTGGCGTACATCGCCGAGGGATATATCCGCCCATCGACCCTGGACCATCCCTTAGTCGTCTCATGAAAGAAGGTATCGGAGAGGGAATGACTCGATTTGACCATAAAGAGATTCAAGCTCAGCTCTATTATGGGTATTCAGAAGGAAGAGATCTGCGAGATCTTGTTGCTGTTGTCGGATCTGAAGCCTTGACTGACAGGGATCAAAAGTATCTGAAGTTCGCTGATCGCTTTGAAACTGAGTTCATTAATCAAGGTGAATATGAGGATAGATCTTTCGAGCAGACTCTGGATATTGGTTGGAATCTCCTTAGTGAATTCCCTGAACGTGAGCTCAAACGAATAGACCCCGAAACCATCGGGTGGGCCAAAGAACAGAATTTGTATCGACCATCATAGGTCATTAAGTATCAACGAGACCACTCATAAACGTAAACAGTGAGTGTGAAACCTATCTTGCGTATCTTAGTTGTTGGAAGTTGTGGAAAAAAGAAGCTTGTAACAGCTGAACAAGTTCCTCGATGTAAAGACATAGTTTCTAAAACCGATATTCTCACTTGGAAAAAAAGGTTCGAATCTTATTCAAATCCAGCGCGTGATATGTACACTGGAAATCAGCATAGGGAACTTGTCAAGGGTGTTTTACTTCTAAGAGAGATTGCTGATATTGAGGTGGTTTTGAAGATTATTTCAGCTGGATTTGGACTTCTTGATGAGTATGAGTTGGTTCCTCCATACGAATGTAGCTTCTTAGGAATGAAAAAAACTCAGATAATAAATCGGTCTAAACGATTGAATATCGGCAAGGATTTCAAAGAACTCTGTGAAACCAAATTCGATTTGATCTATCTCGCTTTAGGAGCCAATTATTTTCTTGCATTGGATGATGGATGGAAAGATCAAACACATACAACAATACTTGGATTTGACCACAGGTTGGTTGGAGAGTCTATCTTGCGAATTTCGTCTGGTCCTGAAACTGTGCATGCTTTTTCATTACAAGGACACAAAATTCATGGGGTTGCTGGATTCAAAGGAGATCTTCTTCGAATCTTAGCAAATTATGCTCTCAACTCAAGAAATCCCTATCATGAGGTATTGAAATGGAAACGGCCCGATTATCTGTATTCTCTGCTATTACGGTTAAGTGGCCTCTCTGGCATAGATTAAGCCAATCTAAGTGTCGTGTTGTGCAATTTGGATTGATCGCGATACCCCTTGTCACAATTGTCATAGTGCACCTTCCCAGAGATTTTGTATACCTCCTGTCTTTTTTGCATCTTTAATTCAAATATGATTTCAACCTCAAACGGATCCACTCCAAGATTTGCCTCAATGAATCCAATTCGTAGTAGGTTCTTATCTGGTACCCAGCTATATGGGGATACGCTAGTGACGATGAGATTTGACCCGAAATCCATCTCAATCTCGACATTCTGATAAGGGTGGATATACTCGTTTAATACTACCAGCATCATTCTAATAGAGTCATTTCCGACGAGTTCCCATTCTCGCAGTAGATCTAGATGTGGCGCATAGTACTTACCCTTCTCTCTCTTTCTCCCTCTACGTCTATTTCCGCCATATTTCCTAACATTGCTTCTCTCTCCCAGAAGTCTTTCAGGATTATCTGTCCAACCAACAAGCGTCCTTAGTGCTGAAAGCTTAACATCATTAAGAAGATAGTGAGATAACTCCTGTTTGATCTCTGCCTCTCGTATTCCTTTTACTACACCAGAACGAATTGTATTCGTGCTTACATCTTGTAGCAGCATATCATTTTGGAGAGTCGACACCATTTCATCCACGAATGCAATAATTTTACGTCCTATTTGAACTCGAAATTCATTCTCCTCAAACCAGCGTGACCGTGTTGTGTTATTATAGTTTGGAGGTGCAAGGGATTTGCACGTTTCTTGCCACTTGCCTAGATCTTCCCCCTGTAATTTCTGACAGATTATTGTCGATATATGTGCAAGCTGTTTCTTATCTAGTTTCGTCACTTTCATCTATAATTGCCCTCACTGTTCTAATCAATTGGAATGGTATCCAGTCCTAGTCATTATTTCTCATAGTATATTTTAAACTACTAGAAAAAGAAACAATGCTGACTATATGCTAGATTATTCCTATGAGGCAAATATAGCAAATAGAATCACTCAAGACCATGATGCAGATAATGGTCCTTCTCCTTTTTAGTTCCAAAACTTCGAAGTCCCTCTGATTTTAATTGGCTCTTTATCGCTTTTGCCTGAGAGGGTGATATCTCGCCTTGTCTTGCTAAGAAATCAACTATCTCTTCTGCTTGGGTTAGTGTATCACAACGCCGAATATAATCTACAACATCAGGAGTAAATGTTGGTCTTTCTGCATTAGGTTCGGGTTCTTCAGACATCGTACGGACACCATCTATTTTGAAGGACTTCATGTCTCCTTCTTCTAGTTCCTTGCTGAGGGCCGGGAAGTCCCGACGAAAGTCTTCGTCATCAGCCATACATCTTCACCAGCTATCATGGCCAGACTTCATAGGCCAAGACATTTTTCACATGTTACTTCCTAAGATTGACTTAAGAGCTTTATCAAGACGACGTATTCCATCTATACTGGATTAATCGACTATTTTACTCCAAGGAATGCCACTCGAAAACCGGTTAGAATCATTTGCGAGGGAGAAAAATGGAATTCCCGTTTCCTTTTCAGCTCTTCTCCATCCTCCATACCCACCATAAGATGCAGCGACACGAATTACTTTTCCTAGGTCTCTTCCTCCAATCGAGAGTGCTGCCTGGATTCTGGCTCCTCGCACATCAAGGCTTTCCAATGAAACCCGTGACACATTCTTTAATCCCTCTTCTATCAATCTAATTCTATTTCTTAGGTCATTAATCTCTGGTTGTGGCTCAAGTTGCCATCTTGTTTGAGCCTTAGGCACAAAAGGATTGATACTTGTAATAATTTTCATACTTGTTTTCTTAGCTATGTCCTTCACCATATTGATTGTTGCATCAATATCTGCCCGTGTTTCACCAGGCAATCCCACTATGAAATAGAGTTTCAGAGAATAATACCCTGCAGTTTCTGCAGCTTCTACTGATCTCTCGATTGCTGCATCTGAGAGTCCTTTTCCGATTCTATTTCTCAAATCAGAAGATCCTGTTTCAGGAGCTATTGTAAGTGTTCTTTGACCACCTTTCACAAGGCAATCCAGCAAGTCTTTTGTGATAGAATCTGCGCGTAGAGAAGGAACAGAAACTTCAATGCCTTGATTCACTATCCAACTGACAAGGTCTTCAAGCCTATCCATATCTCCTAATGAAGATCCTATCAGTGAAACTTTCTTTACTGGAGTTAACTCTAGCCCTGATTCGATAATTTCTTGTAATCGTTTCAGAGATTTCGCTCTCCGTGGTTGACAAATATGACCAACAAGGCAAAATCTACAAGAATGACCACATCCTCGAGTAACCTCAACGAGAAGTGACTTTCCAAATACCGGTTCTAGCTTTGAGCCAGCATCAACATCCGGGATAATCTGTGCTACTGGATATTCCAACTCATCAAGATTAGCAATAATGTTTCTACCAACTTTTTCTTGGTTTGTAACTGGAATATATACTCCATATATTTCACCTAGTGCACCTATTGCTGCCTCTCGAGATTCAGCAGCTCGAACAAGATTTACAATCTCATGAATAACAAGGTCTCCCTCTCCAATCACAAATGCATCTATGAAATCAACAAATGGCTCGGGATTTGCGCTAACAACCGGTCCTCCAGCAATTACAATTGGATCATCTTCTGAACGATCTGATGCAAGAACTGGTATTTTTCCAATATCCAACATTTGAATCAGGTTGAGGATGTCCTCCTCATAAGTCAGAGAGAAACCTATGATATGGTTATCCCGTAATGGTCTACCTGTTTCAACTGACAATGCTGGGGAGTAAGTTTGAAATCTAAAATAGCGTTCGCACGATGTATCCTCTCTTCTGTTCAATGCTGAGTAGAGTATATGTAACGCAAGACCTGTCATCCCTGCACGGTATGTTGATGGATAGCAATATCCAAAGAGAATATCAACTCGGCTCGTGTCTTTTATGATTGCATTGATCTCTCTAATCGCTGATGATACCACTCTTAGAGCTCCTTTAATCAGTATCCATCTCAATAATACTTTGTTTCTGCTCAGCAATGACTAGTTTGTTTGGACCAATATCTCTGTCTATTATTACTCCAATCCCAGTTCTGGCCCCTTGGTGAATGACTACTCCAGGTGCAATAGATGTCCCAATTCCTGTCTTTACATTGTCTCCAATTATGGCTCCAAGTTTTCTTCTTCCTGAAGATACACGTTCTCCCTTCACAGTAGTATTTATTGCTCTATCATCATGTCGAAGGTTCGCTGTGATCGTTCCAGCACCAAAATTAGATTCTCTCCCAATTATTGAATCCCCAACATATGATAGATGTCCTACATTTGTGCCCTCCATGATTATGGAATTCTTAATTTCCACGGCATTTCCAATCTTTACTTTCTTTTCTAGAGCCGTATTCGATCGGATATAGCAATTTGGCCCAATCACACAGTCTGGTCCTATGTAGGCTGGACCTTCTATGTAGGCGCCACTTTTTATCACTGCACTTTTTTCAACTATTGTTTCCCCTTTTATGACTGCTCCTTCTTCAACACTACCCTCTATTCTTCTCTCTGCATGACTCAGAACAAGTTTGTTGGCCTCAAGCAGTTCCCAAGGTTTCCCCACATCTATCCACCATGAAGGCAGAATATATGCACCAACATTGTTTCTTCTAATTATCATCTCAATAGAATCAGTGATTTCCAATTCTCCTCTCTGGGAGGGTTTTGTGTCCCTAATTGCATCCCAAAGTGATTCTCCAATAATATATAATCCTGCATTTGCAAGATTACTGACCAATTGGTCCTTGGTTGGCTTCTCAATCAGTCTTATTGCCTTACCCTCTTTGACCTCTACTACACCGTATGCAGAAGGATCTTCTATTGGCCAGACCGATAGTGTCATGTCATACTTGCCGACTTTGTGATATTTAATTAGTCCGTCAAAACTACCTGGCCCAAGCAGTATATCCCCATTCATCAATAACGCATTATCATTACCGACAAATTCCCTGGCATGCCCTGCAGCATGAGCTGTCCCATGTCTCTCCTTCTGAAGTACAAAAGAAATCTTCATCTTGTTCCAATCTTGTGCTGCAATTGCTTCACGCATTTTTTCTCCGTGATATCCATATATGATTAATATCTCTTCAATTCCAGCTTTTTCTAATGCGTCAAGGGTATGAAAGATAAGTGGTTTCCCAGCAATTGGTAGTAGATGTTTTGGGATATTTGCAGAAAGCGGTAACATCCTCGTGGAATCACCCGCTGCCATTATCACTGCTTTCTTCATCATGAGTCAATGAAGTTCACAGCTATGTACCATTAAAGGCTTTGTAGCTATGAATAATGTACTCCAAGCTCCATACTTGACTTCTTCAAAAATAAAAACCGTAATTGACGCAGTCTATGACCGCGTTATACCATCCAGAAACTGCGATAAATTAATAAGCAACTTTGTTACATAAATAAGTAGTTGATTGAGGCAAATTCTGCACTGCAGCGCCTCATGACAAAACCCAAACATAAAGGGAAGGTAAATAAAAAATGATGAGTGACATCGAACTTCAAAGAGAACTCAAGAGCATGAAACTCACAAAGAGTCAAATGATTGTCCTGGACATTCTTAGAAGTAGTGGTCAAGATGGAGTTACTCCAAAACAATTACTTGACAAAGTATCTTTTGCTCCAAGGACAGTACGTTATGCCCTTCGAAAACTCTTGAAGAAGAAATTGATCAAGCGTGTACCTTGTCTACAGGACATGCGCCAGTGGATCTATGTACCAGCATAAAGCAAATTGTTAGCGATACATAGACTTCAATTTGAAACACCGACACTAGTAGCCTCCTTGGCTATTAGTTGTCGAGGAAATTCGAAATTATTGGAATATTACATTTAACAGAAAACGGAGAGGACATTCTGGTTGCAGGAAGCGGGACAACTCGATACAATAAAGATTCTCACGGGACAACAAGCCATTGATGCCTATAAAGCTCTAGCAGATGAGAATAGGCGACAGATTCTTCATGCATTAAGAGCAAGACGAATGTCCACCTCTGAGTTGGTAGATTTCTTGTCAAAACAAGATCCCAACAAAGAAGTTAAGCCCCAGACCGTTCGTTATCATATCAAAGAGCTTGAGAAATGCGGATTGATCATTCAGGAAGGGTATGAACCTGCTGGGAATGGCAATACCCACATAATGCAAAAGCTGTGGCGTGCTACTGCTGAGAATGTCTTCATTACTACAGGAGACATGGATGGTCTCCCTGATAGAAATGGTCATGACTTAGATAGAACCCTTGACATCGTATCCACGATGCGAGAACTTGGACTTAAATTCACAGACGAGATAGAAGTGCAAGCTATTGCTGATGATTTCTCAAAACGCGACAAACTATATTTGAGAGGATTGGAATTTGCCAAAGAGACTCTCAAACAAGTATGCGAGATTGATCCCAAACTCTATGTTCTCTTTCGAGAAATATTGAGTATTGTTCGACTCAGTAGCGCAGACTATGATGAGTTTTGGAAAGTCAACCGTAGGATGACTGATGCACTAAGAGAGGCATATCGAAGGGGCGAAGGCAAAAATCCAAAGGTATACTGATCTTCTAGTATCAATCCAATTTGTATTTATGACCAGGATATTCACTCTGTAGAAGATGTCTTATTCTTCCAGCTATCTTTGGTCCAACTCCTCTCACCTTACGCAAGGTATCTCTTTCTGCAGAGAAGATGTTTTCAAGTGTACCAAATTCTGTAAGTAGTGCTCTTGATGTGACAGTATCTACTCCTGGAAATCCTGATAGAATATACTCAAGGGTTTCTGCATCGCTACCTTTTGTATCACCTGAACGAGTCCGTAAGGGTTTGTTTGAGGTAATTTGCTCAAGATATGCGATTCTGTACAGTACGTTTGCAGTTTCTTCAGCATTTCGAGTCCAAAGGATTGGGACTTGAATTCTTATTGCAATCGACGCTAATGCGCCATAGATTGATGCTGGATTTATTGCCCGCAGTCCTACGAGTTGCTCACCTTCAATAATCAAGACTGGACGACGATAGGCTGACCGAAGAGCAGTCAGTTGCACAAAGAGTCGTCCGTCAATCAAGGATTGAAGAAAATCTGCTGATTCTTTTCTCTCAATAGCAACATCTTCTGATGCAATATAATCCCCAATTTCCAGACTCTCGCCAGTAATTTCAATGTCAAGTCGTGCAAGTTCTCTTGCTACTGCTGTTGGGAGTTCTCGTGAGTCTACGATGAGTTTTATCTTTTCGGGTCCTTTCTGTGGTGCAATTGGAGTGATTGACTCCGATGCCTCTTGATTCTCTTCTTGACCTGCAAATTCGTCAAGACTTGTCTGAGTTTCTTTCTCTTCTTCTTCAGCCTCCTTTAGTGCCTTTGGCATCTTCTTCAATTTACTTCTCACACTCCAATAATAGAATTCATCATGTGTCCCTCTTGCTACAAATATTACTACCCTGCCAGGAAACCGTCGACCAGTTCGACCCTTACGTTGAATATACGGAACAACTGAAGGTACACAGTCATAGAATATGACTAGGTTACACTCTGGAATATCTAATCCCTCTTCTCCTACTTGGGTAGCGACAAGTATGTTGAACTCGTTATTTCTAAAACCATCAAGAACTTCTACCTGTTTCTTTTGACTAAATCCTTTATCAGAACCTCTTGAGCTCTGTCCAACAAACCTACTCACTCTTGCGTCTTCTAACTGTTCAAGGATCTCAGTAACTTCAACAGCAGTGTCACGGAACCTAGTGAAGATTAAAATGTGGGAATCTAGGTCAACAGATAGCTGCTCGCTTACTATTTCAAGTAAATCGTCTGCTTTTGGATGTCTGTGCCCCTTTGTTATGAGCGCTTCGAGGAGTCTTTCAAACTGCTTGAATTCTGCTCTGGTTACTAGATCACTCACTCCCTTTGAGCTCTTCTTGTTACGAATCTCCTCGTGCATCCCTTGTATATATCGATGAGTTGGAGTCAATCCCTGTGTACCAATAAACTCCAAGAGATGGACAATCCGTAAGAGTGCTGTGAGATTTCTTATTACTAAGAAGAGCCCTTTCGGTGGTTTTGTATATGTTCCAATCTCTTTTCTTACGAGTCCCTGACTCATCAGTATCTCTTTACGCGTCAGTCGTCGTCCATCGGGTAGATTGAATCCATGACTGATCACAGGTTCTCTATACTCCTCCATTAGAGAATACAATATGTCTTTTAGAACCTCTATCTCTGAAGGGAGATTTATGAAATGAACTTCAGAATCAACTGATACAATGTAATCCTTTACGTCATTGGATTTTTCATCTCTCACTTCAACATGCGAAAGTTTCAGGTTTTCGCAGACTATTTTGATATGTTCTGCCTGGTGTCCGGGAGAAGCTGTCAATCCAAGAGAACGCCTGTTCTCTCCTTGGCGTTCATAGAGTTCCGCAATGAAGGTGTATGCATAATTGCCAACTCCTCTGTGTGCTTCATCATAGACGACCAATGATACATCTGATAAGTCGTAACTATGTTGAATGAGATCGTTCTGTAGCGCTTGTGGAGTCATCACAATGACTCTTGCTTCATCCCATACAAGTCGCCGTGATTCTGGTGAATCTTGACCTGTCAGACAAATAATTTTCTCTTCATCCAAATCCATTACACGCTGTAAGAATCTCGTCTGTTGATCCACAAGTGGTCTCGACGGAGCAAGAATCAGTATTTTTGACCTCGGATGATTTGTTAGACGCTTGGCAGCAAGTAGAGCTGCAATAACTGTCTTTCCAAGTCCTGTGCTTAGAACGATCAATGTGCTCTGCTTTTCTGCAACCTCTGCAAGATTTACCTGATATGCTCTATAATCTATGATATTCTTCTTAATCAATGGCATCTCTACGAATTTCTCATTTTCTGCCATACCAACATCCTCGGAAATCAGGTAATTCTCTACTTCATTGATAATACTCACTGTAAAAAGCCTCCTACTAATATGAAAATCAGTACAAGGAGCTTTAATGAGATGACTACTACCACAAAAGAAAACATGCCAAGCATCGAAGCCGAACTCTATGAACTGAGCATGCCAGGTCGATTGATTGGAAAAGAGGTACTTGATAACAGAGCTCGCCGTATTGGCATTGTAAGAAGTATTCGAATTGCTTTACATCCAACTCGTTCAGAGCTCATAGTGAAAGGCGCAGAAGTTGAATTTCCTGTAGATTTCTCGAAAGTTGATGCAGTTGGCACTGTTGTTCAACTCAACTCCCTCGTAAAGGATGCAGAGGAAATAGAGGTCCATGATGTGATTCGCCTCCAAAAAGAAGTACTTGACGACATTAAGTCATATCTTGGGACACGCTGAGTCTCAGAAATGCATTATATCGAAGAGTTAATAGTGGTTCTTGACTGTCTTCCAAGTCTGGAGGTACGTCAATGGTCCTCACTGTCGAAGAACTTGCACAGACAATCGATCATACTGTGCTTAAAGCTGAAACAACTCGCAGCAAGATAAAACAACTCTGTGAAGAAGCAATAACATACAATTTTGCAGCCGTCTGTATTAATGCAGTCCATGTGGAATATGCTGCTGAGCTTCTTAAAGACTCATCAGTCAAAGTGTGTTCAGTGATAGGATTTCCGCTAGGTGCGACTCTCTCTGAAGTAAAAGCATTTGAAACCAAAGAAGTTGTAGCTCGTGGTGCGCACGAGGTTGACATGGTGTTGAATATCGGTGCGCTTCGTGATCAGAATTTTGATTTGGTCCGAAGTGATGTTGAGGGGGTGGTCGCTGCATCTGGTGATGCTCATGTCAAAGTCATCCTTGAAACTGGTCTTCTGACAGATGACCAGAAAAGAACCGCATGTTTACTCTGCAAAGAAGCAGGTGCTGATTTTGTCAAAACTTCTACAGGATTTGGACCAATGGGTGCAACACCCTATGATGTTAGACTTATGAGAGAGGTTGTAGGTCCTTCGATGGGTGTCAAGGCTGCTGGAGGTATAAAGACCTTTAAAGAAGCACTACGATTAATTGATGCTGGCGCTAATAGAATTGGTACGAGTTCTGGTGTTGGGATAATTGAAGATTATCGCTGGGCGCAGTACAGCGACTCTTGGATGCAACCAGACAAACCTTGCTGGACATGTCCCAGCAGGATGGCAAACATGTCAAAACAACCCAAAGAAGTGTATCTCTGGTACAAACAACGTTGTCTCACATGCCCCGATAAAGATTACAACGTGTTCACGGATTAGGAGGATAGAAATTGTCTGATACATCATCTCAACAATACTCTGAGGCTGATTTGCTCTATGTCTCATTAACTGACAAGACTATAACTCGAAAACCTATTCCCGATGAGCTTTACAAACAATATCTTGGTGGTCGAGGTCTTGGTGTAAAACTGCTCTTTGATAATCTAAAACTTGGTATCAATCCGTTGTCTCCAGAAAACTGGCTTATCTTTGCTGTTGGACCATCCACTGCAACCTCTGTTCCAACATCAGGTCGGTTCGTTGTCATCACTAAATCTCCTGCAACTGGAACAATTTTTGACGCTCATGCTGGTGGATACTTTGGTGCACAGCTCAGACGAGCTGGTATCGCAGCTGTCATCTTTATGGGCGCTTCTGAATCTCCTGTTTATCTCTGGATAAATGATGATCAGGTTGAGTTACGTGATGCATCAAAATTCTGGGGTAAGGATACTGATATTGCTACAGACGAATTGCTCAAAGCCACTGACGAAAAAGCACAGGTTGCATGTATCGGTCCTGCTGGAGAGAACATGATTAATCTTGCCGCAATTATTACTGATAAACACAGAGCTGCTGGACGTGGTGGTGTAGGAGCGGTCATGGGCTCAAAGAAACTGAAAGCAATCGTGGTTAAAGGTACAAAAACTGTCGGTGTTGCTGACCCTGAGCGGCTAAAGATATCGGTAGAACGAGCTCGTCGTTTGATAAAGAAGAACGCTATAACAGACAAATCTCTGCCTATCTATGGGACTCCTGTCTTGGTCGGCATCATTAATGAAGCTGGTATGCTTCCTACATACAATTTCCAAGAGGGCACATTTAATGATGCTGATGGTGTTTCTGGTGAGAAACTTCTAGAACGATTTGCATTGAAACCTTACAATTGTCATGGATGTCCTATTGGTTGTGGACGTATGAGTAAAGTCAGAGGTAAGGAGATGGGTGGACCAGAGTTTGAGTCAATCTGGGCTCTTGGACCCCAGTGTGGAATTAATGATTTAGAATGGATAGCTCTAGCAAATGATAAATGCAATCAACTTGGGATTGACACAATTTCTGTTGGCAGTACTCTAGGTTGCGCAATGGAACTTGTTCAGAGAGGGCTGCTCGAGTATTCTCTAAAATTTGGTGATACAACTGGTCTCCTTGAGATGATTGAAGATATCGCTCATGTACGAGGTCTTGGTGTTGAGCTAGGAAAGGGATCAAAGAAGTTCGCTGAGACCTATGGTGCACCAGAGCTAGCAATGCAGGTGAAGGGTCTTGAGATTCCTGCATATGATCCTCGTGGAGTACAAGGACATGCACTTGGATATGCAACCTCAAACAGAGGCGGTTGTCATCTTCGGTCATATATGATTGGTCCTGAGATACTGGGAAGTCCTGTGCTTGTTGATCGTGATATCACAAAAGGTAAAGCTGATCTGGTCATTCTCTTTCAGAATCTATCTGCTGCAATGGACTCAATGGTTGTGTGTAGATTCACCAACTTTGCATGGACTGCTGACGATTATGCTGACATGCTTGCAGCAAATACTGGATTGCCTATCAATGGTAGAGAACTCCTGAAGATAGGATCACGTATCTGGAATTTAGAACGACTGTTTAACATTCGTGAAGGATTTTCAAAGAAAGATGATATACTTCCTCCACGATTTTCAACTCCTCTACCGGAAGGAGGTTCGCGAAAACGTGTTGCGAAGATAGATGTTATGCTTCCAGAATACTATTCTCTCAGAGGATGGGATAAGGATGGAAATCCCACTCATGAATTACTCAAGGAATTAGATATCCCTATCGAAAAATGAAAATGAACTATAATTTCCAATGTGATTAACATTCTAGGAGATGTACCAACTGGTTAGAAGAAAAGACAGTCGAAAAAAGTTCCGAAGAGGACATGCACCTTACTTAGGTAAGATACGATTCTATTGGTGCGACTCCTGCAATGTACCACGAATTGCTCACACAGAGTGTGCTGTCTGTGGTTCCGAGTCAAGAATAGTAGACCTATCCCCACCTGGTGACCCGTTTCCTGCAATGGAGGGTCATCTACAGCAAGCCATTAAGACGATTGACGAGCAATTCGGAGAAGGCATTGGTAGGTCATTACTTCCTCCTACGAAGACCATAGTCATGAATAAGGTTGCTTCCTTGGATGCAATGTATGAGATAATTATTGATGGTGTTATTGTTGGAAGACTCAGATTTGATATTCCTAAGCGTGCGTACACCTTTTTACTCTCTCCTGAAGGTGCACGTAGAATTGGAAGTAAAAGTAAGCAGAAGTGGGTATCAATCCATGATGGTGTTCTGAAGTACTTGAAAGATGGCGCGAATCTTATGCTCCCAGGAATACAGGGATGTGACTCTGGAATTGAAGTTGAAGATGAGGTCTGGATTATCAATTCAGATGGCAATGTTGTTGGATCTGGCATTGCTCGTATGAGTGGAAAAGAGATGGCTCATAATAAGAAAGGATTCGCTGTGAAGATTCGTGAAGTTTCTGACCCGCTTCCTCCCTCTGAGAATCCTAAGACCGCGTCTTGGGACGATGCTGTGAATGCTAACCTTGATGATATTGTCAAGATTGAGTTTGAAGCAGTCCATTTCATCAAGAATACAATAGCTAAGAATGCTAAGCATCCGGTGGTTGTGGGATTTAGTGGAGGAAAGGACTCACTAGCTGCATATCTTGCTGTAGAAACTGCAACAGGTAACAGTCCTCCTATCTTCTTCATGGATACTGGCATTGAGCTTCCCGAGACTATAGACTTCATCAAGCGATTCGCCAAGAAGCGTAATGTGAAGATTATCGGAGAGTCTGCAGGTGATAGATTTTGGGAATCAATTGATGTCTTTGGTCCGCCCGCACGGGACTTCAGATGGTGCTGCAAAGTACTCAAATTAGGTCCAGCTGCAACATCAATTGCAGAAAAGATTGGGGATGAAACATTATCATTCATGGGTCAAAGGAAACTGGAATCATTCCAACGTTCGATAGAACCAAGAGTCACAGAAAATCCTTGGGTTCCTGGGCAGCTATCAGCTAATCCCATACAAAACTGGAATGCTCTTGAAGTCTGGTTGTACATCTTTAATAAGAGAGAAGAATTCAATCCATTATATAGCAAGGGCTATCATAGAATGGGTTGCTATCTCTGTCCCGCTTCTCCTCTTGCTGAATTAGAGCGCCTTCAAAATACGCATTCCAAACTATACCAGAAATGGAGCCAGAAAATGCATGAATGGGCTGTAAAATATGGTTTTCCTGACGAATGGTACGAGCTCGGTTTTTGGCGATGGAAGACTCTGCCTAAAGGTCAACTTGAACTTGTGAATAGTCTGGGACTAGCTATAACTAGTACTCGTGCAGGTCCTAGTGAAACGATTGAGCTCAACATCACCAAAGGAATTGCTCCTTGTACAAAATCTGGATTTAGTCTTGAGGGATCATTTTCATCAGGGATTGAGCTCAACAGGCTATCTAAAGTGATGCCAATATTTGGAAGGACAAGGATTTCCGAAGAACTTGGAACACTTCATACCATTTCTGATGAGAATCATATCTCTCTCTTTAGTTCAGGCAATGTTGTTATTCGTGGCCCGAAGGAGCAGACTGTTGATCGATTGGCAAAGCAGGTTGAAAGAGCTGCAAAGAGGGCTCTTCTCTGTCAAGCTTGTGGATCGTGTATTCCCAAGTGTTCTCAGGATGCCTTACATCTTAATGATGGACAGGTTAGTGTTGATGAGGAAAAATGCATCAACTGCTTAGAATGCGACGAGTGGCCGTGCCCAACATATCTTACTTAAGCTTTCATCAGTGGGAATCTCTTCTTCCAACGTTTTGATAATTCACTACATGTCAGTAGCTCAGGATCTGAATCCTTTATCATATTTAGCAAAGCCCTGAATGCACCATGGTGCCTAGGATGTCCAAAATCCTCTTGATCAGGATGCAAAATGAAGACTGCGAGTCCTCCTTTTGAGCGGATATAGTCCATTTTCTTTTTCCATATATCCAGTATCTTGTCCTCTGAAAGTTTGTAATAATACAAGAGGGTCCAATCCTGCGGCATGGATACTGGTATCTCCAACATCGGACTCTGTTGCCATTGCATTCCATCATGATAGAGTGGATAATATGGAAAGACAGAGCGGCATCCCGTTGACGCGTATCCAATAGTGGATTCATCGGTGTCCGGAAATGACGAGTCCCATTCGAAGCCCGCTTCAGTCAGATGTTTAATCATTACTTTTGTTCTATGAAGCCAAGGTGCTCTATATCCTCTTAATGGCACACTCAATTCATCAGCTCGCATTGCTGCAGCATTGATTCGTTCTCTCTGTTCCTCGCTTGAGAGAAATGCGAATTTACCATCATGATGCAATCCATGCATTCCAAAATCAAATCCATCTTTTACGAGGGCCTTAATATAATCCGGGTCTATGTTGTATTCAAATGAATTTGGTACGATATTGAAGGTTGAAACAATATCTTCATCTCTCTCCATCTCAACAAATTTGGAAAAACCATATTCATATCCTCCTCGAGTATCAATATCATGGGTCATGATTATGCCAAATTCCTTTTCCCAGAATTCACGTTTTTCCTCTGTCGAGGGATCTAGTCTATCTGCAAGATCATCGATTGGGAAATTTCTTCTCTTAAAAGAATCAGATTTTCGTGGTCTTAACAAAGAAAGCATTGAAGCAAAGGAGTTTCGAATCTGATAGGGAACAAATTCGACGAAACCGAGGCCAACTCCGAATTTTATTGCTACAGGAGGTTTGTATTCTATATCCATCTCATTTCGATAATAATCACTTTCTGATATTTTCAAAATTCCATCACCTTACTAGGATGTGTATTTCATCCAGTGACCATATCGGGATAACCACCCATTTATGACAAAACTGACATTGGTTCTCTCTCCACCCCATGTACTGTTCGCCAGATCGAACCACCATGAACCCTCTTGTTCAATGGTTTCTGTCTTTGTGGAGTTGAGAGGAAAGAGAGTGATGATAAAGGCTGGATTGGTTATCTTTTTCCAAATGTCTTCTTTGTCCTCAAACATAAAAATTACTTCAGTATCATGCTTCGAGGATGGTCCTCTTGGTGTTCTGAATGCAGTTTTTGCATAATCCTCTTCAAGAATTGGATCGGATACTTTCCAGTCCTCTATCCGTAGATATCCCACCAATTCGACTAACATGTCCTTCAGAATATCTCGCTTTTCACTGTCAGAATACTTTTTGATATGTTCACCATCAGTTCGAAGAACCTTTGCAGGGACTCCTGCTGCCAGACTCCGTGCCGGAATATCTCTATTTACCACTGATCCCGCTCCTAGAGTTGCTTCTTTCCCGATGTGGACATTGGGCAGTACAAAGACACGCCACGGAAACCAGACCCCATCTTCAATGGTAATAGGTCCAAATGCAACAGGAAAACCATCTAGGACTGGTTGCCAAGTCCCATGCGTAAAAAGAAAATTGGATCCTCCGATTCCCACTCGTTTTCCAATCCTAATTGGATGCGTTGGGTTAAGGACACTCTGCGCAAAAATCATTGAAAGATCTCCAATCTCAATGATTGACTTATCTGTCTTTAAACCACCAATATAGACCTGCTCTTGAATAGTCACTTCTTCTCCTATTATTACCTTGTAAGTATCGATGATAACAAGCATTCCGAGTCTGGAATATTTTCCAAGTGTGAACTCTTTTGCTCGAATCATGCAAGCCATCCCTATTTCTGCATGGTCTCCAATTACAATCTCATCACAGTCGAGGATTGATAGTGGTCCAATTGATACTCCTACCCCAATCTGTGCTCCTCTTCTTCGATAATATGCAATCTTGAGACTTGAAGGAAGCAATCCTATTGTTGCCATTTTTCCGATTGGCATACTGAACAGATCAGGGTCTCCAATATGTGTTCGAACCATGAAAAATGGTCCAAAAAGCATGACCAGTAAGACAAGCCACCGTAGTCTACCTGCAAAGATGTTGTATTCAAGAAAGACTAGATTTGGGGCAGTGGAAAAGAAATAGGACTGAAAGGCGACATCGAAAATTATGAAAAAGGCTAGCCATAGAACTCCGACTAGAAGCATCCTTTTCCTATTGTATCTTGGAATCACTTTTTTGAACATGACATTTATGATAAAAATTAGGAAGAAAAAGAGGATTAAATTATGAAGTATATAGGACAGTGAACTTACTAGTAATGCATCAATATAATATACCCAAAACAGGTCTACAAGCATTGTTGCAATTGGTATGAGAATCCATGCTACAGTTGGATATATTCTGCTGTTCTCAATAATTGGTTCCAACACATTTACCTCTGTTTATTGTATGATAATCCTAAAAGTGACCCTGCGGATGACGGGATTATCTATAACGTCCTCATCGAGCAGTATGTGGTATATTACAGTTGTCCTAAACAAGAACTCTTCTCTCTAGCAAAGGTAATATACTGGCTAGCATTTTCTCAGTTGTTGACTGTCTTATGCTTTCTGCGATAGGATTAAGCATTTACGAGTATCGAAAATATCTAGTCCTTACTCTAACTATTTCAATGATTGCTATCCCAATTGCAAATGTCCTAGTTATCCAAAGAGATAGAAATAGAAATGAAATGTATGGTGAAGCCTTCTGGATCTATGGCTTTGGAGTATACAATATGAATGACTCAGAGCTTGCTGTAGCTCTTGAAGATATGGGATTCAATGATGGCACTCATACCCTCCCTGGATATCTTGGAGGCGTAAAATACGAATATCCTGTCTTTGGATTGATATTTTTTGCTATAGCAACGTGGTTGTTTCCTGGAACTGGGGACTTGCAACCCCTTTGGTTAAATTTCATATTAGTACTTGTCTTTAACCTGAATCTTGCACTACTAGGAATTTTACTTCGCGATAAAATCTACAAAGTATATTGGGCAAGAGCCTTTTTTGGTGGTTATTTCATATATGGTCTCGCCATGTCTGCTGGGGGTGGAAAGCTAGAACCCATAGTTGATTGTCTCCTTTTGATGTCTCTTGTCCTTTGGAAAGAGAATCAACGCGGAAAAGCAATGTTTACTCTAGGCATCGCAGTGCAGACAAAGATCTATCCTGCTGTTGTATTTCCCATCTTTTTCCTACAAGATCCTGTATCATCCATATGGTTCTTTGCGTCTATGATTATTACGATAGTTCCTGTCTTCTTCGGTGCAAGCTTTGATTCATTGATATCACATCTTCTGAACCTATCAAGCTATAGTCCACTCATAGTAAATCCCATGTACGCGGGACTTGCATTTGACACCCCCGATTTGATGAACATACCTAATAGCTATGTCTGGTACCCTGCATTACTTCCTAGTATCATCTATACTTTCTTTCTACTCTCCACTTTTAAGGAATTTCTCCCGTTAAAGACGGAATTCAATGAAAAATCGATACGGCAAAAATTGATTGCCCTAGTCCCGTTTTACATCTGCTTAATCCCGACTATTCTCTTCATGTTCAGATGGGTGATGCCATGGTATCTTTACTGGTTTGCACCTGTTGTACTTCTATTCAAAGAGGACAAGCACGCAATGGCTTATATGAAGGAGGTCGCATTGATTGGGCTTCTATATCTCTATGGATTGGCTGTCAACTGGCCCTACTTCATTCTTGGTCCAATACCTGAATTTATAGAACATTTTCCATATAACTGGGGTACACTTGGCGGACTGATTCTTCTGTGTGCCCTAGCAACCTTTGCCTATGGAGTATGGAAATTTGAGACTGACAGAAGGGAGAGCAATGCTCTTAGAAGAAGAGAAGTCGAGTTGAGAGGAGAACTAATCATCTAACAATACTACTTTGGTCTACCATTCTCTCTATAATAGTCTATAATTCTTTGTCTGATAAGAGTAGATGAACATAGACCGTCTGCAGTCATCTTTTCAAGCCTTACAACTTTTGTATGAAGACCATATTCTGAGATTCGCTGTTCCATCCTTTCAATGTCTGTATATTGGTCATACCCAAGAGCGATAATGTCTGGTTTTATTTGCAACACAATCTCGGTATGGTCATCGGTGTCAATCCCAAGAATAGCTTGATCTACGATTCCAAGTGCTTGGACCAATTTTCTTCGTTGCTCCTGTGGAAATACTGGTGGCGCTCCGCGCTCCCTCTCAATTGTTTTATCGAGTGCAATAATTACAATAAGCTCACCATCATCTCCAACAAGTTTTCTAGCTTGCTCGAGATAAGCGAGGTGACCAAGATGTAAAATATCAAACTTGCCAGCTGCCAACACCCGCAATCCAGACATTCGAAGTACACCTGCTGTCCAATAAATCAATCTTCATCTACAGCTAAGAATTCTGTTCCCTCAGATATCGCTTCAATTCGTCGTTTTGTTTTCGTAATTTGCCCGACGTGAATTAATCCATTGATTTCGAGCTGCATCAATGCTGTATTTAATTCAGCTTCACTAGGTTCAGCACCAAGTTCTTTCTTGAGCGCTCTGATTAGTTCATCATCCAATATCACTCCATGACGTTTTCGTACTATGGATACTATTAGATTTGCAAGAGGCATAGCATTCCATTGTGTCATCTTAATCACCATCGTCTACTATCCAAACATTGCATGAGCAGCCTGATCAATCTCTACTGTTCTTCGTAGATATTGATCTAATTTTCTGAAACGCTCAAGCATCTCCTTTGTTGTTGAGGCATGGACGTCCTTTAGTGCATCTTCAAAATGCTTTGCAGATACTTTTTCAATATCCATATCCTCTCGTAGAGCTCGCATTCCTGCCTCTCTACAGATTGCTTCTATATCTCCACCTACAAAGTACTCTGTTGCGACAACAAGGTTATCGATGTCAACATCATCATCAAGAGGCATATTTTGCATATAAATTTCAAAGATAGCCTTCCTACTCTCTGCGTCTGGTGCATCGACATTTACAAATCTATCAAACCTACCAGTGCGAAGCAATGCTTTATCGATTAACTCTGGACGGTTAGTAGCCGCTATCACAACTACATCTTTCATTGATTCCAAACCATCCATCTCAGTTAGCAGTTGGCTTATTACACGCTCTGAATGATGAAAATCACCCGAGCCGCCTCCTCTAGCAGGAGCAATCGCATCGATTTCATCAAAGAATATTATTGCAGGTGCTGCTGTTCGTGCCTTTCGAAATATCTCCCGAATTGCCTTTTCACTTTCACCTACCCATTTAGAAATAAGTTCAGGGCCTTTCACACTTATGAAATTCGCTTCGCTTTCAGTTGCCACAGCTCTTGCAAGTAATGTCTTTCCACATCCTGGTGGTCCGTATATCAATACACCCTTTGGAGGACTTATCCCGAGGCGCTTGAATGATTCTGGTCTTTTAAGTGGCCATTCCACTACTTCAATAAGTGTCTGAATGACACTCTCTAGACCTCCAATATCACTCCAATTCACATTAGGTACCTCAATGAAGACTTCTCTTACAGCTGATGGTTGAATCTCTCTCATAGCTTCAACAAAGTCGCCATTAGTTACTTCGAGTTGATCTAACACATCTTGAGGAATCTCATCATCCTCAAGATTCAATTGAGGTAAGTATCTTCGCAAAGCTTTCATAGCTGCCTCTCTACATAGTGCTTGCAGATCAGCACCTACAAATCCATGTGTCTTTTTCGCTAATTGCTGAAGGTCAACCTTACCCTCGCCCTCTGCAGTGAGTGGCATGCCACGCGAGTGAATATGAAGCACTTCCAATCTTCCTATCTCGTCAGGTACACCTATCTCAATCTCTCTATCAAACCTACCCGGTCTTCTTAAGGCTGGGTCTAATGCATTGACTCGATTGGTCGCTCCAATGACAATGACCTGTCCTCGTGACTTTAGACCATCCATTGTTGCGAGGAGTTGAGCAACAACTCGCCTCTCTACTTCACCTTGGACATCTTCTCTCTTCGGTGCAATGGCATCTAGCTCATCAATAAAGATGATACTGGGGGCGTTTTCTTCAGCCTCCTCAAAGATCTTTCTGAGTTTCTGCTCTGATTCTCCATAGAACTTTGACATAATCTCTGGACCATTAATATGGACGAAATTTGCTTCTGATTCACTAGCGACTGCTTTTGCTAATAGAGTCTTACCTGTTCCAGGAGGACCATGAAGGATGAGACCTCGAGGTGGGTCGATTCCCAATCTCTTGAAGATCTCTGGGTGTTTCATTGGAAGTTCGACCATCTCCCTGATTCTTTGAATAGCATCAGAGAGTCCTCCAATCTCTTCATAGGTGACTTGAGCTGTGCCAACGACGTCTCCCGTTGGCTTTTCAGCAATTGCTAATATCGTCGAGTGTTGAACAACTACTGTTCCTGCTGGTTTGATTGATGTGACCTTGAATGGAATTGCTCTTCCAAGAATCGGAATAAATACCGTATCTTGTGCGGTTACTGGACAATTCAAAAGCTTCCTTTTTACGAATTCTTCGAATCTGGGCTCTGGTCGAATTGGTACTGATGTAGGAGCAAGAGTTACACTCTTTGCAGGTTCTTCGTTTGCTCTAGAAACAGTCACTTTTTCACTTAGACTAACTCCAGCATTTCTTCGGATTCTACCATCCATCCGAATAATCTCATGTCCCTTATCACCCTGGTACGCAGGCCATGCAATGGCTGCTGTTATCCTCTTACCTTTGATTTGGATGATATCTCCAGTCCGAACTCCCAGCTTTTCCATAGACATAGCATCAATTCTAACTATGAACCTGCCAATGTCTCTGTGTTCAGCCTCTGCGACCTTTAGTACAATTTCGACCACTATAGAAACATCCTCCACGACTGCATCGTTACGGAAAAGTGAAAGGAGTCTTGAATCAATGAACTCACTTTTTCATCTGCTATTCAATGTTTCTTTCTGACATATATAATCCAATACACAAAATCACTTAGGTTTGATTATTAAGAGATACTAGTTTCTCCTATATCTATTGGAAATCACTTGTTTTGAAGATTCTACATTCTTGAAACTCTTTCGACTTCCACTTGTGATACTCCCTCAACGGCGCTAATTGCGCTCTCGATATCGTCAGTGCCTCCCATTGACTCTTCTCGTGCAAGATTCATTCGAATTGCCTTTAGACCAAATGCTACTGGCTGGGTTTCTACTGCACCGACATCAGTCCCCTCGGGAATTGCGTTTTTGATATTTTCAATGAGGTCATCTAAGTCAATATCCACGCCATCAGGCATGATTTTAATCGTCATCACAACGCGGGCCATTACGTTTCATCTCCAATCTGGATCTATGGTCCCTCAAAACCACAGTTCGGGCAGGTGTATCTATTAGAGAAACGTCTACATGATTCACAGCGCCATATTGTGAACTCACCGCAGGATGGACATTGGAATTTTACATTTGCCTCCTGAGGTGATATCGAGGCATGACAGGAAGTACACCTAGTAGCTTTCATTATTACCAAAACCTCACCAGAAAGGTTGTAATTAGTACACACTGTACCAATTTTGGCCTCGATTTGGTGAATTGTTATAAATCTGTCGAAGTGTAAAGCTTCTGAAAAGGATAAAATGGATTTGCGTCTTTAGCAACATGAATCCTCGAGGTGGATTCCATGGGAACAAAACTTGCGGAAGTATTCGAGGCTGAAACGCTCACGTTGAGTGCTCTCTCTGGAAAAGACATTGCTGTTGATGCATTCAATACAATCTATTCTTTCCTTGCCACAATTCGTCAACCAGATGGCACTCCTCTTTCAGATAGGCACGGACGGGTTACTAGCCATCTCAGTGGTATGTTCTATAGAAATGTGAATCTACTTGAAAATGGGATACGACCAGTCTATGTCTTTGATGGAGTATCTCCCGATTTAAAGGCAGATGAAGTTCAACGACGCAGGGAAATTCGTGATTCTGCATACGAAGAGTGGCAGAGAGCCAAAGAGGAGGGTAGAATCGAGGACGCACGTAAAGCAGCTCAGGCAAGTTCAAGGCTTACAGGTCCAATGATTGATGAAACCAAAGACTTACTTCGTGCTCTAGGAATCCCTGTCATTCAAGCTCCATCTGAGGGAGAAGCCTTGGCTGCTCAAATGGCGCGAGAGGATTTAGTCTGGGCAAGCGCTAGTCAAGATAATGATTCGCTCCTGTACAACTGCCCTCGGATGATACGCAATCTCTCAATTTCAGGAAGGCGCCGAGTTGCTCGTTCTAAGACATACAAGAGCATTGATCCCGAGCTCATTCTTTTAGATGTAAATTTGAAAATACTAGGAATTACTAGAGAACAACTCATTGACATTGCTATTCTTGTTGGAACAGACTATAATGATAGTGTACCTGGAATTGGACAGAAGACTGCTTTGAAACTGATAAAGAAACATGGCAATCTGGAGGAAGTAGAAAAAGAGAGAGGTGAGAAATTCACTTTTCCCTATAACGAAATCAGAGAGATCTTCCTCAATCCGCCTACATTAGACCTAACGACTCCGAAATGGACCAATCCAAATCCTGATGACATTCACAAGATTCTGTGTGATGAACATGATTTCAGCAGAGGACGTGTTGAGAAGTCATTGGAACGCCTCCAGGCTGCATTAGAGGAGATACGAGGGTCTTCTCGCCAGAGTTCCCTTTCTGATTTCTTTTGAAGTATCTATAGGAAAACAGCCATAAAGACTAGTGATTGCTGACTGTACTTGCGTGACTCATAAATAGTATCCATATCATCAATGAACAGAGAAAAGGTGAATCCAGCTTGAGAGAGAGAATGACAGCTGTTAGAGCTTCCATTTCTGATATAATCAATGGAAACTATGGAGAAGATAATGGACCCCATGTTATCTCACCATACGGTGTTGAACTTCGACGAGTTGTCTTAGTAGGTTTTGTCGTGAGTAAATTCAATAAAGAGGCAAGTTCTGAAGGCAAGCGATTTGTAAGTGTTACCCTCGATGATGGTACGGATACGATTAGACTTAAGGTCTGGGGTGAAGAGGAAGCAGCTCTCTTGGACCAGGTTAAGGAGAAGATACTGGCTCTAGTTATCGGGAAGATTCGCAAGTATGAGGATGAAACCTATATTGTACCTGAGATTGTAAAGGAGATTACTGATCCGAACTATATGGGATTGCATCTTTTAGAACGATATCAAGGCATTCTCACACGTAGCGGCGTTACAACGCCTGAGATTGTAGAGGAAAGTCAACAGGTACTCTCAACAGCCTCACCAAAGAGAGCATCGGTGTCTGGCGTCACGAAACAGATTCTGAATTATATCGAGTTACACGCTAATCCCCAGGGTGTGCATATGAAAGATATCGTTGCCTTTTTTGAAGAAAAAGGTGAGGACTCTTTTAGTGTTCAGAAAAAGGTCTTCAATCTCATCGCTGATGGATTAATCAATGAGGTTGATCCCTCACGGTATCTTCCAGCTGATTTCAGCTGAGATAGTCGAAACAATACCTTCAATAGTGTTTAGGAGAAAATTCAATCATGGACGATTATGATGGCCTTCTTGACCGTGCACGTTCACAGGTGCCAGAAGATGCATTCAAACGATCTGGAGAACGTTTCAAGGTTCCAAAAGTGCAATTGGTAGTACAGGGTAATCGCAGTTTCTGGCAGAACTTTCAGGATATCATAAATGTCCTCAACCGCCCGGGACGCGAGGTTCTGAAGTTTGTTTCAGGACAGCTTGGTACCGCTGGAATTGTTGAAGGAAGTACCGCGATCTTCAA
>JAEOUN010000029.1 GCA_016839245.1 Candidatus Thorarchaeota archaeon
GAAGGATATCAAGAGGGTCTTTCTGGTGGTGAGAGAGATTTCGAATACGATATCCTTGTAAGAAAAATACAAGAACGTGGTCAGAATCCTGACGATTTTGCTCCATACCTTGAGTATGCCAAGAGTAAACAGTTATGTCCAAGTGCCGGTGGCGGTCTCGGTATTGAGCGATTAGTCAGATTTCTAACGAAGCGGTCACACATACGGGAGATTACGCTCTTTCCGAAACTACCTAACACTCTCATAAAGCTGTGATTGTTTCCAAACTACCCACACATACCTTGAGATGAGTAGTTGATAGTGATACTTCAGTTAATTTCAAAATCACAGGACTACTCATCTCCTTAACCTGATTCTATCCTTAGTAGACTTGCGACTTGATTGATCTATACTGAAAATCTTTCGCAGTATTCTTTTTCCTTCATCATCAAGTTCCTCTGTTATTGTCTGCATGATTGATATGATCTTGAACTCTGTTTCGAGGTCCTTCTGAGTATCATCCATGGCCAGCACACCTATTGATTATTGATACTTGATGACATAGAGATTTCGTTTCTAATGAATCATCATTTCTATAAGACATGATGCTTCAGAATATCTTGTTGTGCCAACCAATGACCCGGTCAAAAAATGTTGAATACTGTAACAAAGCAATGCTTCAAGGATTTCTCTCAAATCACGAATCCCCTGAAAAGGTGGTAGCAATAACGGTTGAACCCAATATCGTCTATTTTGAGGAGTCACGGGACTCAATCAATCTGAATTTTGATTTTATTATCTCTGGATTGACTGATATGAAATTGGTTATCAAATTCATCAAGGTAGCTGTATATGACGACACCGGTGCCCCTATTACATTCAGACATCTAAATCATAATGGAGTTGGCATCCCTGGGATTCACACAATTGGGAATTACGAGATAAATGGCAAAGAGACTCTGGATGTCTTCAATCCATTTCATCGATTTCCATATAGTATGTCCATTGCTTATTTACGTTATATGTTCACCTTCTTTTGTCCCGAGACCAAGACTGAGTACTACTATGGGAATATCATCGTACAGCCACAAAAGTACAAACAGATGGTTAAACTCTCGCTACCACTAAGAGGAATCCTCACTATCCTTGACGGTCATGACTTCTACTCTCATCATCGCAGATTTTCTATGTCCATCGTACGAGATGTGACACATGGTCGTTTTTCATCTAATTTCAGTCGTTTTGGTGTAGATTTCACTCTCCTTGGTCCTGATGGGAATACTCGGAGGATGAAGGAGACTCAGTATAAGGAGAATTATGACTTTCATTTCGATGATGTCAGAAAGTTCTATACTCATGGTATCGAGGTCTATGCGCCTGCAGATGGCGAGGTCGTTGTAGTTGAGAATGATCTCGAAGACCTCTATGATATTCCCTTCAATATGGACAAAGCAATCGCTAATGATAGTATCTACGAACTTGCAGGAAATTATGTGGTCATTAAGCACAATGAGAAAGAATACAGTCACCTATATCATCTTGAAAGAGATAGTATTGTCGTTTCCAAAGGTGATAATGTTGTAAGGGATCAGAAGATTGGTCGTGTTGGTTTCTCAGGAGCATCAACAACATATTCACATCTGCATTACCAGTTGATGACTGGGAAAGATTTCCTTAATGATGATCCTCTTCCATTTAAGTTTACAAATATTATGCTAATCTGCGGCAAGCAAGAAACGCTCTATGAAGAGATAGCTCTGGATACTGGGGACATTGTATATTCTACGTAACTGTAGTCGTGTTAACGTAGCTAATCACAAGAATAAGAGAGAAGAGGAGTCATCTCTGCATCAAATCAGCCGCGAACACGTGTGCCGTGGACTTTCTTGTGTGCCCAGTTGAATTGACGTAGTCGTGATGAAACACCAAAACCACATGCCGCACATCGCTTGTGTCTTACGTGGTATGACCTCCTGCCGCATCTTCTACAGCGTATATGATGTGGATTGTTTTTCTTACCTTTTGATGGAGTACCCTTTCCCATTGATGTTCTCTCCTTGAATTACTTTGGCGGAGGTGAAACGAGAATCACGTTATCACCACGTACTATTACTGTATCTACTTGTGTGACTGTCTGTTCATTGGTTTCAAGATCAACTGTAATCTCTTCTGCATCCTCAAGAATGAGATTCAGATGTTGATCATAGCCTCGCAGCTTACCTTTGATGATCTTTCTACCCTTTAGCTCGACAAGAACCTGAGAGCCAATTGAAGTCTGAAGGAGTTCCATAGGTTTACCTGCGTTCATCATATCACCAACACAGAAGAATCATCATGTGGCCGACGGTCACTTGATACTCGGGCTAGTCTTTGGAAACGACTTAAAAACATGACGATGCCGACTTTTGTAGTTTTCATTTCACGAGCATTTCGTAGGTTTCAAAAGGATAGTAATGCCTCTGATAGATATATGCCAAAAATAGAACGTATCAAAAAGCGTCATCTCTTGAAGAAGCGTGAACAACGTGATGAGATTGAGCAAATTGAGAAAGATCTAGGGTCTCAAATTGGACTTGATGATAAATCGCAAATTGAGAGTGGGATTCTTGATGATGGTTCACATGTGCTTCTTCTTGATGGAGAGATTATTTTCTTTGAATATAATGGAAGGAAATTGCCTACTCTTCGAGCTCTCCTAAAGGGTATCATTAGAATACCGCAGGTAGTTGTCGATATGGGCGCCGTGAAATTCGTTGTTAATGGTGCCGACATCATGCGTCCAGGTATTACACAAGTCGACGATCAAGTAATCGAGAATGGAATTGTGGCTATTGTAGATGAACGCCATAAGAAACCATTAGCAGTTGGTATTTCACAACTATCTGCTGCAGACCTTAGAGAATCATCGAGTGGAAAGGTAATAAAATCAATACATCATGTAAATGATGCATTGTGGGAATTTGGCAAATCTTAGAATTCATGCATCCTCGTCTTCATCATCTACTTTTAGTTTCGAACGAATATGCATCATAGCTGCTTTGTACACTTCTCGTGCCATATCCAGTTCCAGTCCACAATTCTTTGCAAATCTATCTCTTGCTAGTCCTTTCTTACTAGCATCAATATCTTTTCTTACTATATCTGAAATTGAATGATACTCATTTTCATAGAGGTGTCTTGCTGTAACTCTTGATATTCGATTTGAAGGTGTGTTATCACCCTTGATAAATTGTAAATCTAGTAAATCCGAATCTGCCAAGTCTGGATGTACTCCATATTGCAACTGCCTACTCAGGATATGACATCTATCAGATAACTTTTGAATTCGTATCTCTCTATAGAATCTGCTGAGATTATCTGCCGCTGCACTACATACACCTAATAATGAGTCTAAATCTCCTTCATCAAGGCTGATTCCTTTTGCTAATTCCCTGGTCTCACTAATGATAATTGAAACCTCTTGTTCATCAAGCCACCTCTCAAGAACTCTTCTCTTGATCTCCTCTCTCTCTGGAACGCGACTCATATACCACTCTTCTGGGGGATTTAGCTCCATTATTTTCAATTCATTCTTTGATGGAACAAATGTTCTTGGTCTTATGGACAGCGGAAGGTGAAAACAAAGTAGTAAATCAATAAACATAGATTCAGAGTCTATTTCCTTTAGATTTGAAATAGTATTCTTAACCTGGATATAATCAATGGGATCCATTCCTGCAAGGATAGCCTTTCGTGCTTCTTTGTCAATCTTGTATCCTTTCGTATCAGCTTCAAGAATTTTCTCTTTTGCAAGCCAAGCGAACATAGTTTCGAAAAACTTATTCATTTTTTCTGTGTACTCTTGGTCTGTCTTTGCCCGATAGGTATTTTTCACGAACTCCAAGAACCTCTTTTTTGAGTCTTCCTTTGTTGTTAAATTGCCCCCTATAATATCTCTTACAAGAATGCTTACAGCAAGGCTTGGATACAGTGGACCTGGGCATAGAGGTTCCAGAGGTTTGTGCAAAAGTCGTTCTACCATTGCTTCAGAACTGGGCATATCTTGAAATGGACCTTCAAAGATGAGATAGACTCTACCTCCGTATTGTGCAAGGTGGTATTCACCAATTCTACCCGCTATCTGTAGATACCGCGATCGGACTGTCAAAAAGTACATGTTTGGATCAAAAAGGATTACAACGCTATCGAATGGAAAGCTCATTCCTGACGTTATTCCTGTGGTTGAAACTACTGTTCTAACAACTCTATCCTTGATTGCCTGCTCAAGCCTCTGTCGAACTCCCGCATCCAGACCTGAGTGATGAAACGCGACTCCTGAAGAGAGCGTTTTAGATAATCGTGTACTCAGAGGAAGGCGTTCTCCTGTTCCCAGTATTCTTTCTACAACCTCTTTCTGTATCTTTCTTGGATGGCTGTTTGCTAAGCGTCGTGCAATACCTTGTGCTTTGTATCTAGAACCTACTACAAAGAGTATAGATTTCTTCTCATAGTCTTGGATATGATCCATTACTGCATCAAGAAAATCTTCTCTCTGAGATATCCCCCATTGCGTTCCATCACTACTCTTAATTTCTATCCCCTGTTCACTCCGTACGACAATGAATTCATCTGGTTGGAGTTGCACATTTGGCTTGAACACGGATGCACCTAACCATTCAGCAATTCTTTCGGTATTTCCGAATCTTGATGATAGTGTCAAAATCTGTGACTGTTCCTTAAGAAGTGTAACAATGAAGTCCAGTTTTACACTTCTGTCAGTCCCTAAATTCTGTGCCTCTACGTGTGTTTGAACAGAATCAAGTTCAGTCAGCTCATCAATCACTGACAAGCCAATCCTCTCTGTCCACTTTTTCTTCTTCAGTAATTCTGATGCAAAGGTTTCATACATAACAATAGCAAGATTCGCAGATTCAAGCTCGGCATCCGATGCTGGAGTAAGTCCATCAAATCGAACAACAGAATATCCCATATCCTCCAATAATGGTCCGTATTCATCGATTATCTGTCTACTGAGGGATGTATACGGACTTAAGTAAAGGCATTTTACTCCTTTCTGAAGCTTGAGAAGAATCACTATCATTGCTAGAAATGTCTTCCCTGATCCAGGTGGCATCTGAATTACAAGATTCTGATTTATATCTCCAATATCACGAACAAACTTATCCTGTGCTGGCAATAAACTAACGAAATTTTTGTATTTCAGCAATGTTCTGGCCGCAAGCTGAACTTCCGTATTAACTCCAATAGGCCCTTCTAGTTGACCAATTGATGCAAGAGCAAGTCGCCCCTCATGTGTAATCATAAATCCACGTTGTCTTTTTCCCCTTTCGCCTGAAGAGATGACAAAACCAGCTTTTACTAGTTTATTCATTGTTTCGTAAATAGTTCCCCCCGACATCAATCCCTGCCGCATATTTTCATATTGCGCTTCATCTTGCGTTCGTTCGCCCCTCAAACTAATATCGGGTTTAATAATACCATCTAGAGCAAGAAGTCCTTCAACAATGTTATCCCAACCTAAAGTAGGAATAATCTCACCCGTCTGTGGATTAAGTACCTGCAGAATCTCTATGGCGTGACGATTGCTTAAGGCCTTTAATTGGTCGCGAAGATTAGATAGATTGTCTTCAGATTCTCTCGATTTTGACATCTTCCTCAGTTGATATGTTATGCTCCTTGTGATAAAGATTGGCTCTTTATTTTTCTCTATAATACTCGGTCTTTTCTTCATATATCTGATTCATAATTGTGAGTGAAAGAAGGTGATTACTCAGTGAGATCTATTTTCAGACGTAGGCAAAATGATGATTCTTCTGATAGCTCTGATAGCGAAAAGATATTTCCAAAACTTGGTCTTTTTTCTCCCGTATCAGATTCTGCGCAGTCTGATCCCACACAAGAACTTCGGAAACTCCGTGAATTAGAAGAGATTTTTATTCGTTCTAAGAAATTAGAATCTCTCTCAGATGTTCCATATGTTGTTGAGGAGATAAAAGAAGGAAATATTGTTCTACTTGATATTTCATGTCTGAACGACGGAAATGAACAGAAACATCTAGAATTAAAGCGAATTATTGAAAGAATTCGTGGTGCAACTAAAGGCTATCAGGCAGATCTCGCATTGGTAAATGATGATTGTATGATTGTGACACCATCATTTGTAAGACTATAGACCTCATCGAAGTTTAATGGATTCAGTGACCATTGGTGCCTTTGTCTCAATATTCAAAGCCTTGTGGATAGTTGAAGCCAATCCCATCGTCTTCGATGCTTCACCGTGTGCAACTAGAATTCTCTCGGGAATAGGGTTGACTCTCTTGATAAAATTGAGGATTTGCTTTCTATCAGAGTGACCGGAGAATCCCTCCACTGTACCAACTTCGAGATTGACAGGCACTACAGTCGTCTGTCCTTCACGGTTTCGCATATTGACTTCTTTCCATCCTTTCTGAATACGTCTGCCCATTGTGTTCTCTCCTTGATAGCTCACGAACACGAGCATATTCTTTTCATCAGGAGCTAGAAGTCTGAAGTAATCAACACTAGGACCACCTGCAAGCATACCTGAAGTCGCCATTATGATGCATGGTTCTCCTTCCGCAATTTCCTCTCGTTGTTCAGGATTATCCACTTGGACAAATATCTCTGAGAGGAATGGATTGACTCCTTGATGAAAGATCATCTCTCGAATCTTTTTACTAAGAGCCTCTGGATGAGTTGTATGGATTGCTGTAGCTTGTGCAATCATTCCTTCAATGTATACCGGTACTTTAGGAATACGCTCTTTTGAGACAAGGTCTTCAATCACGAGCATAATCTCTTGAGCACGACCAACAGCCAGAACTGGGATGAGAACTTTTCCTCCTCGTTCGAGAGCCCGTTTAATCAACATAGCAAATTTCTTTTCAACCTCTTGCCGTGGAGGCATTTTATCAGTTGGATGTCCATAAGTACTCTCAATAATCAGTGTTTCAAGTCTTGGAAAAGTGAAGGTGGCTGGTTCAAGTAACCTTGTTCTACCAAATTTGAAGTCACCCGTGTATGCCATATTATATTGACCATCACCAATGTGGAAGTGAACAATTGCAGAACCAAGAATATGCCCTGCATTATGCATTGTTAACCTGACATCAGGAGCAATATCTGTTACCTCACCATAGTTGAGAGGGATGGTGTGAAGAATTGACTCCTTTACATCACGGTCTCTATATGGTCTGAGTTTTCCTTCTCGTTCGGCAACATCGATGTAATCCAACTGCAAAAGAGTTGCCAGATTAAGAGTTGGTGCAGTCATGTATACCGGTCCACGGTATCCATATTTGAAAAGGAATGGAACCATTCCCGAATGGTCAAGATGAGCATGAGTTATCACAACCGCATCAAGGTTTTCAATCTTGAACTCTGGCATATCTAACCTTGGAAATGCTTTACTTGGTGCTCCTACGTTCACTCCACAGTCAATGATGACACTACTCTCACCAGTCTGAAGGAGCATACAAGATCTTCCTACTTCTCGGAATCCACCCATTGCAGTAAGTCTAATCCATCCATTCTCCATGAGTAGGGGTCTATGAATTCTTCTTCCAATCTCTCGGAAAGATTTGTTCCGAGTTGCAGCCTCTGATTGGATGATGTATCGAATTTGCTTGATCAATTTACTTTCAATTGGGGGAGTTCTCATGACATTAGGTCGCCAAAAAGTCTGACGTGTAATTTCTCGAAGAGTAGTTCCATTTCTTCCAATGACAAGTCCTGGTTTCTGAGCCTCAATAATGACTTCACCTCGAGAGATATCAAAGTCAATGGAAGTGATCTCTGCCTCCTGCGGCACTAGCTCACGAACTGCCTTCTCAGTTTCCTCATGAGTCAATCGTACCTCGGGTGCAGATCTTACCACTATTCTTTTTCGCATCTTTCTTGCTAATGCCTTGATTTTATCACCATCGTCTAGCAATATCTTTGGTGCCTTTGAGTAGATTGCAATCTCTGGTCCTTCATATTCAACTGCACTGATTGCCGCTGACCGAGGAAGTGCCTTTTTGACTTCTTCTCTAATATCAACATATTCTTGTTCTTCAACAGGCTGCATGAATAATCACATCACAATTTTCGACCAATATATGCCCCATGTGGTCTCATGTTTCTTCTTTAACACTGAATAGTGTCAAGCTTCACATAGAACAGTTAGTGTGCTATGCGTGCAATAAACTGAATCACTCTTGTCCTTTCCAGATCTTCATTATTGTGTCCTTAGGGACTTCCTGATAGCCGTCTTTGTCAATCACACTGACTAGGATTGAATTGCCAGTTGCGGCATCTCTCTCAATAGCAGCGGCGATTGCATGCACTGCTAATTCAATTGCTTTCTTTTTGGTGAGGCCTTCAGAATACCCCGCCTCAAGAACACCAAGGGCAACAGGTGACCCTGAGCCACTTGCAACGAAATTATCAGGAATTACTGAACCAATAAAATCGGTATAGAAGACCTGTGGTCCTTCGTCATCAAAACCACCCACGAGACTCCCCAGCATGTAAGCTCCTCTACCTTGAAACAAGATATTACTTAGAAGACGAGTAAGTGCCTTGACCCGTATTGGCCGCCCTCTCTGAATCTCAAAGAGATTTGCCTCTGCAATTAACAGATCCATGATTTGTTGTGCATCTGCAACAGATCCAGCAATCGTAGCACCAATTCGGTCTGTTATCTTGTAGATCTTCTTTGCAGTCTTACTAGCAATGAGATAACCCATGGTTGCTCTCTGGTCACTAGCTAATACTACACAATCTTTGGCAATCATTCCAAGTGTTGTTGTGCCGGTCTTAAGTTCAGCCGGGGGCTGCATATCTGGTTCCATGATAATTGACTCCATGTAGGAGATGAATCGTAAAGAACAAGTGACAAGTTTTGGTCTAGGAGAGCATTATTAAGGTTTTCTCAGTGAACATCATTGAGAAAAATAAGTCTTCTAATCACCAAACTTCTCACGTTACGTTCTCTTTCGGTGGTTCAGGTCTCTTAAAAGATGTTACAATCTTGACCTCTTCAACATCTTCTGCTGCTTTTAGGATATCCGCTGCAATTCCAATCTCACCATATTGGATATTTTCGATATATCTTGTTTCTTGAGGTAATTCAACAGTCACAACTTTCTTAGCCATTGTGACATTGTATCTATCCTCTGGGATTCCTGGAATTCTACGTCTGAGGACTGCTTTTAATTTCTCAATTTTGTCTGAGATTATCTCTTTGATAGTCACATCGTATATCAAGGTCTTACCCGCGAATGGACTGTTGAAGTCCACACGAACCCTTCGACCAAGATCTGCAGTGACGACGCCTCGTTCGTTACCGAACTTAATCTCTTCACCTTTGTAACCTTTATGACCATGTTTTGCTAATTTGACCTTTGCAATGAGCTTGATTTTTTCAGGGTCTCTTAATCCTGCACCTCTCTCAGGTGGGACTTCAATTGTCTTTGATTCTCCGACCTTCATTCCAACGAGTTGTTCTTCTACTGCTGCGAGAAGCCAATTCCAACCGACTACAACTAAAGCTGGTTCATAACGGTCATTCTCTCTGAACAATCCTTCTTCCTTTGCAACATCAATAAGTGTGGTATCATAGACAATTCCGTTGTCTTTTGTTTTTGCAACAAAATCAAGATATACCATGCTCTTGTCTTTAACAACAGTTTCAGCTTTCTCAGCTTTAGTTACTGTTGTAACCTTTTTTCCAGTTGTCTTCACTGCTTTTTTAGCGGCAGTTTTTTCAGCTGCTTGTTTTGCAGTTTTTTTAGTTGTCTTGGTTGTTTTCTTCTCTGACATGTCCAGTTCCCTCTGGAGACTCCGGGCTGCCTCCAAAGTGCTCCTCGGGATTCTTATAAAACGGTTTCCTTGTGTCCCTGCCAGACTCCTTTAAGTAATTGAATCCTCTCAAAAAACATAGGCAGTTCATTTTCAACACTTGTTCTAAAATTATTCTCATTAAGAATGCGTTTTATTTCATCAATATCCGCTAGTGACGAAACAACAATGTAGATGATTCCTTCTCTAGTTAGATGTTGTTGTGCTTCAACAATGAATTTCTGAGTCAATTCAGTGCCACTGAATCCGCCAATTAAGGCGTAATCCATATCTGTACGAGTTTCATCTTCTGGAAGATATGGTGGATTGAAGAAAATTAATGAGAATTTATAGCTCTCAGAAAACGCTGAGAGAAGATCTGCTTGGACTATAGATACATTATCTCCTAGGCCATTTCTCCGCAAGTTCTCCCTTGTATTCTGGACAGCATCTAGGGAGATATCTATACTTAGTACTTGTTTTGCAATTGACGCTGCCATCAAAGTTGCCAATCCTGCTCCGCAACCCACATCCAAGACTGAATCATTGGATTTTATCGTTATTGAATCTATGAGAAGATAGGTGTCTTCTGACGGAGGATATACACCATCAAAGACAACAATATCAAACACATCTTTCACTCTATTTACCTCTCGGGTCGGGAATTTGCTTCTTTTCAATATAGTCGCATACCACGTCTGCAAGAGTAATGAGTTGTTTTATGGATAGTGTACGTAGTTTATTCTCTCCTCTTGGGTTCCCTCCACAACTGAGAATCAATTTATCTGCCAGAGTTCTTTCTGTACCAATATTCTGCAACCATATCATGAGAGCTCGTCTTAGATTTTTGTTTGGATATGAGAAGATTCCATTGACAGTCCAAAAAAATATAGAATCATCTTTTGCCCGTGGTCCGTCAAATTTATGTTTCATCTGAACGACAACAGAATCAACAGCTGGTCTTGGATAGAACATTTGCGCAGGTACATCAAAGAGAAATTCTATCTCGGCTTGATATTGAATATTGACTGTAAGTCTGGAGTAATCTTGTGTTCTTGGCTCAGCAAAGAGTCTCTGTGCAAATTCCTTTTGAAACATCAATATTGCTTGCTCAAAATTTGACTCGCGTAATAGTCTGAATGTAATCTCTGAAGATATACTATAGGGGAGATTTGAAACAACTTTGTTGACCTTTGGAATGTCTACTACCAGTGCATCACCCTCAATTATATTTAGATTATCTGAATCTTTGAAACGATCCTGTAGTGCATTTACCAGTCCATGTTCGATTTCAATCACATGGACACATCCCGCGGCTTTAATGAGTTCCTCTGTGAGGACTCCCAATCCTCCGCCTATTTCTAACACAATATCTTCTCTCGTTATCTCGGCATGACCCACAATTCTTTTAGCTACTTCTGTATTTTTGAGGAAACTCTGGCCAAATCTCTTACTTGGCTTGACATTGTACT
This sequence comes from Candidatus Thorarchaeota archaeon, assembly GCA_016839245.1. Next base: position 11,295 of record JAEOUN010000029.1, read on the forward strand.
TTTGAAGTAGTGAAAGAATATCCTCATCTGCCAGGGTATTCACCTGCATGCAATATCATATTATCTTCGAGGTGAATGATCTCTCTCGCGTTCATCTTCATCTCGTTTTGGTGGGCGTACAAAGAGCCACCGTTTCACATCATCTCGGAGTTCATCTATAATTCTAGCAGTTATAGCTTTCTTAGGATTCTGAATTTTCGTCCTTGTTGCTATATCATCAAAGGACTTGAAAGGTTCTTTCTTTCTCTCCTCCAAGATTGCCCACATGAGTGTTTGTCCAATTCCTGGTAATAGTTGAAGAGAGTGTTTCCGAGTGGTGATTGGCGTTGCCTCATTGAAGAACTGCACAAATCTATGTTCATGCTTTGTGACAATCATTTCAATAACCAATGGCAATTCTGTAACGCTTTCAGGTACGAGGTCTTCGTATAAGATACGTCGTTTGACATGATCTATTTTGTTCATAGAATTTCTTTCAATCGAAACTCGATCCTGAGGATGTAGGGTGATTCCTCTCTTCGGAGCCATTTCAAGTAATGTAAAATGAGATTCACCAATTCCCTGTACTACTGCTTCTCCCCGAGGTTTCGAATCACGAAGAAACTCCTTTGGAGGAACAACTGATAAGACATATGCATGAGTCTCAAGCAATCTGTTTTGTTGTCCTTCCATCGAAAGCCACATCCGTCGTTATAGGAGTACATTAAACTACTGATATACAAGTAGAGATAAAAACTAATCGGAGAAAGCGTTTCTTTTTTCGGCATATTCTAGTTTCAAGATGTATTAAACACTCTTTGCAACTAAATCCACAATCTCTGCAAGTTGCTCATCTGTCAGATTGGTTGATCGGGAATCTAAGACTGATTTCATTTCTTCAATTGTAAGTGGAGCAATATTAACAATCTGTACTGCCTGAGCTCTAGAGAGATTATAGTTTTTCAGTAATTTCTCAATCAACTTCATGGATACTGCTGGTGCCATCTTTGAAAAAGCGGCTGCATGCTCTAAAGTAATCGATTGCTGGAATGAGAGTTCTCCTTCCTTTGCCCGCTGTGTCAATATTTTCTTGACTTGTGGAAGTGGTACTTCTTCCTCACTAATTATCTCTTTGGGCATTTTGACTCCTCACAGTCTACTTGGTCTGAGATGCTCGCGTCTAATGATGAGTGATTTTGTAGCTTTACCAAGACCAACATCAATAACTACTGCACGACCTCTTAAACCTGTTACCACGCCAGTTCTACCATGATATCTTTTGTGCGGCATTCCTTTATGAAATGCAGAATCAATGATGATATCTACACGTTGTCCTTCTTCGAAATCCGTCAGAACTTTGCTGGGTGAGCTAAGACCCTTTTGACGAATTCTCTTACTCATTAGGCCACGTGTACGGGCTCGGTATCCATGACTCTTTTTGACCATAAGGCATCTCTCATTAATTATATTTCGTAGTGGTATGGCTATGCCAAATATCACCCGAGGTCCAGCATGACCTCTTGGCTCAACACTTAAGGATTTCGCAACAGCCCCAAATTTTCTATTATCAAAATCATTTACTATCTTCACTATAAATTGCCATGACATTGAGTTCTTTGCATACGCAAGGAGTTTCCAATAATTGTGCGATGGATGGAACTGTTCTTCCATCATCTCCGGAGATTAACTCCTTGATGTAGGTTCCTCCTTGGACCTTGAAAAAACCTTCAAGAAGAATTTCATCTTGTTTTTTGAGTTTAACTTCATGAATCCTTTTCTTTCTAATTAAATCACTCCGTCGATGTGCCACTCGAGTTGGAGTTCTCTGTTCAATCTCAATGTTCTTGAATGATTTTTCTGCCTTCTTCAGTTTTCTATCGCTCACGATTTCTTGCGTAGTAATTAATGCTCGATATTCTTTTACATTGCTTTCTGCAGATGTCTTGAGTTTCTGAAGCGTTGACCTGTCTGCGATTTCCAGGTCATGTACACTGATTTTACCATCTGCATATTTGTTGATATCATGAGTGAGTTGATCAAGATTGGGAGACCGTTTCTTCGGTTCTGAAATCTCAATTACAAAGGGACGACCATCTCCAAGCATCAATACGTCTATATCTTCTCTTCCCGCTGCGTGAAATTTGAATTTTGAACCATCTAATAACAGCTGAGTAGGAATTCCAACATACTCTGATATTGAATCAGGGTACTTGCGACCAGTCCCATCACATTCCTTACACCCTCTACCCTTGCACTTTTTGCAATCCCATTTACTCTGAGGAATTCCTCTTTCCAATTTATTGTATCTCCCATAGATGAAAATGGGATTAATTTGCAATCTAATCTCATCTTGTTCCATAACATAGACGAAAACGACATCAGGTTTTTCAAAATCCACTTCTTTCTCAAGGATTTTTTGCATGGCGATTCCTATCTCACGATTGAGATGTGACTTTAGGGTTTCCGAATGAAGGATTGAATGCTTCGCACTCAGTTCATCTTGACGCTCCACAAGCATAGGACTGGGTATTGATCCCACAAGAAAAGTTGAGAATTCAAAATCCTTTGAGAGCCCTATCATTCTGTCTACGATTAATGGTATCTTCTCAAATATAGAACTGCTATCAATTGAACATAGATAACAACTATTCTCAGAATCATAGTCTATGGAATTCTGTAATGCAAGAAGTTTCGCTGGTTCAAACATCCCATGTCCCGCAAGGATTTTCACAGATGTTGTACCCTTTTCTCTCTCTCCTGACTTAATCTGTTCATCTGCAATCATTGCTAAGGTCAGTTTTATTGAATAACCGCGGACATCATTCGAAGTACCAGTCCCTAACCATGCAAACTGTCGACCAAGACAATTATCACAAAGTGGATGTTCATCTAGAATCTTTAGCGCAGTGGGAAGCACTTCACTCTTTTCTAGATTAATCATATATCTTGGCCTCTATCTCACAGCATATTATCTAGTCATAAAAACGGATTGATATAACGAATCGCTTTAAGTCCTATTAGAAACATTCGGGGATCTTTCAATAAACCTCGAATCACCTTTCCCTGAAAATCCATATCACCTTCTTCTTTAATGACATCCAAGAGTCCTGAATCTCCAGCATCTTTAATGATGGAATCTAATCCCCTATCACTCAAAGAAGCTAACGCAAGTTGTGCAAGATACATGACACGAAGTTCTCTACTGACAAGAGCTTTACCCTGTCTATCATATCGACTGAGTGTTGCCAGAATGTCATTAGACGACAATGCCTGAGAGGAGATCATGCCTGCTAATCGTGCAGTTAGACCACCTAGGATTACTCCTCCCCCTGTAGTTGCTTTAACAATGCCTGCCGTATCCCCGATTGCTATTACATTCCTATTTACCATCTTTTTGATGGGAACACCCACAAGTACAGTACCTCCTAGAGAACGCTCGATTTTTGCTCCTTGCATTCTTTTTGATATTATCTTGTGATGACGCATGAGTGCATCCAACCTCAATTTTGATTTATCATGTGCTGCTAGACCAACTCGAGCTCTTCCCTCTTCTAATGGAATAATCCATGCAAAGAATCCTGGCGCAACATTTTGCCCATAGAACATCTCTACTATCTTATTATCTATATCAACACATGAAACCTCATACTGAAAAGCCGGATATTTGTAAGCTTTTTTCACAATAGGGAATCCAACACTTTTAGAAAGCTGACAGCGAGACCCCTCCGCGATAACAAAGATCTTGGCACTAAGTTGATCTATACTGTCTGACTTTATCTTAACACTGTCTATAATCTGCTTCTGACTTTGAAGCTCAATCGCCTTCACTCCAGTTGTAATTGTTGCTCCAGTTTCTTCTGCTTTCTGCGCCAACCATTTGTCGAATTTTCTTCTATCAATCACTTTTGCTTCGTTTCTACCTCTCTCTATTAGTATTGAGTACCCTGAAGGTGAGTATATTCTTGCACCTGAAACGGAATTCTGGATGATCTGCTCTGGTATTTGAATACCCAGTCGTCGTAATCCTGAGGTACTGAGAAGTCCTGCACAGTGGTCCGGTTGTCCTATTATATCATGTTCCTCTACTATTCTAACATCATGCTTTCTCTTTGCTAACTCTATAGCTGAAAAGAGACCTGCAGGCCCAGCACCAATAACTACAGCTTCATGGTCCATAATACACTCGCATTTTGATTATGAAGGCACGTTTTTAACTCTCCCCTCGAAAGAGCTATAGGAGTTCTAATGATATTCGATGGGAAATTCAAGTATAAACAAGTCATTGCTGTACGTACTGACCTTGGGATGAGTAGAGGTAAGATGGCTGTGCAGGTCGCCCATGGTGCAATAAGCGCTGCTGAAAAAACTAGGATTTCTCATCAAGAAATTTGGCGTGCATGGTTTAGAGAAGGGCAGAAAAAAGTAGCAGTCCGAGTAGCATCAGAGGAGGAAATTATGGAACTCAGGCGTCTGGCCATTATGGAATCCCTTCCCTTTGCTATCATCAGGGATGCAGGAATGACAGAACTTCCTCCCGGAACAGTCACAGTAATAGGAATCGGTCCTGCTAAATCAGAAGATGTAGATAAAGTGACAGGAGATTTAAAACTCCTATAGGGGGATGCGATTGATAGAATCACACCCTATTGAGAAAAAATTAGGGATGGAACTTTACTCAACAAATTGTAATGGTATTGGTGGAAAACTCAAGACTCGATTTGAAGACTTCATTGTTGAAGAGATATTACCTGATCAGACAACCCTTGCTTTTAAAAAATGGAGTGAATCTCAGGTCAAGGATTTTCATGTTTCTGGATACCACAATCGTTTCATCTCATTCACAGTCCAGAAGATGGGAATTTCCACTATGGCTGTTTCCACGATTCTCGCATCAACACTGGGTCTATCAAGGAATCTCATAACATACGCAGGTCTAAAGGACAAGCGAGCAATTGCAGTCCAAAGGATGTCTGCGCCATCCAAGGTTGCTACTGCTTTGGGAGATTTATCACTCACGCACATTGAACTACGTGATGCTGAATATAGTCGTCATCCAATTCAGATTGGTGACCTCTGGGGGAATCGCTTTACCATTATTTTAAGAGATATAGATACAGATACTAAAAATGCATTGTCTGTTGCAGAAACGGTCCGAACTACTCCATTACTAAATTATTTTGGGGTACAACGATTTGGACTTACTAGACCAAGTACACATATAGCTGGCAAATTCCTAATACGACGCGATTTTGAACAAGTTGTCAGAACAATACTATGTACTCCTGGAACCTTCGAATCTGATGAATTGCTTGCTGCAAGGAAACAGCTCTCGGAAGACCTGATTCCCACTAAGAACGTAATTGACTCATTTCCAAAGGATTTTGATTATGAACATAGAATGATGAATGAGCTCATGAAGCATCCTGATGATTATGAACGGGCTGTGTTAAAGGTTGAACCAAGAGTCTTAACACTTATGATCCATGCATATCAGTCCTATCTATTCAATCGAATTCTAAGTGACCGAGCTAGAAAAGGCATGTCAATAGTTGAACCAGAACCCGGTGATTTCTTAATAGCTCTTGATACTCCACACTCTGGACGTGACTCATGGCTATATGTCACTGAATCTTCTCTGGATACGCGACTAGCACAAGTTGAAGCTCAGGATTTTGGACTTGCTCTTCCTGTACCAGGCTATGCAACTCGTATACCTCCTTCAAAACAATCCGATATGTTGAA
>JAEOUN010000127.1 GCA_016839245.1 Candidatus Thorarchaeota archaeon
ACCAAAATATCCTCTAGATACACTATCCCATGAGTCGCCCCAGTAGATGTACATTATCAACTCCTTGTCTTCATCAAAAAGACCTACCTCTACTTTGCCCATCTTGCTACTAGCTTGGATGAGTTCTGCGGTAATCATGAAGTTCGTAATGTTGCATATTGGAAAAGGTTGTTCAAGTATTCTTACAAAGTTGGGACCATGCCAACCATTCTCTTGTGCTGTTGGTATTGATGGATAGAAATAACCACCGGAGCTTAGATGGAGATTACCATCTTCACCAGTATCGTTTTCACCCCAATTAAAAGCCGGAAGACTCTGGAAATTATCAAGATCAGTATTTCCATCTGTGTCGTGACAATTCTCTACGAATACAACAGCATATTGCGAGGAATCAAATGCAGCCGTGAGTTGTATGTCATAGATTCTCATATCAGGAAGCGGATCTCCACCACTCCTCTGCGGAATTATTGCGAGATACTTGATTACTCTGCTATCATTTGCAACATTCCATGGTTGACCAGTCTGCACCCCATTTATCCCAGAATAGATGACTCCGCCATTCAGACCATCCTCCCGCCACATTCTAGCGGTCCAAGAATAGGAAAGGCCTGAATCATAAGAGTACTGGGACATAGTGACACTACTCTGGGGATAGTAATAGTTATTCAAATATACATATCCCTCTGTTGTACCAAAACCTCCCCAACTAAACATCATCACGCATTGTTTATTTTCATCAAACAGTCCAAGTTGAATTCTCCCAACTTCACTTGAATCCAGTAAGATTTCGCTCTCTATTGAGAAATCCACAAGTTGGCTTAGTCGGAACGGTCGATCCAGAACTTGGACGAAATTGGGTCCACACCAACTGCAAGAACTTGCTTCTGCTCCCCAATAACCGTGAGTTGGTTCGCCGCTATTACACCATTTACGTATGAAATAATCATCTAAAAACAGATCATTTGATGTATAGGATGAATGAGGCTGATGTATGAATTTCTCTATAACAGATGCATCTCCGCCCTGTGAAGGTAGACTTATTTCACCCATATATGCACCATTTTTCCACCCCTCTGTGGTATCAGTATCCACGCTAAATCCAAAATCGAACTCATACCACGTATCTTCACTCCAACCGTTGTTACTTGGCCAATTGATATATGTTGAACCAGTATAGTATGAAACATGTCCGAGGAGAGGAACTGCGTCATATCCAGTGCCAGCATCAGTACTGACTCTAAGTACAGGAACTTTCCTATCATCATTGGAACGAGTCCAGAAATGAAGCATGACATCATAATTGAAGGCATCGTAGTACTCTAATGTACCACCACCTACAGCGCAGTAGCCTGCATAGTTGCCACTTTTAACTGTAGAACTCTGAGTTGTCCATGAATGCGTCACATTCCATTTGCTTAGATTGTTATCTTCAAAATCATCGAAGAAAATGAACGTATCATCACCATTACTCAAAGATTCTGCTTCACTATTACCATACCAGATCGATATTACTTGGTCGTAATCTAGATTCTCTGAAATCTTCACCCAGAATTCAGCTTTGTCACCAACAACAAGTGATTCGCACCAATAATCAAAGAACACAGAACAATCAGATGAAACAAATCTAACATCACTGAAATCGGTCTTTGAGTGGCCGTTTAAATACACATCTTGTCCAGAATCAGTGCCTGAACCATAATATGCAGTTATTTGAATCTGATAATCAGTTCCTGCCCCTAAGACTCCATTGAGGTAGTGTGTCTTATGGTATGCCCAATCTGTTTCCAGTGTATCTATACCTGATACCTGGATATAGCTCTCTCCAGAAGGTACTTCAATTGTTCCATTTGATAGAGTTCCCCAGTTGAGAACCGTGCTGTTGTAAAAGCCATCCACAGACTGGCAGTTCTCATGATATGTAATGTAATCAGACTGTGTTGATTCGACTCTAATGCTGTATATCCGTTCATCATGTTCAGGATATGAACCATAACGACAACTCTCAATGGTGAGATACTTGATAATACGATCCCATGATACTTCAAAAGGATTGCATAGGTATATGTGGTCTTCTCCCGGAACACTTGCGTAGAGTCCATTGATGCAATCATAGTTTATTGCTAAGACACCAGTGAAGTTACCATCGATTGAATCCGAGGAGTATTCTATATAAGTCCCATCTTCTCTGTAATAGATCGTGTGTATTTTCTGAGATGCATATGATATTCCTGTTGCTCCAACGGAATCTAAGAGATTGAGTATTAGAACTGGTTTTTGATTCTCATCATAAAGTCCAACCAAGGTCGATGTTGCTCTGTTATCAATATCTGCATGGATGAGAGACATGTTCACACTAAAGGAGGTCAAGTCCTGCAATCTGAAGGCAGATGGTAATGTCTTAACAAAACAAGGACCATGCCATCCAGTACCGGTAGTGATGTTTGTAACAGTGAGATAATCATCAACAGACTGAAGCTCACCAAAGGAGTTTGTACCACTCGTATATGGGTGACCAGACCAGTCATCAATATACTCGTAGTCAGTGGGATTGAGAGGATCTACAAGATAGCTGTAACTCCTCCCGGTATTTCTTCCTGTGGTAGTACTTGCTACACCATCTTCATATGTGGTCTGAACATAGAGTCCACCTTCACATGTTTGGTTGATGAATACACTTTGAATCTTGCTTGAACTATCAGCGCTTGCAATGATTTGAAGTTCAATATGCGTGTATGGTGTATTTAAACCGTCTAACTGCATTGTACCGGAGTAACTTATAGCAATTAGACTCTTATCAGAGTATGTCCATTTGAGGTCTGTGATACTAAGAGCAACATAGTAGAATGTACTAATCGTACTATCTACTTGGTAGAAAGCGAACAAGTCATTGAGAGTTCCAGACGGACCAAATGTCCAATAAGTTGCATTACGATAATATTGCTCTATGCATGTAATCATTAAATTCTCAATAGCATGATTACCAGAAGTGCCATCGAATAGGGTGTACCCTCCAAAATAATTCTCAATGATATTTCGTATACGTTCAGGTAGAATGGTGTAGTTATTTGCATAATATATTGATGTTTTATTGAATCTGATTGTAGTTTGATCTGAATCATAAAAAGGTCCGGGTGTTTCTGGACTTTTCAGCTCAATAGGATCGCAATAGACCATCGAAGAAGGAGTATTATCCTGAATATTCGATATTGCATCAAGGATGACCTCATCAAATCCCCCCATGATGTGGACTTCACCTCCAGATTCGATATACTCCTTTGCTTTGGTCAGCTCCTGAGTTCGGTATCTGTCAACATAACTGGAATCTACACCCAGAGCTAGCAGGACTGTACTGATGACTTCGATATCCGACACTTCAGCAGGTCTTGATTCGGGAACTGTATATAGTATCTTTCCAGAAGTGGAACTGCCATACTTGATGATTCGTTTACTATGACATGTTGTGAATAAATGGATTGGTGTTTTCGATTTTTCTATAATGCCAGCTAGTTGCATCCAAGAGGTTATGCATCTCCCAGTCACCATACCTAATGGTCCACCGTGAGAAACATAGATAATGATATCCGCATCCACTTTTTCAATGTCGTTGGGATCGGATGATCTCTTGATAGTAAGCCTATTGACGATAAATGGATCATCTGGAATAAAAGCCCGAAGTCTTGAATGAATATCGTTGACGGCCCAATCCGAATCGGGATCGTTTGAGAATTGCATTATGAGAATAGTTGGTCCTCTATTAGCATCATCAGATGTCCATGCAGTAATACCTACTAATTGCATAAACAAGATTGCAGTAACAAGAAGAGATACAATATGCACTACTCTTCTCTTATTAAGAAGTTTCCCTCGCAATATTACGGTCCTCCACATGAATGTAATTGAATACTCAATTACTTCCTATTTCTATGTAGTACCTCCTCACTAATAAATTCAACTTAGAAGAAATATGCAAGAATAAAGTCATTTTGAAGCGAATTAGCTATATGATACCAAATCAGCTAGAATCATTCTAGAATCCCAAGCAATCTGGCACATATGGTTGAATGTATTATTCATAGAACTGACAACATGTCGGTGCATTAAAAAGCTTGAATCTAGGAGTGTCTTTGAAAGACATGGTTAGCGGTTCTGATGATATAGTACGTCGTGACTATCAACATGGCAGAGTTGCATATGCATTTCAGTGGAATCGCTTTAATCATCAAAGTCTGGGAAACAAGACTGGAGACCTTGCCTCACTCTGGGCTCATTTGACAACAATCCATACCGACAAAATCCCTGAAACTCTCTTTTCGGATCCTTTCTATACTCGTGCATCACGACTCAGACTTAAGACAATGTCTAATGCAAAAAAGGTTGGATTTCGAAAACAGCTCATTAGATCCGGATCCGTCACCAAGAATGTCGATGACGATTTAGTACAGAAAATTAGGGATTATCATCGATCGAAAAACGAACTTAGTTATTCTGCTGATCATGGAATTCTCAAGGAGTTCCTCTATCATGATCCCCAGACAATTGCAATAGAAGTTCCAGTCTGGTCTGAACGATACAAGGTAACGGGTCATATTGATTTGGTTCGTTATGTAGATGGGTACATCCAAGTCTGCGACTACAAACCTGGTTCTTTAGAATCAACGCAACGAAGATTCATTGATTCACTTCCTCAAGTATCAGCATATGGTGAGATGATGGCACATCATCTTGCCAATACCCTTCGATCAGCACTTGAAGCACCACTATTACCAGAGATTCGATGTTGTGTCTTTGATACTCATTCTAGTTGGCATTTTGGTGCTGAAATGTTTGTTCAATTGTATGAAACAGGCTATCTTGATGAGATTTAAGAACGTCCATTTTCAAGAACAGACATTTTTACTTCTTCTTCTACAACTGGAGCCTCAGTGGCAATGCCGCTCCATTTTAGCTGCAGGGTAGGTCTCTCTGAAATCAATCCTTCTCTGATTCTTGAGAAATAATTCTCACTCATAGTTCCAAAGTTCCCTAAGGCCGCATCCACTGGAATCCATCCTTTCTGCTTGAGAAATACTTCACTCCATGCATGTGGTTCTGGTTCATGTTTGCCCCTGTAATAATGACCCACAATTCTTCTTGCAGGTATTCTCGCTGTTCTCATCAAAGCTATAAACAAGTCTGCATGTTCATCGCAGTCCCCTTCTTTCTCTCTCACAGCTCGAGCAGCTCCACGACGTTCATCAAGATGAGTCTTTAGCTTCACACTCTCTCTAACTGCATTAAATGCAAGACGAGCGTATGACTCATCATCTCCTGTTCGTTTAGCTAGATTTTCTGCCATTTCTCTGATAATCTCATCCTCAGTTTCCCAGTATTTTTGCATTGCACAATAGCTACCACGATTTCTTGCTATCATGAGATCTGGCGTCGATTGCGGTTCCAATAACCAATCACGAGTGATAGTATCTATTCGTAAAATCACTGATGGTGAGAAGCTTTCCCCTGGATTTAACTCTGGCATTTTGATAATAGCTACCATATTCTTTTCTGCTCGTTCTTTAACCTTTGCAGGTGGGAAGACATCAATCATTTCAACAAACTGATTATCCATGTCTGTATAGAGATGCCATGTCAACACGCCTCGTAGTAATTTTGAAGCGCCTCTATTGTGTATATTTGCTTGCATCTCAATCTTCAATCGCATTTCTACGCCTTCTTTGGCACCTTAGATTAGAATAGTACATTCCGCGAATAGATTTATGTATTCCCTACTCCTTCATTCCATCTGCCTTTCAATACTTGTTGATGTGAGGTTTTCGTATGTCGAAGAAGCCTGATAAAGAACCAACAGATGGTGCTGATGCCAAGAAGGTCGTTGAGGGTCTCCTTACCGAACTTGGTGTCGATGATGAGATGCGTCATGAGCTGATAGAATCTGGACGCATGTCAAGTGATGTAATGCGTGTTGAATCAAGTGAGCAAGTTCGACATCGAATGGAATTGGACACCAGTATTGAACGACTTAGAGATAGTCTTTCGCTTCTTGAGAGGAATATTCTAACACTTGATGGTAATATTGATCGGATTGAAAGAGACCTTGTTCCAGTAGTATTGTCCTTTCTAGTTGGTTTGAAAGGAAATCTCGTTAGTATGAGAGGTGACATAATTACCAAGAGTAAACGAAAGGCAAAGACTAACCTTCAATCAGTCTTTATTGATGATGAAGTCAAAGAAATCGTTGATGGTGAATTCAAGTCTGTTGAGGACTCTCTCACATCTGGCATGTCTACACCTATCCTTGAGAAGATGCGTGATATAACTGATGGAATGAAAGAAGCATTGAAAATTACATTAGAGGAGTTGTCTACACTAAAGAGTAGTGTAAATGATTATACCCAACGTGCAACAACTGAAATTGAGCATCTGTCTACATCTCTTGGAATGAAGCCACGCATTGAGGTTCCAAAGGAACTTGAAGAACAGCTAAAGAAGTATGTGTTACAAATTGATGAATTAAGACAGGAGCTTGATCTTGAGAAGCAAAAACTTGAGAACAGGGAAATTGAAAATACAGAACTACGCAAGGATATTGCAGAATTGAAAGTTCGCAACGATGATTTAGAAGACACTTTAATGAACATGGAATCAGCTCCTAAGGTTGACCCGTCCTTGATTGCAGAGTTAAGGCAGAATGTAAAATCACTTGAGGCAATGAAAACAGTCCAAGAAGAAAAAATCAAGGAATTAGAATCCAAACTTGAAGTATCACAAAATAAAACCGCTGAATATCATGGCATCATATCACAGAAAGAAGTTGAACTTGGAGAGATGAATACGAAGATTCGTCAACTTGAGAATGAAATGGGGACGACTGATGCTCGACTTACTGAAATGGAAGAATTACGAGCCCGAGTCCGTTCTTACGAATCTGGTGACAAAGCACGAGAACTTGAACGAATAAAAACTGAATTTGATAGAGTATCAGCAGCTAATGAGCGCTTGACGCATGATTTTGATGAAGCAAAAACGCAAGCCGAACATTTAGAGGAAACTATCGACAGCTACATGTCCTTAATGGATAGTACTGAAAAGACAAAGGCATTTCTTATGGTGGAAGAACATGGTGAAATGTCAATCCGCGAAATTGCTAGGTCTCTAGGTGTTGCTCCTGCAATTGTCATGAAATGGGCCGAAGAATTTCAAACCTTGGGAATTGCTTGGGTTATAGATGGAAGTACGCTCGTTCACCGTAACAAGATGGAAGAGAAGAAATAAGCAACTAGTCTTCAGGTTGCACTTTATTCATAAATTGAATAGTTTCAATTAGACCATCAATTTTCAATGCATTAAGGTAAATTACTTCAAGTTCTGATTTTTTCTTTGTCTTCTCCTGAATATATTCCCTAAACGCAGGTCTTAGCACATCTTTAAGATATTTGGACTTAAGATTCTCCATCGAATCTACAAAACCTGTATCTAGTTGCCCTGACTCCAATGCAGTCCTAATTTCAGACAAGTAATCTTGGCAAGTTTCATGAGTCCGTATTCCAAGATTCTCAGCAGTCAATGATTCCTTAGCCAATTCTACATATTGATCTGACGCACGATAATAATCGCTAATAGCTAAGAACTTGGTTTTTGAGCACCTTTTAAGGAATGGTTTGCTCTGATTGGAAGCTGCGCTAAATAAACCTCCCAAAGTTTCAAACTCCATTCGTCTTGGCATAGATTGGACCTTTTTTAACATTGCATTTTTTGCTTTTAAAATATTCATAAAAGTTGACAGCAAAAACCTTGCGGCAAACCGCAAGACCGATAAGTTTCAAATAAGAGATATCTATGAGATGAGAGAAGCTGCATTATATTCTAATCTGAAGTCAGGCATTCGCTGTGACCTATGTGCTAGAAGATGTGTTATTCATGATAGCGAAACAGGATTCTGCCGTGTTAGGATTGCAAGGGATGGAAAACTCTACACAATTGTCTATGGATTAATTGATGGAATGAACGCGGATCCAATTGAGAAAAAACCACTGTTTCATTTTGCACCCGGAAGTCAGGCATTTTCTATCAGTACTTCTTCTTGTAATTTTAGATGTCAATTCTGCTTGAATTATCATTCTGCTCATAGAGAAAAACCCGTTGGTGAATATCTATCACCTGAGGAAATTGTAAGCTTAGCAGAACGATACAAATGTCAAGGTGTAACCTATACATATACTGAACCAACTGTCTTTATGGAACTTGCACATGATACAGCAAAAATCGCTCACGAAAAAGGGATGTTCAACACTTTCGTCACAAATGGTTATATGACTCCTGAAGCAGTTGAATATATTTCACCATATCTTGATGCAGCTTCAGTAAACTTCAAGGGAAGTGGTAACAAAAAATTCTATAATGAGTTAATGTCTGTACCCAAGGTCGATCCAATTTTTACAGCTATGAAACTGATGAATGAGAAAGAAATTCTAATTGAAATTACTAATCTCATAATTCCCAAAGTAGGTGATTTTCCTGAAGACACGAAGCATCTTGCTGAATGGACTGTTGAGAATCTTGGTTCTAGAACTCCATTTCATATAACGGCATTTTCGCCAACTTACAAATTGACCAATTTACCTCATACACCAGTAGAAACGTTAGAGAAGCATATCAAAATTGCTCAAGATGCTGGTCTTGAGTTTGTATACTCTGGTAACATTGCTGGACATGATTATGAAAATACATACTGTCCAAATTGTGGTTTCAAAGCTGTTGAACGATTCTCTGTCTATCTTAAGAGCAATAATCTGAATGAAGCGGGTCGATGTCCAAAATGCGATACTGATTTGAACATCTCTGGTGTTAAGTGGATGGTCCGTGGAAAAAGTCAACAAAGATTGTTTTGAGGTCATTATGATGCAGATTGTTGATGTCAATTGGAATTTCATCGACCAAACTCATTTTGAACCAGGATTACGAATATGGCGTGAAGGTGACACAGATTTAAGTTTCTTGCCATTACCAAATGGTAGAGAACTTTCATGGTTGATTCGCGGTCCGAAACGGTGTATTGGAAGTGTTAATGAAAATGGAAAACTAGTTCAGTGTCCTGAGAATGCTGTTGTTTTTGGTAGTGCTCAGAAATGCGGGCCATGTTCAGCTGTTGATATCATGGATCCTTGCGTCCGATGTGACGGAAGGAAATGTGATGCTGTTGACGCTAGGAGATTGCAATGTGAATCAACTGATTATGTAGTATATGCTGCTATCTTTAATGACAAGACTTTGAAAGTTGGAGTTTCTTCCAAAGGGAGAGTAATGATAAGATGGGTCGAACAAGGTGCAGATTATGCTGGAATATTGCGCGAAATCAATGGTGGTCGTAAGGCGCGCAGAATTGAAGATCGAATTGGTAAGCTTCAAGATATCACTAAACAAGTTCGTTCTGAACGGAAAATACGTGCACTTTTGGATACTCTTACACTCACTGAAGTAGAGGAACTCATTAAGGATTTTATCTCAAAATCCAGTGGTCTTGAACTTAATAAAGAAGTCAATCCTATTGATCTTTCAAAATTCTATACGTTGCCAAAATTGGATCACGCGCCAACTCCCTGGAAGAAGCGTTCTGATCAAATTGATAACCGTGCTATTGTTGGAGAGATTGTTGGTGTAAAAGGGTCTCTCATGATAACTGCAATTAAGTCTTCATTAACTGTTGTAGACCTTAAGCAATTGATTGGTTACTCAATAGATCAGGACTCAGATATTACCCTCGTAACACAAACTGGACTTATGGATTACTTCTGATAACTTATTTAGGGGATAGTTATAGACATAAAATGATGACAGATACGACTAAAGAGCACGCATTGGTCAGATATTTGTCCCTCGTTCGCAAGGAAGGGGGCGAACCTATAATTGGCATACCTTATCGTGAGATGTCTGTTGATCCTGATTTAGTTGCATCATTTGTTCTTGCTGTTATTATTTTTGAGAATCGTCAGCTTAAAACCTTCACAAAAGAAGGATATGTTGTCGTCATCGAGGAAGGAGAGCACGTTGTCGGTTTACTCATCGTTGATAGAGTAGAAGATGATGAACCATATAGGTCTGCTCTAATTTCACTCATCAACCATTTTGAAAGTAAATACGAAAATCAGCTCCTTGCCTGGAAAGGAGATATTCGACCCTTCAGAGAGTTTGCGCTTGATATTCTACAAGTATTTCCATATCGAACCTTCAGTTTGGAAATGATTCCACGGCTGGTAATGAAATCTGATGCCAAACCCGATTATCAGTCTTCAATACCTTGGAGCGTTGGTGAAACAGATGAAAAAATACAAACTGTAATTGGGTTTGTAAATGGAAAACGGACTATCGATGATATCATGAATCAGTCAGATCTAGCAGATTCTGAAATCTTGGCAATTCTCTCGATGCTTGATAAGTATAAATGGATTACACTGACTCGAAAACTTGAGGATTCTTCAATACTTAAAAAAATCATGGACCCTCCTAAATTTCTTATAGGCGTCTATGGCGAGCAATTGACAAGCATTGTAGAGAAATGCGATGGAACCCGAACACTTGCTGAAGTCTGTGAGATGCTTCCTTATAATATGGAAGCTGTCAAGCTTGTTGCTAAAAACCTAATCGATAGTGGGGTCTTAGGATTTCGCGACGATCAAATGGAGGAAGAGATGTAATGACATTGGATGTATCTAAGGTACGTTATATCTCTCTCATCAGAATGGAGGGGGGAGAGTCAGTATTGAATATCCCCTATGCTGAATTAACAGTTGATCCTGATCTTATTGCAGGTTTTGTAACGGCTGTTATCATTTTTGCAAAAACTCCTATTCGTACCATTCGAAAAGCAGCATATGACATTCTCATTGAAGTCGGTGAGAGCGTCTTGGTTCTGCTAGTAGTTGATCCAGTTGCAGATGAAACACCCTATAGGGAGAAATTGAAGCATATCCTAGATGAGGTAGAGTCAAAGCATGGAGAAAAACTAAAGCATTTTGAAGGAGATGTCCGCCGTTTTCGAGAATTCGCTCTTACAATCATCAAAGAATTTCCATTTCAATCAGCAGACCTGAATATGGTTCCTGTTAAATTAAAGAATGGTGTCAAAATCCCATTTCGTGTTGGTGCAGTTGACCGTGAATTGGAGGAAGTTGAATCATTCATAAATGGCAAACGTACTATTGCTGAAATAATGGACCTCATGGGTTTGACTGATGAGGATGTCTTAGCACTAATATCAATTCTCGCTAGGTACCAATGGATTGAGTTCAAGAAGCGATTAACTGAGAATGATGTCCTTCAGAAATCAAAATGCCCTGAGATAATTCTTGAGCGGCTTAAGTCTCAATATGGCGATGCTTTGACTGAATTAATGGAATTATTTGATGGAAAAATGAAAATCAAAGATGTATTGGATTCTATTCCGTACAATAGAGATGCACTTTGGTTCCTCATCAACAAGCTCGTAGAAGTAGGATGCTTATCCTCAAGTTCATGAAGTTAGAGTATCTGGTCTTCTCCAGGAATTCCAACTACATCACTTCTACATTGTTTACAATGAAAGAATTGTGAAATATGTTTTAAACCAATTACTCTGGCATTTTCGAGCTCTTCAATTGTTGGAGGTTTTAGTGTACTAGATATTCCGCATGGTACTAGTGGTACAATATTCTGTAAAGATGCACCTGCTTGAGCGATATGCCTTGATAGAGAATGAATCTCTGCAGTGTTCAAACCTGAAATAAGAACAGTATTTACTTTCACAGTTATTCCACATCTTGATGCAAGTTCGATTCCCTTCAATTGTCTAGAGATGATCTGCTTAGCCATTTCAGTGTGTTTCATTACATTTCCATCAATCAATGCCCACTCGTACATTTTCGAAATAACACTTGGATTCACTGCATTTACCGATACAGAGATAGAGTCAACACCCAACCTCTCAAGTAATCCTGTCTTTTCTGCTAAAAGTACACCATTTGTACTTAGGCAGAGCTTGCAGCAAATATTCTGTTCTCTGATCATTTCCAGAATTTTAAAGGTTTCATCATTAAACAATGGTTCGCCTGGACCAGATATGGCTACGATTCTTAGATTTGAATTCTCTCTCATCTCTCGAAGAATCCTTGAGATTGCCTCATCAGGAGTCAATAGTTTTGCAGCATATCCCGGTTTTGGTGTATGACATGAAGCACCGCTGTTGTGGTCACAGAAAATGCATTTAACATTGCATCTTTTTGCCACGGGTAAGTGAATACGTGCCCATAAATCCTGACGACTGTTTGAAAAACAAGGGTGATGTATCAAGGGGTACTGTTTTCGAAGTAACATGGCAATTCATTTACTCTGGTGTAATATTTTCCGAGCATCTCGAGCTGTACGTTTTGCATCACTAAAGACTAGACCTAATGCGGCGTTTTCTGGTGCAGTCACTGTGAGAAGATAGTCTGGTGAAATATTTATCACAAGAGTAGTGCCAAGATCACCTTGAATGATTATTGATTTAAGATCACCTTGTTTTAGTTCCTTTACAGTCTGTTCTCCTGCAGCATGAATTCCTGCAACCATTGCTGCAACTGATACTTCTTCAGTTCCTGCATGAAAATGGCTCACCAACGGAAGACCTTCTACTGAAAAGATTGCCGCTCCTAGAATGGGTGATTTATTTGAAAGTTCCTTCAAGAGCCCCAAAAGAAGTTCCTGAAGTTTCACTGAATTTTGGCCTTCCAATTTTATTTGCCTCAACTTATCTAATCTGGTATCTCAGACAGAAAGCCAATTATGAAAGCTACAAATAAAGCTTAGCCACACGGGCATTTCTTCTACTTCTATCCAATTAATCTAACTGATGTTACACTATCGCTATGAAGTGATGTTGTTGGCAACTTCATAACTCTGAGGACATCATCTGCTTCATCATGAAGTCCTGCATTATTAAGCATCTTGATGAATTCAAATCCTGTTGTTATGATTACTCCTTTCAATGGACGACCATTTTTCATGGATTCGATTAATTCATCTGCTGTATATAATCTGCATTTAAGCTGAAGACCATTTTGTTTCTCAAGATGTTTGATACCTTTACGAGCAATCCCTTTATTCTCCTTTTGCTCGCTAGTATAGGCTTTCTTTTTGTACATCGCCTTGAGTCTCGCAAGTCCTTTTTCTATGAGCTCTTGAGAATTAAGATTCTTACCATAGAGTTGCGCTGTGCTTTTTGTTGTTGTTGTCACAAGCCATGCAGTTCCGTATGCTGCTTGATATCTCATAGCCTTCAATAGTTCAGATTCACTCAACAATGTAAGAGACCGATATCCTTTGTACTCAACCGATATTAGCCAATCTGGATCTTTATGTTCAACCATTAAGTCCGGTGTTAGGCCTTCTCCTGTAGTTGGAACAGATGTTGTGACATCTGGGAAGAGGTGCATTATCAAAGCGAGAAAGGATTCATGGAAAATGTTGTGTCTCAGATTGCGAGCCTCTTGAGGATGTCTAAGACCTGCATCTCTATAAAGTACGGGCATCTCGACTTTCTGACCGGTTTTTACTCGGACTTCACTTTTTGTAGTGAGTCGCCCTCGAGCATTATTTTGTGCTACTAATCGGATTGCAGCTTCGTATCCAATGAGATCAAATGCAATTGCACCCAAATTAGATGACTTTAATTGCTTATCTTCAGTAATTCTTCGCTTTGCTTCTTCATACGACCAATCAATCACTTCTTGAGCATCAGGTCCTAGAAGACCAATAATCGATTTCAGTTTATCTCTAAGCGTATATCTCTTGACATGGTTCTCTATTGCAATACCTATCTTTACAGCTTTGGTCAAAATGCTCTCTCTCAGTTGTTAGTCTTCTACTATGTTCTTCTAAAGATATCCTTGATTAGTGTTACTTCATCACTATCCTCATCAATCTTTACCAAGTTTGCATTTGCCAAGTCATAAACTGCTTTGCGAACTACAGCAGGTTGAATTCCACTACTAGCTGCAATATTCTTACGAGTTATTGCGGTCTTCACATCATGTAGTGTATAGAGAATTCTTGCATGAGGCTTGCCATAGAACACTGTTTCTATCAAAGTAATGTAGATTGCTAATAAATCACTTAGATCAACTTTCTCCTGAAGTGCCTCTTTCTCTGCAGAGGCTTCTCTATAGAGTTCGGATACTCGTGATAATTGTTCATTAATTTCATCCATTTCTCTCTTGAGGTCATCTCTTTCTTTTCTCAGTAGGTCAATCTCGTCACTCTTTGTAGCCTCCACATCTTGTACTTGCTTTCTTAATGTTTCAAGTTCATTGTTCTTAGAGGTGATCTCATCCTGAGATGTTTCCATCACACCCTTTATTTTCTCTAATTCCGTGGATAGTTCTTTGAATTTTTCCTCAGATGCCCAGGCTTTTTCTTCAGCTTCTCTTTTTCCGGACCTGAGTTCTTCACACTCGCTGTCTAATTTGTCGCGTTCATCCATCAGATTGACGACAGTATTCTTAAATTTATCAAGCAATTCTAATAGTTTATCCCTTTCGCTCATAGAAACACTCCTCTACCAATGTCATAACATCCGGCTTTATTTATATTCACATAAGAAATCTTGTTTTTGTTTTATGGATTTATACCCTGATAGAATTGTGTGGTGTTCAATTCGGTGTTATCGTGTATGTGTGTGTGTTTTTTTTTTGTGACTCCACTTTGCATTTCATTTCGATTGAGTAGTTAGTAAGATGAATTGAAATGAATGGGTGTTGTTGTGTTGAATGAACATAATACAGGAAATTCTGAGTTAAATCCGGCGACATGGGAGCAGTAGACAATCCCTACCGCCTCAT
>JAEOUN010000128.1 GCA_016839245.1 Candidatus Thorarchaeota archaeon
GAGGATTACCATTCGCAATTCATCTTGAAGTGATTCAACTTCGAGCTCTACTATTTCTTCTATGCGCTGTAATTTGGAAATACTTCTCTTCAACAACTTCTCTATTGATTTTACATTTTGTAGATGAACTCTTCTCATGTCCAATGCGCCAATGCGCTTAAGTTCATCATGAATTTCCAGTATGAAATCTGGATATTTTGGTCTTTTAATACCTGGAGGATACAGGGTTCTAGTAAGCAATATCTCGAGCCAATCCATTGTGAACTTTGGCAGATTACTCTCTTTATCTGCTATGATGCGTATTGCTTCTTTAGATATTTTAAATCCAGCTTCTTTCAAGAAAACAAGCATACTTGAGTAATAGTCAGGTTCACTGAGTATATCCTCTACATGGCTTTCTGGTTCCAAAATCCAAGGATCTGAAAGAATGTGATTTGTAAACATGACATTATTCTTAATCCAAGCGACAAAATGGTCTACCTCAGAACGAAAGAGTTTGATCTCCTCACTTTCAGCCTCAGATGGCGTTGAAAAAGTAATCAAATCTTGATGAGGACAAAGATTTCCTACCATCACCAATTCAGGAACTGCAATTTGTGCATCTACCGGTCCACAAAGTTCTACATATCGTTCCCACTCATAATCTGATACATCAAATGGTGGAGTCGCGGTTAAAGATAAGATCTTTAAGCCTTCGATTGAATCGACAAGTTTTGTAAGGCTTTTCCACCAGCTACTTCTTAGGTGATGTGCTTCATCAAGGACTATGGTCTTCAGACCAATTGCTTTCAATTGCTCGATAAGAGATGGTAGTAGGGCATTTCTATTCCTTTGTTTCTTTTTCTTCTGGTCAAGCCATGAACTGACATCAATATCATCAATCCCTCTTTCCTCGTTTTCTTCAGAATCTGTTTCTATGCCTTCATCAAGCTCTTCCTCTACCTGTAAAGCAATTTCTTCCATTCTATTCATTGCTGAGTGTAGTGACTGATATGTTGCAACAGTAAAGAATTGAGGATCTGAGAGATCTGAGGATATCCAATCTGGAATATCATGGAGAGCAGGAAGGAATAGTTCGATAAATCTGTTAATCCACTGATCCCTGATGGCTAATGTTGGTGCAAGGACAAGAGTAGCTCCATTTAGTCTACGAAGCACCTCAATCCCTAGAACTGTCTTACCTGACCCTGGAGCTGCAACGACATGTAATCTATTATCTTCTAGGTATTCTTCAAGTTCTTTCAATACTCTTGCTTGATAGGGTCTCCACGATGATAAGAATCCAACATCCTCGGGAAAAGTATTCATGGTTGTCAATTTACTCGACCATCATTGTTTTTTGGAGAGCTCGTCCCCTCTATATTTTGATTCAATCTTGTCTTGAAGCCATATTAATTGATTGAGTTGAAATCCTATTATCGTCCAATTGGCACATTACAAAATGGACAGGTAATCACTTTTCCTTCTTTCAAATCTTCGACATTTGCAATTGATAGAGGAGAATTGCACATTGGACATAACCAAGCACTCAATCTCTCGCAGAGGTCATCGATTGCAGGAAGTATCATAGCTTGGTCTTCGCCAGATACTTTCAATCGACAACTTGCTCCTTTTTTAGATACTTTCCCAGAAATTTGAATTTCAACAGCTACATACTTCCCAGTATACTTGCCTTTAGCAAATCCGTGTATTTCTGCGAATATTATGCCCTCTTCTTCCTCAAGTCTATTTGATACCTCGTGGAAATTTGAATTATTTATGATTTTCAACGCTTTTTCATACATCTCTTCAGGTGTCCATTCTTCAATTTTGATGACTATCTCTCCAAACTCTAAATCTTTTAGTTTCAAATCGAACTCGTCTGGTTTTATTTTATCAGGCAAAAGAAGATCACAGACTGATCGAATTATGAAAGGTTTAGTATGCATTATATGAGGTGTACCTTTCATGTCGATGAATGATACTCCTGCAACGATTTCTCCTCTTACGCAGTCTTGCGTTGGCAGAAGATCGAATGTAGGACTTCGAAATCCATTAGGTTCAATCTTCTCAAAGTGAACCGCATCTTTTTTACTAACTAACTTCAGAGATTCCTTTGGGTATGATATCAAGAAGATGGTAATATCTGCAATTAGGAATGGTGAGTTGTTCAACACCTTTACTTTGAACCGCATCCGGTTGCCAATAAACTCTCCTCCCCTCAGAACTCCAACATCCTCACTCTTTTCAGAATCCTCAATTTCCACTTTAGTAACTGCATGCGCTACTCCCGGAATTGGCATTCGCCTATGTATACGTGGAAATTGCCATCGATATGCTGCACATTCAGTTTCTATTGGGTGTTTTCGTTCATATACCGATGCACCTTCAATACGTTCCCATTCAGCTTCCTCACTTTTATTATGATGAAGCTGATGCCTTCTTTCAAATTTGCTATTATATTGTACCCATATTTTCACCAATAGAAAAAAGAAAAGGACCCATGAGATTGCAACAAGTACTTGTCCAATAGAAGTTAGAATCTGCATCATCAAATGGAAGCTCCACCCGTCTTTTCTTGTGTGTTTATTATCGTGAGTCTTTATAAATTGTCAACTTGGCTTAATTCAAGTCGATTAGAAATTTTCTTTGATTAATACCTACCTAAACAATAACTACTAGAATAATTCCAATAGTTGTAAGGACTGTCCCAATTGTAACATGTCTGTTCACATCTTCGTTCAAAAAAATCACTGATAATGGTGCGGTTATCATTGGTGCAGATGCAACCAGAATAGAGGTTATCGTCGCTCCAATATATTTGACTGCATAGCTATATGCGATGAGACTTAATCCTAGACCAAAGACTCCAGTAATCAAAGATATGGCAGATATTTGCCTTGTTGGTAATCTATTTCCTCGATGAATCGAAATTAAAAACACTGGAACAAATATAATTGAGGCCACAAGAATGCGGAAATAGTTGGCCTCTGCTACTCCTGCTGAGGTCAATCCAAATTGAAAAATAACATCACTGGAAGCCCATGCTAATATTGTTACAAGGGCTAATGCTAATCCTATCCTTTTGTCACGTACATCCCATCTTTGCGTGACATCTGTATCCTCTGATTGCTCAGCTTTAGCAATAATAACAACTCCAATTATTACTGCAACTGCTCCCACTATCCTCTGAATGATAACAGGTTCTGCAAGAAATATAGCTGCCATAAGATATACTACTAGTGGATAACTCATCGTGATTGGAAAAGCGCGTGCGACTCCTATTCGTTCTTGACTTAGAAAATATATTGTATCGCCAATGATAATACCAAGTATCATGGATATCGCCAGAGGGAATATAGATTCGAGAGGTAGAGAAATATTTACTGAACCTGTTGTTGCTAGAGAAAAGACAAA
>JAEOUN010000030.1 GCA_016839245.1 Candidatus Thorarchaeota archaeon
ATTGAATTGGTAAAATCATTGGGTGCAGATAGAGTAATTGATTATACTACGACCGATTTTACTAAAGAGGAAGAAGTATACGATATAATATTTGACGCTGTGGGGAAGAGTTCTTTCTCAAAATGTAAGAAGATACTTCGAGAAGGTGGTATCTATCTCTCAACTATACCCTCATATCGACTCCTTATGCAAATGCTTTGGACTTCAAAGATTGGGAGAAAAAAGGCGATATTTGCAATAGCAAGTGGTCCAGAGAACTTGAAGTATCTCAAAGAACTTCTAGAGTCAAATGAATTGCGCGTAGTCATTGATAAAACCTATCCCTTTGAACAGATTGTACAAGCTCATGCTTATGCTGATAAGGGACATAAAGTGGGTAGTGTTGCGATTTCTGTGTACCCAGAGGAAGTGATCCAATGAGTGATTCATCTAAGAATACATGCACTGCACGGGAGCTAATGAATGGCATGAAGGCAAGTTGTTCGCAAGCAATCTTTGCTACGTTTGGTCCTTACATGGGAGAAAAAGGAGTTGATGTTAAAACCTGCATGAAGATCGCATCTGCTTTCAGCGGGGGAATAAATCTCACCGGCAATGTTTGTGGGGCATTGACAGGTGCTCTAATGGCAATTGGCCTAGAATTTGGCGATGGAACCCCAATGAACCCAAAGGTAGCTGAAATCTCTACTCGATTACTTGAAGAATTCAAGGCAATCAATGGGTCAATCCTTTGTCGAGACCTAGTTCAATATGACGGGGGCACAGACGATGTGGATATGATGAAAGCATTTGAGAACGGGGCATTCGACAAGTGTTTGAAATATGTTGAAGACGTATCTCGGTTATTAACAACCTATATTGAATGATTTCTTGTAATCAAAAAGAAGGGGAACTTGGGAAAAATTTTACAGATTTCTTTAACGAGTGCAATAGTATCCTTAAATTAGAAACGAGCACTCCTCGTTTCACAAAGCCGGCTTGGCGGAGAAGCTCACGCGACAGCCTACAGAGCCGTTTTACCTGGGTGTAAATCCCCGAGCCGGCTCCACTTCTCTTTCTCTAAACAGACATGCGCTTCAAAAACCACGGAGTCCTCTGTTATTCCTTTCTTCTCTTCATTGCAACTATGATGATTATACAAATAATCACTAATCCACCACTAATTGCTATCCGGATTTGCGGGCCATATAGGGGTGTTCTAATTCTATTGATTGAACCAATGAATAGATCTTCAAAGAGTGATGCATTTGCTGACATTGCGATAAGAGCATTCGCACAAGCAGCATTGGTTGAATTCGTCATTCCTTCATGATTCTCCAAATCCACAACAATCTCAATACAATGTTCTTGCCATGTGACAACCTCAGGGTTTGTAAGTGTGACAACGGCGAGTTGATCCCAGAAGTATATTCCTGGGGTCACCATCTGATATAGAAGCTGAGCTTCGGGTGTTGATATGATTGGTTCAAGTCTATCGAGGAAAGCTTGTGTTTGCGGAACTTGGTTTGTCGCATCAAGGACAACCATTTCTATTGGAAGTCCAGATTGGAAGACAATGTCCGCTGCATGTGGGTCCACCCAAATATTCCACTCTGCGACATAATTCGGGATATCAGATTCCAAGCCTACATTTCCCGGAACATTGATCGCCCCACCCATGAGAAGAATCTTGTCTATCTTTGATTTTATGGAGGGTTCTGAATCAAGAGCTATGGCTACATTTGTGAGTGGTCCCAAAGAAATCAAAGTAACATTGTCCTCTGAATTGTCGATTAGAGAGATGATTAAATCTGATGCATTTAACGGGGAGGGTTGAAGCGTAGTTGTGGGTAGATCGAGTCCATAGAAATTGCGACTCGCCTCTCTCCAAAGAGTTGGAAATTCATTATCACCTACTAGAGGTGTGTCCTTGCCAGCTGCAACTGGGATGTCATCTATTTCGAGGTATTCCAAAATTCCTAAAGTGTTCGTAACACCTATGTCAACATAGGACACGCCACATGAAATTCCTATCCCGATTACGGTTATATCAGGGTGTGTGAGAAGATACAATATCGCTTGCCAGTCATCCTTAGCTGCATCCATGTCAACAATAACCTTGATTTCATTCTGATTTGGTATGTTACTCACAGATTTGGGAACATATGCAACTAGCAGGATAAGTGTTAACAGAGTTATTATCGAAAATAGTTCTCTTCTCTCCACACTTTACACCAAAACTAATCTATTACCGTCATTCGCTATAAATCAAACGAATGTTGACGAACATAAGAGAACAAGTCCCAGAGCCGGCTCCACGGATTTTCCTGTAGTACCCACTTACTCAATGATTTTTCCTACTCGTATTCCATCAATTCCTCAACAAGCTCGATTGCTCGGTCTGTTTCAATTATTGGGATAAATTTGCATCTCTCAAACCCATAGTGTGCAACAATTCCCACAAGATTTTCAATATCGTCTGTTTCCAGAATACGAAAACCTCGTGATCCATCAGCATACAGATAGGATGGTGAGAGGATTTTTACAGGAGTGTGCCCCTCGGCCAATGCCTTTTCATGTAGCTCTCCCATTTTAGCACGTTTTTCTTTGGCAATCTGTGCAGATACTTTCGTTTCAAAAAACATAATGAATTTCAAACCTATTCCTCCTAAGGTTCGAGAAATATAGGAATTAGCTCCTATCTAATGAATTATCTGCTTTTGAGATATATCCAAAAAAGATAGCGCACATTTGGATAAATTCGCTCCAAAACTTATCTACGATTCTTTTGACGAAGCAATCATAGATAGAATGTACTCTCTATTCCAAAAGAAGAAGTATTTAGTCAACCTATCAGGAGTATTTTTCAGTTCTCGCAACTTAGTCTGATACTCTGCTTGGTAAGATATCTTTATTTATTTCTTTTCACAAACAATAACATCACAATTGTTTGTTAAAACAAACAAATTTTAACGTAGGTGTGGTTATGAATACCGAGCTTCCAGATTCTATCTCCAAAATAGTGCTTACAGATGAAGGATGTAGACCTCAAAGAGGTGCAATTTTCATAACTGATATTCAATTGGCTTCCGAATATGAACAAGGTCCCAGAATAGTAATTGCTAAGATTCTAGGTCTGGGAGTATCCGATTTCATCATTGAGACCGTCGTTGATGATAAAACTGGAGTTCGAACAATAACAGAGATTCCAACTACACGTTATGCAATGTCAGTCAGTGAAATTGTAAAAGCATCTCAAGAGTCTGATGACTTTTCGAATCTCACAAGAAATCAAGTACATCATCATATTCGCAAGATGGAAGAATTGGGTTTCATCCATAAATACGGGACTTTATGGATTGGTAAACGGGGCATTGACTACTACCGTCGATCCTCGAAATATATAGTTGTGACAATGGCTACTCCACATTTCGATGAGGCTTTTCTACTTGATAGAGAGGGTAAGCGTCTGGAAAAGACCCTTGATGTGTTCAATATCAAGTTGAACGTAAATGAGAAGAAGCAGATTGTAAAACTACTCACAAGGAGTGAAATTCTCAAAGATAATTGGAGAGGCATGATTTCAAATCTTGCACGCGAAGATGTTACTAATCCAGAAGTTGTAAGTATGTATTATTGGCTTCTCGATGCTTATGCAATGGGCGATGACGAATATGTTGAGATCTGGCGAAGTATTCGTGAGATACTTTTCAGCAAAATAAAGGAGGTCAAATGATGGAAGATTTGAGTCAAATCGCAATTGAATCTGGTTTGAAGGCTGGTGCGTCATTTGTTGATATCCGAATAGAGCGGACAAAGCAAACAAGTCTTGATGTTGTCAATGAAGTGTCTAGAAATACTATTTTGTCCACTGAAAAAGGCGCTGGCATCAGGGCCTTTGCAGACGGTTCTTGGGCATTTGGATATACTAGTGACATCACAAAGTCTGGTATAAAGAAAGCAAGTGAAAGTATTACTCGGATGGCACTTGTTGCGAGTAAATCTATTGAAGCGCATTTTGAAATTGAGGCTCCCTCATTTCAAGGCAAAGTAGAATATAATGCGAAGATTCCAATCGATGAGACCGATGTAGAGTACAAGATTGACTTAGTTAAAGAACTGAGCAAAGATATTCACTTTTTTAACAGTCGCGTGAAAAGTTCTCGGGTTCTCTACAAGGATTTTTACACCGAATTATTCATTGCGAATTCTTTAGGAACGAGTACGTATGAAGAAACTGGTCGAATAATATTCATACCCTTTTGTACAGCAAAAGACGAAAGAAGTACACAACAAGCAAATGTCGCCATTGGGCTTACAGGTGGTCTGGGTGATATTTCTGATGAACGTATGAAATGGTTGGTTGAAGAACCTTCTAGAGTTGCAGTATCTCTTCTCAATTCAAAAGCGATCCCTGGAGGAATTTATGATATCATTGCTGATCCTCCTTTGAATGGCGGAATGATTCACGAAGCTTTTGGACATGCATGTGAAGGTGATTCGTTAACCGGTGGCTCCTCCATTTTACAGAATAGGCTGGGAACGGCCGTGGGACCAGAATACATCAACCTAGTTGATGATCCAACGTTAAAGGGGCATCTTGGTTCCTTTGTCTATGATTGGGAAGGAACTCGTACTACAAGAAAGGAGCTGGTGAAAAAGGGAATTCTCTCCGAATTCATGCACAGCTTAGATACGGCTTCGCGTCTTGAGATGGATGCCAATGGAGCTGCAAGAGCTATGTCATTCATGCATCCTCCAATCCCACGGATGTCGAACACATTCATGGAACCTGGTGATTGGGATCTTGACGAACTTATTGAGGACACAAAAGAGGGTATCATAATGTGCAATGTTGACTATGGTTATACTGATTCGTCAAAGGGTCAATTCATGTTCAAAGCGATTCATGGTCAAATGATCGAAAATGGTGAGAGGACCTATGTTGTACGTGATGCATCTATTGCAGGTCAAATTTTGGAGATCTTATCCAAGATCGATGCAATATGTAACGATTTCTTCTATGATGCAGGAAATTGCGGAACTCAAGGACAGATGGCATGGGTAATGTCAGGAGGACCTCATGTACGCTTCCGCCAAGTTCCAGTAGGAGGTGTCTAGATGAAACAGGAACTACTTGAGCTTGGTTCATATGTTACTGCGCACGCAGAGAGAAATGAAGCAGACCAGGTTGAGGTTTACATAGAATCAATTCGGAGATTGGAGATAAAGATTGAGAAGGGTTTCATCCGACTTGCGTCTGAAAAACACGATTATGGTTGTGGAATTAGAGTAGCGATCGGAAATAGGCTTGGTCTATCCTATGTAACATCTCTTATAGAGTCAGACCTGGAGATGGCTACTCAGGATGCAATTAGAGCTGCAAAAGCTTCGGTACCGGATCCACATTTTAAATACTTTGCATCTGTCGAATCTTCCTATCCAAATGTGAAAGGACTATTCGATAAAAACTTGGGACAGATTGATTGTGAGCAAGCAATTGACATCATGAATCGTGCAATACAATCTTCAAAAGAGATTTCAGGAAAAGAGCGTAATTTGGTTGAAGGTGGATTCATCTCTGAATCCAAGACAAGAGCCATCACTAACTCAAATGGGGTGAGTTGTATGAGCTCAGAGACAATGGCTGATTTGGAAATCTACTCTACAATTGGAATTGGCGATGAGAAGTGTTCAAGCGATAATAATCAATCTACTCGTGAGATTGGATCTATTGATCCCGAGAAAGTTGGCGCAACATCGGCACAGAACGCGCTCAATTTACGAGGAGCACAAACAGTGGATGGTGGCGATATGCCACTGGTTCTTGCTCCGCGTGCTTTAGCTACGGTCTTGGGGCGTGGATTAGTTGATGCGCTTGATGCAAAAAATATTCAGGATGGTAATTCGTATTTGATAGATTCATTAGGAAGCAAGGTTGCATCCTCGAAATTAGCGATTACTGATACTGGTGTACTACCTGCAGAACTTGGTTCAAGACCATTTGACGCAGAAGGATATCCATCTCAGAGCACACCTCTAATCAGTTCAGGAATTCTACAGAACTATCTTCACAATTCGTATAGTAGTGCTAGAGATGATGTCGCTAATACAGGGAATGCGGCACGTAGTTCCTACAGATTAACTCCTCGCATTGCTGCATCTAACCTTCTCGTTGTATCCGGCACGTCATCTCTCGATGAGATGATTTCTGAGGTGAACAAAGGTGTATTATGTACATACACTCACGACCGACCTAATTCAGTCACTGGAGAATTGAGTGCAATGATAATGGAAGGATTTCTTATTTCTAGAGGTGAAATCAAACATGCGTTGAAAGGCACTCTATTTGGCACTACTCTGCAGGATCTTATGAGCAGGACTATCCTCATTGGAAACGATGTTGAGCGTAGAAGTCCAATGATATCTCCATCGATCCTTGTTGAATCTGTGAAAATCACATCTGGATAGAATTAGATGGAAACATGTGAATCAAATACAAGCGCAACAATGGCAGATATGCGAATTGTTGTCACCATGATAATAGAGAGAATCCCCACAATCACTGAAATTGACAGTGTTTCCAAGGGTAATCCGAAAATCTGTATTCCTACTGTACTCCAAAACACAATGACAAAAAAAGCAAGAACCCATAGCCAAAGTCTTGCCATCGAACTGTGAAGCGTTGCCGATAGATGTGTCTTCCACCAAGTAAGAGGTTTATCTATTCTTGTTGCAACAAGTTCTCCACTATCGACACTGAAGCTCACTCCTTTCAGAGCATCAACAGGAACTTGACCTAACATGTATGTTTTTTCAATATTCTTAACTTCAAGTACAGCTGACATTATTTTCTACACTCGTTTGTAATATTATATAGATGAAACACTTCTTGGCTGAAGTCAAACTGGTGAGTATATAGGGTTAGACCAAGAATTCACCAGAAACTCTCCCAAATCTCTCCCTAATCATTGACGTGAAATTCAAAGATAGTGATACAAGATTGTTCATTTTTTGAGATGTTGTCGATATTTCTTCTGGTACACAGCTCAGTGTTTATAGGTTAAGACATCAACTCATTATTTCCTGATGCAAAATGTCTGAGAGAATGCCCACAGTTTTTATTGGACATGGTTCGCCAATGAATGCCATAGAAGACAATGATTTTTCTAGAAAGTGGAGAGAGATTGCAGATACAATACCTCGCCCTAAAGCTATTCTTTGCATCTCTGCTCACTGGTATATTCCTGAACTGATGGTTGGCGCAACAAGCCGTCCTAAAACTATTCACGATTTCTGGGGATTTCCACAGAAATTGTATGAGCAGCAATATCCAGCGCTAGGTGATCCTAATCTAGCGAAGATGATTTCCCTGTCGTTGAGAGATGTCCCTGTTCGTTTAGACAATTCTTGGGGACTTGACCACGGTGCTTGGACAATTCTAATGCAAATGTATCCACAGGCTGATATTCCAGTTATCCAATTGAGTATAGATAATTCCAAACCACCGCAGTTTCATTATGACCTAGGTCTAAAGCTGGCTTTCCTTCGAGATCAAGGTGTGCTTATTCTTGGAAGTGGGAATATAGTCCATAATCTTGCAGCTATGGATCCTAACATTGACTCTCCACCTTACAAATGGGCGACTGAATTTGAAAATGAGATTTTAGTTTGGTTACAAGCTAATAATGATAAATCCTTGATAAACTTCAAAGATTTGGGAAAAATTGCCAAACAGGCGCATCCATTCATAGATCACTACCTACCACTTCTCTATGCTAAAGGAGCTGCGGGTGATTACTTAAAGCTCACCATATTTAATCAAAAGATCGTATATGGATCGATGTCGATGGCCTCCTTCATTTTTAGATAGGTTGTGGGTCAGAAATCATAATCTATTTGTGGTGAGTATTTATTCATGAATGAAGATTGAAAAAGAGGATGTTAGAATGAATTATCAGAAATTGTTTTCATATTACTCTTTTATCATTGGTATCTCTATGATTGCTATGTGGACAGTTTTCATCTTGACAGGACAAGTTCCTGAATTGATGACTGAACCTGCACGGATTATTATGCATTTGGCTGCAGAATTTTCAACAGCTATATCTCTTCTTATTGGCGGATATGGTCTTATCCGTTCGAAAAGCTGGGGAAAACAATTCCACCAGTTCTCACTCGGGATGCTTATGTATACATTGATTGTGAGTCCTGGGTATTATCTGAATCTTGGCGAGTTCGCGATGGTGGGGATGTTTGCAGTAATGTTGATTTTAACTCTGATTGTTCTCATCATTACATACATTGGATCTAAAAATATCTTATAGCAAAGTATTGTTTTGATAATTTCGTTTTTTCCATCATTATTATGAGATCAAAAATGAAGATAGATACAATTCA
The DNA here is from genome assembly GCA_016839245.1 of Candidatus Thorarchaeota archaeon. The sequence continues at coordinate 8,380 of JAEOUN010000030.1, forward strand.
CATTAGGATGAATTCTTTTCTGGCTTAAAGCTTTTTATAATTATAATGATTCATAAATCAGCTCGCTATTATTTCAAATCACTGTAAAGTAATTCAAAAACCTTTTCAGGTGGAAAAGCGAACGTTTCTGAGTGAATCTAGGGATTCGCAAGTAAGGAGGAATTTGAAAAATGTCATCAGGCGGTTCCGCTTCGGTAAGATTGATTGCCTTCCTGATAATTGGTATAGTCGTTGGTTTTGGTGTAGGTTACTTGACACCTACACTTGTTGCACCTGTTGACGATTATGATATGATTCAGGCTCGAGGAACTATCATTGTCGGAACTAACACAAATTGGCCGCCATTTGAGATATTCAATACTACCTCTAACCAATTAGAGGGATTTGATATTGATCTTGCAGAAATGGTTGCTGATTATCTAAATGTAACAGTTGAATGGATCGACATGGACTTCGATAATTTAGTTGGTGCATGTCAAGCGGGTACAATCGATATGATTGCATCAGCCACATTCATCACTAAAGCACGTTGTGATGTACTCCAACCATTGGTCTGGTACATCAGAACGAATGAAGTTATTGTGACCAAGGCTAATTCAACTCTTACCATTGAAGATCTGGAAGATCTTGTGGGATTGGATGTTGGTGTCCAGACTGGAACAGTGGAGGATGAAGAATTATCTGCTATCGAAGGTATGGAAACTACACTGACCCGATATCCTGTTGTTGAAACCATGTTTCAAGCATTAGATGCTGGCACACTAGACGCTGTATATGTTGACGAACCCATTGTTGGTCTTTATAGCTCCGTCTATAATGTAAAAATCATCTTTACAGTGACTGCACCACCTACTGCATTCTACATCAGATATGGCAGTGATAGACTCTCTGCAGCAATTAACAGTGCTATCGCTGATGGCTTTGCAGATGGTACAGTTGATGCACTAATAGCCAAATGGTTCGGGTGATATTAAGTGCAAGAGACTGAGAGTCTTCTAGACATACTCTATTTGATTGCTGTAAGAGGGCTCTCAACCACTCTTGCCATCACCCTTATTTCTTTAGCAGTTGGGTTTGTTGTTGGAACTGCATTGGCTCTAATGAGAGTTTATGGGCCGATTGAATTGCAATGGTTATCCATTGGATATGAGAAGATATTCAGAGCAATTCCATTACTCGTTCTTCTATTTATTTTTGGAGCTGCGCTACTAAGCTGGTTTATGTGGGCTGGTTCCGTAGGAGCTGCACTATTCACAGCGGGTGTGTTTGCTCTAGCTTTGCGAAGTGCTGCTTATCAATCTGAAATATTCCGCGGAGCAATAATGTCTGTTGATGTTGGTCAGATGTTGGCTGCTCAATCAATCGGAATGACTGATATGCAGGCAACTCGACACATTATCCTTCCTCAAGCACTTAGACTTTCCTTACCAGGTTGGACAAACGAATATGCAGTTGTTATTAAAGATACATCATTAGTAAGTGCGATAGGAGTGACTGAGATGTTATATCAAGCACAGGCCTTCACAAACACCTATCCTGCCCTCTTTCTTGGAATTATTCTAGTAATTTCGATAATCTATTTTGTATTCACCTATCCCATTACAAAATACGTGGGAGAGAGTATGACAGAGAAACTTCGGGAACTCGGACTTGGGGGTGGCAAATAATGACAAATGTCATCGAGGTACGTGATGTATGGAAAGCTTATGATAAACTTGAGGTATTAAAGGGAATATCGTTTGATGTAAGTGAGGGTGAAGTCAAAGTCATTTTCGGACCTTCTGGGTCGGGAAAAAGCACCCTACTAAGGATAATGAATATGCTAACCCCTCCTGACAAAGGCGAGGTGCTTCTTCGTGGAGAGAGTCTGATGGATCCAAAGGTTGATCTCAGCAAACTCCGTTCACGAATTGGTTTTGTATTTCAACAGTTTAACCTGTTTGCACATCTGAAAGCAATAGACAATGTAAGCATTGGTCCTCGACTTGTTCTTGGTAAGACAAAGGAAGAAGCACAGGATATTGCTGAAAATGCTTTAGAAAAGGTTCGTATGGCTGATTGGAGTCATCATTATCCAGCACAGCTAAGTGGCGGACAGCAACAACGAATTGGGATTGCTAGGTCAATAGCCATGAATCCTGATGTTATTTTATTTGATGAACCTACCAGCGCATTGGACCCTGAACTAATTGGAGAGGTTCTCCAAGTCATGCTTGACATTGCAAAGGAAGGAACGACAATGATTGTCGTTACCCATGAAATGGGCTTTGCTCGAGCTGTCGCTGACGAGATGATCTTTATGGATCACGGTGTTGTACTGGAAACTGGAACTCCACAACATTTCTTTACTAATCCTCAATCGCAGAGAGCAATAGACTTTCTACATAAACTTGAGGTCTTATATGGAAAGACCGAAACTACAGAGGAAGCATTGTAAATGGAGGTATTCAACTGACCACTATATCACCAAATGAACTCTTTGGAATTCTTCAGATTGAAGAGTATTATCCTGATTTGGTCAGTGGATTCCTTATGTCGATGGGTTTGTACTTCTTTGCATTATTCTTTGGACTTGGTCTAGGTATATTGCTAGCAATTGGTAGACATTATGGTGGTCCTATTGCTTCCAGAATTTCAACAGCATTTATTGAGTTCATGCGAGGTACACCACTATTGGCACAAATTCTAGGTGTTACAATCGTCCCCTATGTATTAAACGCTTGGCTTCAGTCAATGGGAATGACTCCCCTTGATATTTCATGGCGAATTACATTCCCAGATATCGCAGGTACTTCTCGAACAATTTTGAATACAACAATTCTTCTGTGTGCTTTGACTCTTGGATTAAATAGTGGAGCATACCAAGCAGAATTTTTCCGTGGATCGTTGGCTTCGCTATCAGCAGGACAAACGCTAGCAGCTCAATCAATTGGAATGACCAAGCGACAGGAAATCCGATATATTGCACTCCCCCAGAGTCTTAGACGTGCCATTCCTGCATGGTCTAATGAGGCAGTCTACCTTCCAAAATACACAACAATTGCATATATGGTTGGAGTCCCAGAACTATTTGGTGCTGCCAAACTCGTTGTTGCACGAACTTATCAAGCACTACTTGTATATGCTCTTATCGCTGTGATTTTTCTAATTCTTATTACTTTTATCTCGTGGGTAATAGATACGATCTATAAACGAGTTAAGATACCTGGACTATAATGGAATTGAGGCATGACTATCTTGGAATATTCAATTGCGAATTACTTGAGAATCTTCTCTGTAACATATTTGAGTTAACGAGTTCCCAATAATGGCTCTCGATTTTTAGTCAAGTACTAGTCGAATTGATACTTTTATTAGAATAGTATGAGAGTATTTTATTAATTTACTAATGGTGTTATGCATTGCCAGACAGAGGGAGACAAGAATCGCTCAATGCAATTGAATCTGACATTATCAAGTCATTTGGTTGGGCAATTATGGAACTAGAAGAAACACTCTATCAGAGGTTCCTCCATCTGTCTGCGAGAAGGTCATTAATGAGTCGTGAAGATTTTCGAACACATCTCAGAGGGATGGAGGCAAAGGGTTGGATCTCTCCAATTCATCTTCATGGATTTAAAGGATACAAGAAGCTCATAGGTGAAGAAACTGCTGGAAAATCTCTCGAACCCAAGTTTCCAATTGATGAAATCCATCTAGCTCTTGGTAGTAAGAAGGCTTTACCAAAGACCAAGTTGTCTGCAGCCACAAGAATTAGTCATGAATTAATGGATGATAGCGAAACCATAGGTAAGGCTATTCAAGTATCGTTGGAAGCATTGATGCTACGAGAAACAGGACAAATACGTAAGGGTTTAGTTCATCAGCATATGAAGAACATGTTACATGCTCTCAATGACTCTGAAGATACCCTCTTTGAATACATAAGAA
>JAEOUN010000129.1 GCA_016839245.1 Candidatus Thorarchaeota archaeon
CACCTAGCATTAAAGGGCTTCTAAGGTATTGGTATAGAACTATAGATCCTATGCACAATACACGAGAGGGTATGTTTTTTGGAGATGCTGATAAAAACGGTATGTCACCAATTTCAGTCTATATTTCAAAGCGGCCCAATCCTGAGCGACTCTGTTACATCAAGAAAAAACCAGATGAATCTAAGGCTCAAGCTTGTACAACCTCCAGAGATCTTGGTCTTGCTTATTTGACTTTCCCATTTGGGATGCAAGGAGGGATTCGGGATGCACTTGCAGCAGGGCAAACCTACCGCATTGAAAATGTAATTCGTAATCTCGATGAAAGCAAGAATGCAAAACAAATTCATCGTGCACTCTGCTCTGCTTGGTTTTTACTCTCAACTATAGGAGGAATCGGATCTAGAAGCCGTAGAGGTTTTGGTTCATTTCAAATTAAAGAGATTGAGTCAGATCTAAAGTATGCGGCATTATTACAAGTTATTAATAGACAATCTACTCCCAATGCATGGTGGACAGTATTTCAGAAATCAATGAATACTATCCTTAAGTTCTCTGATAGAACTCATTGTGATAGGCATCTTACCCTATCTTCTGGAACCAGATTCGCATTAATTGGCAAACCACCGAAATCCAATAGAGGCTTTCAGAGTTGGGAAACAGCATTATCATATTTTGGTCAAGAACTTCGTGAATATCGCGCAAATATTTCATATGAGGCAAAAGCCGCTTTCGGATTGCCAATTGAGGGGAAAGCCGGGAAAAACAAAATATCAATCAAGGGAAAACATCATAGTCGTGGTTCATCACCTCTCCTATGTTCAACAATCCGCATTGGTTCTGAGTATTTCCTACTTATTGCTGAAACTAATAGTCCTGTTGTCGCTAAAGATGAATCTGTTATATTTCAACGAGATAGAGATGAAACCATATTGCAAATGAAACGTAAAGAACTGAGCCGCTTCTTTGATCTTCTGGTAAAACGAACATCTTGGAGGCTTGAACTTTGAAAGAATCTAGAGTGTTCATCACTTTTGGACCTGTTCAGTCATTTATAGGACAGGCTCGAACAACAAGAGACCTCTGGACTGGTTCATATTTACTATCATATCTTGGAAGAAGCGCTTTAGCAGGTTTACTAAGAGAAGGACCTCAGATAATACGACCATATCTAACAGATATTGAAATTGAGAGACTAAGGAATAACTCACCATTGGATGAATTGGAATCGAGAATAGGGCTATATCCAAATTTCATGGAAATACTGACCCAGTCAAGCGAGGGAAAAAAGTGTGCTGAAGCAGCAATCTCATCGTGGAATCAAACTTGGAAATCAGTATGGCAAGGAGCACTTGATATTATACAAAAAGAGAGTAATATCGAGGATATCAAAGATAATTCAATCTGGAAATCGCAATGCGAGTCTTTCTGGGAAGCATATTGGAGTTGCGGAGAGTATCATTCACTCACACGTCGAAAAATGATTCGTGATTTTAGTTATAACGATCAGCCTGGATTCAAATGCACCGTTTGTGGAGAGAGAACTGCATTAGGTCCGCAACAAAACAGAAAGAAACACAAGGAGTTCTGGATTGAATTATCATTAAGTAATTCTTCTTTCAAAATTCAGGAATCAGGATCTGAACGACTCTGTGCAATCTGTCTTACAAAGAGATTGACGCCATTAGTGTTATCGCAACGTTTGGGAATAAAGAATCCACCTTTTCCATCAACTACTTCTTTTGCGTCCTTACCTTGGCTTCAATCAGTAGTTGATTCAGACGAACCATCCATTCAACAACCACTGAATACACTAGTGAAATTACTTCAGCAACGTATTCCGGATTTATGGAAAACAGTGAACAGTCAACGCAGTGAGAAGAAAAAGATTCCAGAGATTGATGGGGATTATTTCTTTGAGGATAGTTATAGTATTGGTCGTGTTGACATTCAACCAGATAAGGAGAAGAAAATCGCACTTGAAAATCTGAGGAATCTAGTGGAGGTTTCAAAAGAATTTGGTTATGGTAGTCCAGACACTTATTATGCAATGCTTGCAATGGATGGCGATAGCGTTGGAGAGTTATTATCCAATAATCCAGAGAAAAAGTCAGAGATAAGTAAGGCAATGAGTGAGTTTGCAAAGAATGCTGTAGAAATAATAGACCAAGCGGGGGGTTCAACTATATATGCAGGAGGTGATGATCTTCTTGCAATAATGCCATGCACAACTATCCTCTCAGCGGCACAAAATGTACGTGGCCTCTATACCAAGAAAATGAGAGAGATGGGTGGTATTGACCAGCAACCGACTATTAGTGCAGGCATCGTTATTGCACATATGAATGCACCATTACAGAGTGTGTATAATAGGACTCACTACCTTCTAGACCAACTTTCTAAAGCTAACAAGACTGAAGGAGATATTCTTCGCGAGAAAGATTCATTCTCGATTGAAATATGGGATCGAACAGGCCCTAGTAAACGATTCACTTGCCATTGGAATACAGGCAATAAATTGTGGATAGATGAAATCGAGCAACTAAAATCGCTTCTAGTTAAAGGAAAAGAGGTTCCTCTAACGAACAGCTTTCTATTTTCAGCAGAAGATTTACTATCCCGCTTCAATGGATTTCAAGATAAAGAGGAGAAG
>JAEOUN010000130.1 GCA_016839245.1 Candidatus Thorarchaeota archaeon
AGAACTTTGTGGACCGGTAGATGCACAAATTGCAGTTCCTGAATTGGTGATGGTAGGAAATCTTTGTCCTCATCAAGATTTGATTGTTTTTTCAACGCCATCTGAGGCTGAAAGTGAGGAGATCAAACTCTTTCGTTCTGAGGTAGATCATTTTGTCGCTTGGATTAAGAACAATGTCATGTTTACAAATCATATTCTTTCAGACCCTTGGATTTTGGAACCAGAAAGCCATGTAGAGGATATACTCAGTGAACCTGACTATTACTCGAGTATGCTTGTTTTCTTGAAAGAAGCTGGATTCAAAATATCTAAAGAAGCGATACGCATCATTGCAGATAAAGAGAGTAATCTGCCAAAGTTCACAATGGATTGGCTCGAGATATTGCTTACTAGAACCCTGTACCCTCCAGGTATTAAAAGACCAAAATATCCAGATTTCATACTGGAAATTCATGATGAACTTAAGCGCATTGGCGCATTGGACATGAGAAGAGTTCATCTACAGAATGTAAAATCAATAGAGAAGTTGTTGAAGAGAAGTATTTCCAAATTACAGCGCATAGAAGAAATAGTAGAGCTCGAAGTTGAATCACTTCAAGATGAATTGCGAATGGTAATCCTCACTGATTATATTAGAATTGAAACAACGCCAAAAGACAATTCAGATATGCCTCCTTTGAACAAGATAGGGGTAGTCCCAATTTTTGAAACGATTAGAAGATTAAATTTGAATACCAAACTTGGAGTCCTATGTGGAAGTCTAGTAATCATACCAAGTAAATCTAAAAACCTCTTCACAGTCTGTTCGAAAAGAATTGGCATCGAAAAGGCATCAATCCAATTCAAGGAGTTAGATTATGATTCAAATTACGTTTCTATCGAAGTATCATCTGATGAAAGGCATATGCTCGTGAAAGCAATGACAGACTTGTTCTCAGAAGGCGGGATAAATGTCCTAGTCGGAACTAAGTCATTATTGGGGGAGGGTTGGGATGCACCATCAATTAACTCTCTTATTATTGCCAGTTTTGTTGGTTCCTATATGCTCTCTAACCAAATGAGAGGGAGGGCAATTCGTAGTGAATCTGGAAATCCGAACAAGACAGCCAATATTTGGCATTTGGTCTGTGTTGAACCCAAGTCATATGATGGAGGTTCAGATTATGAAACAATGGCAAGACGATTCAAAGCATTTGTCGGTGTTTCTGATTTTGAACCAGTTATAGAGAATGGCCTTAATCGTCTCATTCCAGAAAAACCGCCATTCAAAAAAGCACAGATTGAGTCGTTTAATAAACGAATGTTTTCTCATGCAGAAAAAAGGGAAGAAATGAAAGAAAGCTGGGAAGAGGCTCTTCAAAGAGGAGAGATGGGTGTTCGATTGGTTGAGGACATTCAAACAAAGAAAATTGCTCTCCCAAGACAGTTCGTATTTTGGAATACAATAGCCTATCTCTTTTGGGAAGCTACATTCATCTTTACACTTGTTATCCTTAATTCATTAGATTCATGGATCAAAGCCATCGTCTATTCTCTGTGGAGTGGATACATCTGGCTAGCAATCTTTGTAGTAGTGTTTTTCCTTCTTGCATCAGCTCCCTTCTTTATCAAAGCTCTTTGGTTATTTATCAGACATGGTCCAGTTGCATCAAGTATGAGGTCCATTAGCATTGCACTATTGAGAACATTGTGTCATATTGGAGAAATTCAGACTGATTACTCGAATTTGGCAGTAATAGCCAAATCAGGAGAATATGGAGAAGTCTATTGCCATCTAGAAGGTGGAACATCACGAGAAAAATCGGTCTTTCTTACAGCACTTGAAGAGATACTTGATCCTATTGAGAATCCACGATATCTCATGGTACGAAAATCAAGATTGCTCTTTTTCGAGAGAACTGACTATCACACAGTACCTACAGTGATTGCAGCAAGGAAACAATATGCAGAATGTTTTGCATTAGTGTGGGCAAAATATGTTGGCAAGATGAGACTGATTTACACTAGGAACAGAGAGGGACGGATAGAGCTACTACGCGCACGTAATAAGTCATTATCTGCGGCATTTAGACCCAAATCAGAACGCTTAACACAGTGGAAATAAATGAACCAGAAACTATAGCAGTTTCTTGATTGAGAGATCATGAAGCTCTACATAAGCTTCATAATCAATATTACTATGCACGTGTCATTCCAGGACTTGGAGCACCAAAGCGAATTCGAGCCATTTGTTTCTCTTTGTCTTTTTCATGTGCGAGTCGATTCTTCTCTCGTTCGTATTCAGTTACACATGTTGATTCTAACTGGTATTTTGTTTGACCGAATTTTATTGAATCCTTGTTTATTTCACTGATAAGCTCAGCTGGAACAATCAAATCGCAGTCAGGTTGAGCTCGTATCTTCTCTAGTAATTCTTCGAAGAATCCACCTCCAATCAAGAACCACATGGTGCTATTAGTATCGAACCAGAGATCGATGATATTCCCAATCTTGAAACCATCAGAGTCATTAATCTTAATTTTACCAAGTTCTGAAAACTTAATGTCAGTCGCAGTTATGACATCTTTATCAATTGTCTTGAGTAGTGTTGACTTCTTGGTGTTGAGATAGACCTTGTCAGATATGCTCTCAATATTATCGACAGAACAAACTGGATCAATGTCAGGTCTTGCACCAATTGATTCCAATAGCTCTTCAATGATACCGCCTCCCAACACAAAATACTTCAATTCAATATTGTTATTAGATATGTCAAAAATCACATCAATGACATTTCCAACTTTTTCACCATTAGTATCAATGACTTCTTTATTTCTTATTTCACTATATTTCATATTGCAACATTGAATCATTATCATCCCTATACATTTTCACTATAGTTAATTAATAAATATTACTGTTAGAGAGAATTCGACTAAGAATTATGAAAGAAAGAAAATCAAAAATAGAAAAGGAGCCCGGTGGAGGGGCTCTTCGAATGCTAAAAAGGATTAGTATACTTCACGAGGGCTTTCACGAAGTCGATCCGGCAGTTGACCACCTTCACCTAGAACTTCAAGTTCGTGATCACGCCCATAACGACCACCGTCATTGCATAGAAATCCAGATTTTGTTATGCCACGTGCTTGCCTTTCAGCTGCACGTTTAGCAATCATACTCATCCCAGAAGGAACAGTCATGATCAATTTCTTTTGACTCTCATCAATAGCAAGTAGTATACTATCATCTGAAGAGGTACGTGTAGTCTCTGAAAATTGAGACGTTGACTGATTAAACTCAAGATATACTGGCATTCGGTTCTAGTCCTCCAACTGGCTAGTCTGTTTATCTTGTTTGCATCGTGCATATTAATGAATCTCAGGTGAGCTTAATTGCTTTTAAGCAGATGTGCAGTACCACAATGAGCGCATACAACAGCATCATCAAATTCTCCCGGAAGCGGAAGAGGAGCACCACAGTTTTGGCAGCGTAATTCTTTGAGCTCTGATCGTTGCTCGGGTGTGATTTTTATTTTGAAGACTTTCTCAGCAACATCTTGGATAGTCTTTCCTACTTGTTGTGCGGCTCGTGCAATAGAACTGCGTTCAGGATCGGAAAGAGAGCCAAGTCCAACTGCTTGAAAGAAACTATCAATTGCTTTACCAATCTTTCCAAACATTGATCCAGCTTTATATGAGACAACATCTTGTACCTGGAGTTCTAAAAGATCATCTTCAGGATGACCGAGAATATGATAGCCATGTTTCCACTCTGTCTTTTGGATTCTTGTTGGTGATAAGACTGATTTACAGCTTGGACAGATCAGCTGATATTCGCTCTTTTTGAACCAGCCCTTTTTTATTTTCTTCTCTCCAACATCATACCAGCATCTCAAGTGGGCAATTTTATTACACTCAGGACATGAAAAGAGGAAATACTTGTTTGGTTTTGCTTTGACAGGACTACCTGTATGAACCTCTAGGTAAGCCATATCATCTTCAGAATAATTCAATAGATATTTGCCACAGATAAAACAGGTCCGTCCATCTAGTTTTTGCATTTTTTCAGGTGTTAATCTCATACTATTAGACCTCAATTCAATGGTAATCCTAAGGCTTAAAGAATTTTACAGATGATACGTAAAATATCTTTTATAACTTTGATAATGTCGAATTAAACTATTAACAAAGCCGAAATGCCTTTAGCATGGTTTGTTACGAGCGATGAAACAACTTTACTAGAGTAATGGATGTCTGAATATTGGCTAATCATAAATTCATCATAGACCTCAGTGAGAAAGAATCCTGTATATCGTCTTTAACGGGGGGAAAAGCTTCAAACCTCACAAAATTGATAGATGCAGGATTTAATGTTCCCGATGGATTCGTTGTGGCAACTTCTGCATATTCAGATTTCATGAGAGAAAATGAATTGGGTAATATTGCATCACAGTATCTTGTGGGAATAAACTATGGTGATACAACTGAGATTAAGAGAGCTTCTGAATCCTTAAGGGATAAAGTACATACCGCTTCCTTATCTGAAAAACTAGTTGAAGAAATAAAAATAGCATATTCCAAGTTAGGAAATGGTCCTGTAGCGATACGGTCTTCAGCCACTGCAGAAGATCTCCCTGATGCTTCATTTGCAGGACAATATGATACATCACTAAATATCAAAAGCATTGGAAATGTCATTGATCACATCAAGAATTGTTTTGGATCTCTCTGGACGGCAAGAGCAATTGCATATAGACAAGAGAATAACATTGATCATGAAAAAATCAAGGTCGCAGTTGTTGTTCAATCGATGGTCGATGCAAGATGCGCTGGAGTCATGTTTACTAATAATCCGCTTTCTACTAGAAAAACGGAGATGATGATAGAGTCAAACTTTGGACTCGGAGAGTCTGTTGTATCAGGATATGCAATCCCGGACCGATTTGTGGTGGAACATAATTCAAATGACCCAGATTCTTTTAGTTTGATTAGCCGAGAGATTGGGACAAAGGATACAATCATCGAAGGCAGCAGTAATAGCATTGGAGTTGTTCAATCAAAATCAACATCTCAAGAGAGTCAGCAGTCATCCCTTGATGACGATGAAATAGTAAAATTAGCTGAGATTGGAAAATCGGTGGAGAATTTATTCGGAACAGCACAAGACATCGAATGGGCTATAGATAGACAAGGGCAAATCTTTCTCCTACAATCGCGACCAATTACAGTAGATAGGAAACAAATCAAAGAAGTAAATAGTAAGATATTCTGGACAAGAGGATATTCCGATGATTATTGGAATGACCCAGTTACTCCTTTGTTTTTTAGCTTACTTGGGGATCAGATTACATACGTTGTGAACATTGAAGCAAATGCGATTATGGGCTATAAGAACATGCCAGAAGAACTGCTTAAACTCTATAAAGGGCATGTCTATTTTAATTTGGATGTTTTGAAGACCAAAGTCATCAATGAGATGCCACCTTTCATAAGATCTGATGACGTGATGAATTATTTTCCAGAGGGATTTGGATTCTATGGAAAGGAAACAATGAGAAAACTACCCTTTGCAATAGGAAATCGAATTATGGCAGAAATTAGGGTGATGCTCTTAGATGCAGATGGAAGCATGACGAAGACTAATGATGTCTATGAGAGATGGACTAAGGACACCTTCATTCCTGCGTGTGAAACTTTTGATGCAGCCTTTAAGAAACTTCAAAGCAATGGAACATCTACGGAATTGATGAAAATCTCTGACGACTTGGATATAGTGATGATGAAACATTTCCGTCTGGTACGTTATGGCCTCCCAGTTCATACCTTAGGAATGAATCTCATAACTAACTATTTGCTAAAGAGATGGTTAGGAGAAAAAGCAGCAATAGTCCTGTACCCTATAATGGTATCAGGTATTGAACATAAAACAATTGAAACAAATAGAAGAATCGAAGAGATTGCATCACTTATCAGAAAGGATGATACTCTCTCCAATTATATCTCAGCAACTTCTACAAAAGAGATTCATAGAGATCTAAAATCAAATGATTCGAAATTGTCAATAGAGTTTCGAAATATCTTTGCAGATTTCATTGATGATTTCGGAGACCGTGGATTTACACGAGAACCCTATTATTCACGTTGGCGCGATGATCCTGAACTCGTATTGGATGTAATAAAAGCACTTGTAATGGATCATTCGAGAGAAATAAAGGCAACAGAAAATAATCTTGCAAAGAAGCGAGTCAAGGCCGAAAAATTCGTTGAAAAAATAATTCGCAAACAAAGATATGGACCAATAAAATGGATGCTATTTGAAACGATACTTGGAATGGCGAGAACGTATACTGGTTTTCGTGAGAATCAACGGTTTAATCTTGACCACTGGATTACTCGGGAGCGTAACGCTTACCTTGAGATTGGTAAACGATTTGTGGAACAGGGATACTTCGATGAACCATCACACATATTCTTCTTGTATCGTAATGAAATCAGGAAGATCTTGAAGAATCAATTGGAGCTGAGTAAAGAGAGTATTAAGACACTTGTCAATGATAGATTTGAAGAGTTCCAGAAATATGAAAATACTACTCCTCCTAAATTCCTTCAAGGAGAGAGAGAATTCGATGATCCATTACCAGATACTACGGAAGGATTTAAGGGCATCCCAGCAAGTCAAGGAATTCTAACAGGGCATATACGAGTATTGGGAGGAGTTGATGAAGTACCCAATGTTAAAGCTGGAGAAATACTCGTCGTACCACGGACTGATCCAGGGTGGACTCCTGTCTTTTCAAAGATTGGAGGATTAATCACAGAAACAGGAGGAATCCTCTCTCATGGTGCAGTTGTTTCACGTGAATTTGGAATTCCAGCTGTGACAAATGTTAGAAACGCATGTCAAATCTTTAGAACAGGACAAAAGGTTACAATAGATGGTAATGAAGGAATTGTCATCCTTCACGATTAGGAGCTAACTTGATGGAACCATTAATACACAGAGCATCACCTGAACAGAAAGAATGGAATGAGAGCTACTATTTCATTTTCTATGATAAGAAAAACAAAATTGGCGGAATGAATCGGATAGGATTCAAACCAAACAAGAAGGAAGGTATGACCTTCTTTTTTCTATTTCTACCGGATGGCTCAATTGGAGCATATCATGCCAATGATAATGGTAGTAATTATCCAAATATGTTGAAAGTTGAAGGTGTTCAACAAACCTGCTTTGATGATGGAAAATGGACATATACTTTTGAAGGTCCGATGTTAATTTTTGATAATCCAGAAAATTTTGCTAAGGTGCAAGAAACGCCTGAAGTCATTACTGATTTGGTCGGAGCTAAAATAAATCTTCGATATACTGCTATTCATCAGACCTATGAATACAGCGAACATATGACAAGAGAATCGCTTGAGATTGGTAAGAAGACAGGAGATGTGCACTGGGAGCAGATAGGCAGTGTGACTGGGACTATACAAATCGGAGAGAGTAATTATGAAATAGATCACTGTATCGGACAAAGAGACCATACCCATGGCATCAGAGATTGGACAGGTATTGGAAATTGGCTCTATTTTGTTGTTTGGTTTAATGAGAACTTAGCGATTAATCCAGCAGCAGTTATCCTTGATGATGGCCGTATTAGTTCTGGGGGATTCATATACAAGAATGGGAAAAATATCCCTATTGAAACTATTAGACTTAACGAACACACATATAGAGAGAATGGAATTTATCCAATTTCAACTGAGCTCGAAATTATCGATCAGGAAGGACAAAAACACATACTTAAAGCACAGCCAGGAAAAATCATTCCAGTCCCATTTAAGGGCGATAATGGAGATTTATCATTTTTAATTCAATCCTTTGGAACATTCCAGTTGGATAATAACGAAGGAGGATATGGTTCATACGAAGTTCTTAGAAAATTCCAAAATCATTAGCGTATGACAATTTAATATATTAGATTGAAATAATAGAAATACTAGGCGGTCAGGCAGATGTTTGAGTATGTTCAAGAACACGAGGACCGAGCAAGACTAGAACCTAGAACAATGGTCTACATAATTGTGATTGGAGAGATAGACTTAGAAAATCAGGGGAAACTATCGGAGAGAGGAAAGAACCAGGTTCAAGAATTGGCATATTCTCGTTTAGTCGCAGGTGTGAGCAAGATATACAGTTCATCAGCAAAAGAAGCTCTTGAAACATCGGATATTCTGAAGAAAGAATTCTATTGTAATGTCGATAAGAAAGATTGTCTTGTTGAACTTAAGCTTGGATCCTCTTGGAATGATGATGAATACTTGAAGTCAACTCTTCCTCTTCTATGGGATGATGAGGATTATACACCTAAGAATGGCGAATCAATGGCAGAAGCTCGTTCAAGAATTAGAAACTGCATGAATGAAATTGGTCTTCGTCACCAAGGAGATAGCGTTGCTATTGTTACTCATCCTCTCTTGGCAAATATATTTCACTCACAAGTCGTAGGAACCCCATCGAGCCTTCATGACCTGTTGGCAACTGGTTTTGCATCATGCGCATCCTATGAACATACAAAGAAAGGATGGACATTAGTTATGCCTCCTGACAATAGCTACCTTACTGATCCATCAACTATTGCTGATCTCTTACCTGAAGGTCTAAACGATTAAAAAGAGTGTGAGAGGTCAGACTCCAAAGTCTGGCCTCAATCATGAATTCAGATTACTAGCGTCTACGATACATCACGCAGACAATGACTACAAGAGTCACAACTCCACCAACAAGCAGGTACAGAATAAATGGATTTCTTCCATCTTCTGGGTAGGTTGGTATTGTTGTTGTGGTAGTGCTACTACCTGTGTGTAGCGAACTGGTATATGCCACGAAGACTGGATCACAGATGATATCATGCCCACTCCAGTTTGCATACCCGGCAGTCATAAAGAGCATAGATGCAGCCACTTGCCAATTTGTTACAGAGTTACCTGATGCAGATTCGTACATGATGCTAAAGGCACCAATTGGTGCAGTGGACGAACCAGAGTAGTAAGTTCCTGTATAGCCATCGCCACCCCATATATATGGCAAATTGCCCATTGATACTTCAGCATACAGAGTATCTTCATCACCAAATCTATAGTATGATGCATCAATACTTGCTGAATTACTATCAGTAACTGGTCGACTATCAGCATAATATCGTGTAGCAGTTCCAGTTGCTAAGACTCCAAAGAAGTTTACCGCAAGACTGCGACCATCCAATACACTGTTATCGAAATCATGTAGTGTCCAATCACCAATGACTTGATCGACTTTGAATGATACTGCATGATTCCATGTCTGTGGATCCTCGGGATCATATTGAACCATATCAACATTGAATGAGATATCAAAGGCCATTTCAGCGATGGTTGCATCAGTTATCCAGTAATCGAAGTTCGTGGAGTTTAGACCCATAGCGCCTTCGTAGGATTGTCTAAAGTCCCATGCTCCTCTCAATGCAGAAGAGTGTTCAATATGAAGTGGATATATGGTGATGTCCACATTAGAGATTGTTATACCAAAGCTCACTTCAGTATCGGGGCTCACGACAACATTGCCAGATGAGTTTGTAGCTCCAAATGGTCTTCGAAGTGTGACACTTTCTATGTCATCTATAAGGACAAGATGAGTTACTTCTTCTGTGACAACTTGCCCTCTGACAACTGAGAAGTCAGGTGCATTCAAGGAAGGACCAATACCATCATTGAAAATCAGGAGACCTGCATATTCAGCTTGGAAATGAGCAAGAGTGGCTTGGTTATCCGCAATACTTACCCAGAAATTCTGAGTAGTTCCCCATGCAAACCAACTCGTTGTCCAATGACCCTGTTCGATACCAGGAATTGTACTCACATCTAATGTTCGGTTCTTAGAAAGCCAAGAAACGTACTCGTATCCTGGAAGACCAATATCATTATCAAAATCAGCCCAAAGCGAGTTTTGAATTTCAACCATCTCGCTTGAACTGACAAGACTGCCATCAGTATGATACCAATAGAAGGTTTCATTCGCGCTGAACCAAATCTCCTGCTCCACAACGCCCATCCAATTCTTCGACCAGAATTCATCACCTGCAGTGCCAGGAGATGGATCAAATCCAACACCGACCCACATGCCATCTACTGTGACATTACCATAGTCATCCCAAAATCCAGTTCTAAGGATATAGTACTGATCGTCAGTTGTGAAGATATTCCCATCTAAATCAATAGCACCATTACTCGTTACGACCCAAATAGGAGGTGTGTATGAAGATGCGTCACCAAGGCGTAGATTTCGTGGACTCCACAATGCGCTACTTGAGAGATCAATCTGGTTGTACTGATCTGTCCAAGAGGCTACTAGTTCACTGTATTCTTCTGGAGTATACCCTGTTCCATTGAGAAAATCTGGGTATCCCCATGGAATTGATTCATTAAGTCGAAATCGGACATTCTGAAGAATACCAGCCATAATTGTAGCTTTCTCAAAAACCATAGATGAGGCAGTGGGTAAAAATTGGAATGTTACCTTAAGGATAGATAGGTCATCATTTAATTGTAAACTGAAATCTATTACTTCCCAATCTGTAGATGTGGTAGTAGTATTCCCCACATATGTGCCACCTCTAAGGTAATAGTATGTTATATTTTCAGAAACAGTATATGATGAACTTGTATTGAAGTTCAATATCATCGTATGAGTGATATCACTTCTCCAGTAATGCGTTTCATTTCCATCCATAGTTGATCCTTTGACAGTAACTGTAAAGTCCACTAATTCCTGTGTGAAGTTAAAAGCAGCACCAGTATCAAGTTCATAAATTATTGATCCATTTATCTCATTTACATCTCTATGAATTAAGAGTGTAAGATTAAGTAGTTCTTCTCGTTGCGCAACATTGGCAATTGTTCCACTCATATCATAGACAAAGGCTTCAATGAAAGCATCACGGAAAGAGAGTTTCATTGTTGCGCGTGTTTTTATCTCAGGTCTTGCTGTGATTGGTTGACCATCAACATCGAGAACCGTAACCAATCCCATCTCTGGCTCTATTATTCCGCCAAATCCAAATCCAGGATCTAAATCGGTTTCATTTGTAAAGTATCCAGCCCATTGGACTCTATGACGATCATCAAATACACCAGTATTGACCGGGTCAATAACATAGTATCGAGAGAGTTCAATCGTTGAATTCTCGATAACGGAGAGATATGGGAACCACATTCCAACACCTCCACCAAGATCTAACCATTCCCATGAAAGATCAAGATATCCTGCGAGAACTGATACATCTGTTGAATTAACATTCAAGAACATAAATGGATAGAGATCGATTTCTCTCTGGACCCATGTCACATCCTTATTGAATAAAACTGACTCTGTGATTTCTAATCCTACTGGATAAGTCCAGTTTTCAGTTATCAGATAAGACGAGTCTTGGGTTAACTGTGTGAAAGGTATCAATGTCCGACCAATCTGAACTGAAGATTTCATCCGTACAATAAACGTGTCATTGACATCGACATAATGTATGATATTTCCAAATTCATCAACAATATCAGCATAGTAGTAGTTTGGTAATGAAAAATCGAATGGATTCACACCAATACCAAAACCAATTGGTGGACTGCCATATTCTCCGCGAAGATTCTCAGCTAACCACGATGGCATTACTGGGCGGCCCTTGATATCAATCACCTGCATCCCAGTACTAAGTACTCGTGGAGCAATCGGAGTTTCATAGGTGATGGCGAATATGACTTCATAGTAATCTGTTTCTTCTATGAATGAAGATACTGATGAATTCAGATGAATGAAGTTAGAAGTTCTTGGGTCTTCGACACCAGCAACATAGACATAGGCCACGCTATTCCATCGATCTGCTGTGGCATTATATTCCAAGGCAAAAGATGGAGAACGATCAATATCACTGGTACCCCAGAATTGAACCGAATCCAATTCATTATCAACTCCAAGGAAATCTTTTGGTATTGTAATATTCACAAGTAGGTTGTAGCCCACTTCAATTCTATAGCTGTTATCAGCAATGTCAGTTCCATTAGCATACTCTATCGTCACTGTTGGCTGAGGACCAAAAACCCAATGAGATTGCTGTTCGGAATGTTCGACTTGAACAGTCTCATTAGCAACTTCCCATGCAACACGTAGAATAGGATCGGAAGTCCTTTGAGCAACAGCAGGATAGATTGACCCTGCAATACTGATGCACAGCAATGAAATTAAAATAATTGTAATAGTTTTCCTCATTTTTTCCACCTCATCAAGAACCTAGCGTGCTGCATATATCTAACATAGAAGTTTTCCACAGTGAATGCTGGTTCCTGAATACTTGGTATTTTCATTAAAGGCACCTTCCTGGTAACCTCTGATGGAAAAACCGACAACCTGCATTATTACTATCAGTTTTCATATATAGTATATTTGTGAATGAATCATCTATATGATTCATCAAGTTATAATTCATCAAAATATACTCTAAGAAGTTCAGCAACACTTCTTGCTCTTGAAACCATTCCTCTATCACGGTGTGGCTTTGAACCATCAAACATGTCTGAAACAGTTCCCAAGCAGCCTCTTCGGACCGTACTGAGTACTGGCCTAAAGAATTTCTTCTCAGCTTTTAGTTTATTCTCCGGAGTGTTGCCATTGACTGCTAACCAAGCGCTGATGTATGGACCTATTAGCCAAGGATGAACCGATCCCTGATGAGTTGCTGCGGCTCGACTTCTTGGTCCGCCTGTATAAGCTCGTGCATAACGTGAATCACTTGGAGATAGTGTTCTGAGCCCAAAAGGCGTAAGGAGCTCCTTTGTTACAATTTTAAGGACGGAGTTTGCTTTTAGAGGATCTAGCAGAGGAAAAGGCAAGCTTAAGGCAAAGATTTGATTTGGGCGGATGGAGCTATCCTTTTCGTCATCAGTCACAACATCATAAAGATACCCTAGTTCAGGATTCCAAAAGGTCTGCTCAAACGCTTCACGTATCCAAGAAGCTACCGCTTGAAACTCATAGGGGTCTCGACCCATTATATTGCACATCTCGCCCATAGCCATTAATGCATTAAACCACAAGGCATTGGTTTCAACACACTTACCAATTCTGGGAGTCGGACACCAATCATCAATACGCTCATTCATCCAGGAAACATCGACTCCTTCTATTCCGGATATGAGCATCCCATCATGGTCTTCGTGGATATTGTATTTAGTTCCAATCCTGTACGCTGTAATGATAGATTCCATTGTTTCCCAGATAATCCCCCTTAGAAACTCAACATCGTTTGTTGCCTGTATGTATCTATATACAGCCATTATGAACCAAAGAGAAGCATCAACTGAATCATATTCAGGTTGAATACCTCTATCTGGAAAATCATTGGGAATCAATCCATATCGTGAGTATCGTGCATAGTTGGTAAGAACTGCTCTAGCATCTTGAAAACGTCCAATAGACATTGTCAATCCAGAAAGTGCAATCATGGCATCGAGTCCGATATCAGCCAGCTCATGATACCCGGCAATTATTGATCTCATTTTTGTAGAAACTCTATCAACGATGAAGGTATCAGCATCAAGAACAAGCCATTCTATGTCTTCGTCTCGTTCTTTGGAGGACATTGCATAAGCTCTATCATTGAGAATTTTTCTTCTTCTGAGTTCCTCAAATCGAAGTCTTGCAAAATCCTTTCTCTGTGCTTTCGTTAATGTCCCAAGACTTTCCATGAGTTCCTTACTTGATGGACCTACGGCAAATAAGAAAGAGAGAAAATGTTCTCCAGGTTCCAAAACTGTGTGAAATACACCAGGAATAATCATTTCCTCTTCACAAGGTAAGCCCATCGCTTTATCCCGTCTGTAAACTTGTGGATCTGTTACTCTATATTCACTTGACATGAATTCAGCATCAGGAGTGTATGCATACATCCAAGGACTATTTGAGCGGTCGTCATATGATAGGTAAGAATGCTCATCAATTACCTCAAATCCAGGAGTGAAATCAAGATGAGGTGGTCGTGCATGGATATCTCTACATGTCTGGAGAGGAGTGACTGTAAAGACAGTTTCTTCTGAGTTCTTTACTTCGTAATTTACAACAGTGAGATTCCTGCGGTATGCCATGAATACCGTCTTTTCAAGCTCTACACACCCAGTTGCATAAACCATCTGTGGAAGCGGATTTAGCTCGAATCGTTTCAAATAACGATATCCACGGTGTGTAACGCCTTCATTGGTCTGTTCAGTACTCAGGTTACACTCTCCATCTTTATTGATTATAACTTCATCAAGTCTTGAGAGAGTCAGCCACCGATCGACAGGGGGATTCAATGAAGAAACAAGTAGCCCATGATAACCTCTGACATTTAAACCGACTATGGTAGAAGACGTATATCCTCCTAGACCATTCGTATAGAGCCATTCGAAAGTCACCGCTCTATTTAATCGGAGATCAGCGTCTTCCAGTGTTATCACGATTGTGGGACCTCGTTATTTTTTCTCATGTCAGACTCAAACCTCGTACACTTTAAGGTTGTGTGATACAATAAACCAAGCGCAGACAGACAGCATCTTAAAGAGAATTAAGCAAACACAATTGATAGGAGCTTTTTATGATGCCGTCAGATAGTGATGCTTCTCAGTCCCTAGAGACCCTTCCAGTAGTGATAGGAAGTAGGTCTCGGAAGGTTCTGGGATTGAACATGAATCTCTGGCGACTAGCATTAGTTACTGGCATTGCACAGTTTTCAATGAGCTTGTGGACTTGGGAGTTCAGTATCTATCTTGAATTTAATGTACTGCTCGCAAAATGGCAGATTGGCTTGGCTTTGTCAATTGGCACATTTGCTATGATTGTAGGATACATGGTTTCAGGAATTATCTCAGATTTTATTGGCAGAAAGAATACAATGGTCATCTCATTTATCCCTATGACAATGGGTTTGATAGGGATGTGGTTAAATCCAACCTGGCCTTTCATTGCATTAGAATATGCGCTCAACCAATTTGGATGGGCATCAATCCTCGTCATCGTAGCCGCTATACCTGCAGATGAGATAGTAGCAGATGGTGGAACAAATAGTG
This sequence comes from Candidatus Thorarchaeota archaeon, assembly GCA_016839245.1. Next base: position 15,096 of record JAEOUN010000130.1, read on the forward strand.
CACGTACCTTCACTATGGTTCTCCTTCCTGCATTTGTAGCGGATGGACTCAGCCCAATTCTTGGAGGTCTAATGCTGGATTCTGGTTATTCTGCAAGTCACCTTCATCTAATTGCTGCGATTGGTTCAATAATAGCTTTATTTGCAGCCTTTATCTTTGTGAGAGAGTCTCTTACAAAAGAGGTGATATCAAAAGCAAAACGAGGACCAATAATTACTATTCATGGATTAGGAAATAACTTCTGGAAATTTGTTCTCGGTATTTCTGGATTCATCTTCTTCTTTAGATCAGCAGTGGCATATCTAGGAAACCTTGCCGTTGGTGAGTGGGAGATCAGTCCTGCATGGTATGGATATGCATGGAGTTTCTATTCGATAACAAGCGCGATAATTCTCTATTCAGCAGGAACACTTGCAGATAAGAATGTCAAGGTAGCACAGACACTTGCTCTTCTAGGTAATGCAATCATTGTATTGGCGTTTTCAATGGTAAAGGGACTTACCTTTCTCATAGTCTTAAATGCACTATGGTCGTTACCAGTAGCATTATGGATAGGATCTGAGAATTCCATTGTTGCTGGAAGTGTCACAGTAGAAAAAAAGGGAAGAGCTCTGGGAACCTATCGTTATGTGCTGAGTATGATAGGTCTTTTTGCCTATTCATTTGGAGCATATGTTTGGGAGTTAAGTGCTAGTTTGAGAGTTGTCTATTTCTTTGCTGGAATTGAATGTCTTCTATTTACTATCATAATGGCAATAGCTCTCTCCTCAATTGACCTAAAACGTGATACAACAGGAATAACAGATAAAGAAATTTCGCCACTTTCACTAGAAAAAACTTGAAAAATAACAACACTCAAAAAATCCGAGGAATGTTCTTATCTCTGTTTACATTCCTGTTTCATATGGAGTAGTGGGGATAACATGGATGATGACTCTTCTTTCATAGGTCGACGCCTGAAACAAACAGGCGATCTACTTTTAGGAGGAGCTCAAAAGCAGGTTCGTGACTATAAGGGAAAATTTGAGAGCTTAAAAGGAACGTATAACGAATTCTTCTCAAAATTACTCAATTCCTATGAAGCCGGGCTTTTTAATCCCAAGTTCGTTGATGAGTTCTTTGGAAAACGAAAACTCAAATTTGTGGGTATTGATGGAACCGTTCTGAAGCAAGATGTGTTTGATCTCCTCATATTCTTCGCAGGTGCATATTCAGCATTTGGCACAATCGAGATAGATGATACTGGAGAGGCAACGATAGAATATGACGAGAAGTATCTTGAACATGGTATCGGAGTTTCAAGTGTTCTTCCTGTCTATATCAGTGAAGTTCCTCATATTGACCAGACACTACTAATAAGATCCAAGGAAGGAGATATCGAACAATCAATAAGCCATACTGATTCGTGGGTGATTGATAATTCATCTTTTGCAGACTATATGATGGGTCTGTCAGAGTTTTATCTAACTTATCGACTAACATCGTGTGAGAAACCTGTTGATATACTGCTACTTGATAGGATATTCTCTTCCGAGGTTGCATCTTTCTACGCAGAAACCTCGGATTTCCGTTTGGATCTTGATCATGAATGTGGTCTCATCGGTCATAAAATGAAGGGCAGACCATTTACGAAGACAGAGTGGATCTACACCAGGAAGCTCTTTGGCAATTTAAAATTAGGAACTCCAGCAGCTCGAGGCGAGTTCCTGTTACCAAGAATCATCGCTGAATTGATGCATGCAGAGGGAAATAGTCTAACAAGACAAGAACTTATAGACCAGCTAAAATTGGAGAACGAATTTCAAGAGGCACGGCTTGATAAAGAACTCAAAAATGGCATGAAGGGAACTGGTGAAGCTGAAGGAGTTATCATTCGTGATAAAGACCATTTTGTTCTCAAACCGCAGTATAGAGACTTGAACATCAGAATCAAGAGTCTAGTCGATGAAGTATGTGGTCGAATGTTCTCAACAGATCCTGATGTGGGATATGAAGATCGATTCAAAATTGATGGCCGTTGGATTACGACGAATGACCTTTCATTTCTTAGCCTGGCATCTCTTTACCTTGCGGTGAATGAATGTTGGAAGAATAACATACTCCTACTTGGAGTGGCAAAGGATACCTCTGCAAGGGATTTGAAACGCCAAGTGCTTCCTGTCTTGAACTATGTTGATAGATTCAGAGGTGGTTTCACAGAGAAGCAAGAAGACACACCAGATACTGATAGAATGATTCTCCAGTGGATAGCACTTCATGAACGTAATCATCTGAAAGTACCATGGGCAACGATAGAATATGATACTGCCTTCAAAACAATAGTTCCTCATTTTGATAGAGAACCGGGTTTAGTATCTGGTGCAAGAAGAAATCAGATCTCGATTGAGAAGACATTTCTAAAATCATATTTTCAGCTCTGCCAGGCAGAATCAGAACCCAAACTAAGAAGTAATGTCTTGTTATATGATAGACTTGTCTATCCAGAATTTGATACAAAAAGAGATAACATTCTCGTCCTTAAGCACGATTATGAAAACCGACCGGATTATCCGGAGCCAGTGGAAGTAATTCTCTACGAGGGATGTGATAATCCAATACAGTCATTTATCATCCCACTATTCAAAGCGATGACCAGTATGAGTATTCCCGAACTCTTTGGCCACCTAAAGCCTCTATACATTGCAGATAAGGTTGCCAAATATCACTATACACAAGTCAAAGGGATGATTGAAAGCACTGGAAGCTGGTTAATGAACAGACCAGATCTACGAGAATTTTTGTTTTATTTGAGTAGCTTTAGAGAGAGGAGGTCTAGCGTTGAGCAGTCAAGAAGAACTACATAAGAAGCATTTCACCGATTTCGATGGGGCCTTTGTGGGCAGATTAGCAAGGGTTATTCCTGTGGCCGCGAACTATACATCAGAGTGGGCAGGTTCCGCAGCAAGATACGATTGCAGGATTAAGATACGGTACAACAGGGAACTCATGGCTCAACTTGAAGAAGGAATGCTCGTTGCTGTTAAAAATTTCAAAGGGCAATCAAAGAAATCTAAGAAAGAAGGTATTGAAAGATATACTGTGATGGTAATAAGTAAAGTCTGGCCGCTTCACTACGGTCTTGGAGGGATTAGCGATAGTCATTACTATCCCATGCAGATGGAAATCATTGAACAATCGGTCACAGATTGGTCTACTGATGATCAGTCAACAATGATGGTTCATATGACTGCAGTGCCAATAAACTACGATCTTGTTTTTACTTCGAAAGGAGAAACTGAATTCCGAAAAGGATTCTCATACCCTCTCATTGGTGAAGAGGTATATGTCATCAATATGGATACTGTAGATGAGATTTACAATGCGAAAGTAAAGGAATCTATTGGCGTTAAAATAAAGACGACCTCCGAAAATCCACGAAAAGATCCTCGAGTTGGGACTCTACGAATGTTCCTCGAGTCCGACGAACAGGTGCCAATCTATGTAGACCTTCACAAGCTTGTCCGATACCACTTTGGAGTTTTCTCATTTACTGGTGGTGGAAAGAGCAATCTTTTGTCCAATCTTTTTAGAAGAATCTTGTATCATACAGATGATACTAAAATTGTAATTTTCGATATCAGTTGTGAATATCCCTTCCTCCTAAGTGATGTCTTTTCGGATTCTAAAATACATAGTAAAGTAATTTTAGAAGAAGAAGCAAGCTCACCTGAAGCTTTTGCTAGATCGATTGTCAAACCACGTGATTTTGAAGATGATGATAGCGCAAACGGAGTCTTGAAAGAAATATTTGACAATGGTAATGTAACACATTATAACCAACCTCTTGCACAAATCCCGACGTATGGAGGGCTTTTGGAAGAAATTCAGAATATTCGTACAGGATTAGAATCAGATAAGCCACATTACATCCAAGCCATAGGAGATATTTTAGACTATGTCAATGATTGGATTGAAAATGAAGGAAAGAAATCAAGTGATGTTTTAGATGATATATTCATTGATGCATTTGCTACTAAAGCAAAAAGCGTCGTTGAGGCATTCAATGTTCATTCAAAGTCAGGACTTTTTGCATGGGCAACAACTCGAGCAAATCTTAAACGAAATCTTGCTCGAGCAAAGAAAGCCAAACCTAGTGGCGTTACAATAAACGACATACAAAGAATGCTCTCAGGGAATGACAGATTAATTTGTTTGTCAATTGCAGATCCAGATACATTAAGAGAATTAGTCATTGGATTAACAGGTTCTGCATTGAAATATAGAAAACGAAGATTTGAAATCAAACCACAGATTCTTTTTGTCTTTGATGAAGCACAAGAATTTATTCCAAGCGATGCAAGTGGCATGACAAAGAAATGCAGTCAAGCAATTGAGCGACTATTACGACAAGGTAGAAAATATGGACTGGGTGGAGCTATAGCCACACAGAGAATAGCATACTTGAATACAAATATCATGCAACAACTTCATACATTCTTTGTTGGAACACTCCCAAGACCATATGATAGAACTGTAGTCAGTAGTTCATTCCAGATAGATCTTAGTATCTTAGATAAAACGCTAGAGTTCCCGCCGGGATCATGGTTACTCTCAAGCTATATTGCAATGGGACTTGATAACGTACCAGTATTTGTCAAAGCAGATAATTCGGAAGACACTCTGAGAGAGCATATTGATAGAGTATTGAAAGAAGGATAAGTAGAATAGAGAATAAGGATCACGCGAGGAATTATTACTCCTCATGTGGCAAATGCTGAGCAATCTCTTGAATTTTCTCAATCTCTTTGGTAGAAGCTAATTCACCAAAGAGATGACCTGATTTTGCTGCCTTGGTTTCGAGATAGGCACGATTGAATTCTGATGGTTCTATAATGAGGGGCAATCGTTCATCGACCTGAATTCCTGCTGCAATCAATTGTTGAATCTTCTCAGGATTATTTGTAAGTAGTTTGATTGATTCGACTTGTAGATTCTTCAAGATGTTTGCTGCGATTCCATAATCGCGTTCATCTGGTTTATAACCCAGATGGATATTGGCATCAATCGTATCATATCCATGATCCTGCAAAGAATACGCCTTGATTTTTTCCGTAAGGCCGATGTTGCGACCTTCTTGTCGAAGATAAAGCAAAACACCAGTACCCTCTTTTTCAATAATCTTTAATGATTCCAAAAGCTGATCACGACAATCGCACCGCTTGCTCCCCATTACATCGCCAGTTAAACATTCAGAGTGAACTCGTGTAACCACACCATGTTTTCCAATGATGTCACCCTTTATGATTGCAGTGTGTTCTTTTCCATCACAGGGACTAACAAAACCGCAGATTTGAAAATCACCAAATCTACTTGGAAGATTAGCAATGGCCACAAGCTGTACACAACATGCATCAGTAGCACAAACTTGTTTCTCGCTGGCAGTAAGTAGTTCGCTAATCTGTTTCTCTGATAGCTTCATGAGTATCAATCCATCATAGATTACCAGAAATTATTCCTCTTAAACTTAGAGATATATTTTTGACATTTCCCTTATCACTAAATACGAGTACTATTAGTAATTCTAAATCACAAAGGGAGCCTTCCTGATGCCTAGAAATCATAAATTAGTTGTTGAAGAAGTTCAGAGAGTCCTTAAAGAAAAAACAAAGAGGTATTCATTCAAGAAACTGGAAAAGGAAATAATACAGACAGGAGCTTGTATAGAGTGTGGTGCCTGTATAGCTGGATGTCCTGTGGGCGTAGTAGCTGGAAATAGAAGAAAGGGAAGATATACTCCAGAGTTAGTAGGAGATTGTATATCATGTGGAATCTGCTATGCAATGTGTCCCAGAACATATGTTTTGAATGAAGACCTCATAGGTGATGTTAGAAGTGCTTGGAAAGTTAGATCTTTAGGCAACCATCAACGGCAAAATGGTGGTGCTGTAACAGCTCTCCTCGTATACATGCTTCAGACTAATTACATTGAAGGAGCAGTAATTGCATGTCAATCAGATGATAGACCATGGTTGCCAAAAGCAAAGTTAATCAAAGATTCCAATAAGATCGAAGAATGCAGTGGAACGATCTATACGCATGCACAGGTAATCGGTAAGCTTTTGGAAGGATTGGAGGAAGGAATCTCAAACATAGCTGTCGTTGGTACTGCCTGCAACATTGAAGCAATAAATAGAATGGAGATTCACCCAGCGGGATTGCTAAGACTTGACCCTGAAGCACATGTTTTCAAAATTTCTCTATTTTGCATGGAATCCTTCAATTATGATGAGTTACGAAAGTTCTTCATACAAGCAGGTGTTCAAATTGAGAACATCAAGAAATTTGATATTGCCAATGGCGAACTTACAATCACATTACCAAATGAAGAGAGAAGATGGCCAGTAGCAGAATTAGACACAGCATCAGCTACCTCCTGTTCTTATTGTCAGGATTTAACTGGTCTAAACGCAGATATTTCATGCGGAAATATCGGATCAGAAGTAGATTGGACAACTGTCTTAGTACGATCAGAAGCAGGAGAAAAGATACTAAATGGAGCAATTCAAGCGAAGTTCGTAGAAGCAACTCCACTTGAACCAAAGGAAATACAATCTATAATCAATTCATCTCGGTATAAAATGAATAATCATTATAGATTACAGCATCCTCAGAGTTAATGCCTGAAATTGATCAGTGAAAAGGAACTCTTCAGGAAATCAGCTGATTCCTGAGGAATACTTGTTTTATCTGACTCTTGTTCTAAAGTAGATTACAATAAAGACGAGAAGAGCAAGGCCACCCAATATCAAAACAACTGCATAGAGTGCAGCAGGTGCACCTGTAAAGCTCATGCTTTCTACGGTAATGCTTGTCCATTCTGTTACTTCTTTGTTTGAAACAGATGAGTTGTCAACAGCTATTATTCTAAACCAGACAACTTGACCGTGGGCATATTCACCAAGAGATGCTGTATAGAAATCGTCTAAACTTGCTAGCGTCATTGTCATATTATCATAATCAAAATTCTCAGACAATGGATCTCCGACACCCCATTCAACTTCTATGCTTGAGATATTATTAATATCCCATACATATGCCTGAATGGACAGATTGTTCTTTATTGGTGTGGAAAATGTCTGAATCACATTAATATTGGCTATAATTGGTAGATGTGCATCTTCCATGACAGTGACAGTGATTACTGCATATGACACAGCTCCAAAGAAATCACAGAACGACATATTATATGCATAACTGCCAACAGCGAGATGATCCACATTTATAGTGATATTTTCACCTTTCCAAATACCATTCATCAGAGATTGACCATTCTTTGTCAGGTTATACCAGAGAGGATTGTTCTCCTCTACGCTCCAAGTTATGTTGTATCCAGAATATCCTTCTTCATATGAGAGGTCATCATCTGGAGTAATTACTGG
>JAEOUN010000131.1 GCA_016839245.1 Candidatus Thorarchaeota archaeon
CTAGGAACCACCCAGCCTGCGGAAGGAACCCCGTGTGAGAAGAGATTCACCTTGGACCTGAGTGGTTCCTAGATCCCCTTGATAGGCAAGTACAGCACGCTACCTATGAACCTACCAAAGATTTCCAGCACCACATGAGCGCCACCAATCCTTGTATGGAAAGATGATACACAAAGGGTAGTATATAATGAGGGGGGATTATCAAAAGGCCTCATGAGGGCACTCTAGGACACTTTCTAGACATCAGATTCAAAATGAATACGAGGATGAGTACAACACTTGAACTAGGAGAAAATAATAGTGCACCATTCATACTGAAAAGAGATAGGACTTTAATAGGCAGATCACAAGAAGAAAAAAATAGAGGAACGGGCGGTCTCGACGACCTCGGGACACACCCGTTTAAACTGAAGAGCCTCAAGATTTACTGAAGCTTCTTAGGCCTTGCTTTGTGATTGTAAGGCCAGTCTGGGTCCTTTGGAGGTGTACTGAATGATAACATTGTCATCATGTACACCATGCATCGAAAACTGAGAAACCAGTACCCTGCAACATGGATGAAAGAAGGAAAGTTGAATCCGGAATGGAAACTATTCCAAAACCTAAAATTAATCACTAGGTTTCTCAACCCATTACAAGTGGTAGATTTGAACAAACGTCTTCATGTCGCCACGTTGGGAATATACCAGAACATATTGATTGAATATGTCATTACACGACGCGGAGCGGATAAGGTAGCAATTGTCTATACAGAAGGAAATGAGGAAGACCTAGAGGGAATACAAGAACGTCTAGGAAGTAAGATGGTTCCAGTAATCTCCCGAAAAGTCCCGCCATGGGACTATCATGAGGTCCTCTCTGCAATTCTTGAAATCGTGTCAGAGCATGAGGATTATAGTATCGAGTATAATATTTCATGTGGAACGAGAGTTATGACCACAGCTGCATACCTCGCGGCTCTGTTTACTGACTCACCTGTTTATTTTGTCATGTATCCCGGTAAAAACCAGATTGGAGACATCATTGAGATTCAGCCCGTTTCTGTGACGCTTCTCAGCGAGTCAAAGAGAATTATCCTGAATAAGATTGAGGAGAATGGAGGAAGCATAGGTTCACAACGAGTTTTGGGAAAGAGAACAGATCTCAAAGCAAGCTCTATCTCAAAACATCTGAAGTCATTGGAAGACGCTGGATATATTAGACGTCGTCATCATGGCAGGAAGACAGAGGTGGAGATAACCAATCTTGGTCGAATTGTCTTAAATCTTAAGACATTTCGAAAAGGCAAAGTCTGGAGTCGGTAAACACTGATGCGAAGCCTAAGCGAACACCAAAAACAACAGGTACGAGAAACATGGGTAACGATTCGTGACAACATTAAAGCAAAATACAATCTGAATCCTTCCCAATCCCCAAGAGAGATTCTTCTCACTTCTAAGGAGATCACTCTTACACCGCTTCAACCAGGAGCTATCAAAGGTCGGACAATTATCCTGAATAGAGAGCTACCTGATTTTGAAAACTTGTTACCATATATCATCGCAAAGCTATGTCTTCAGAGTGCTCTGCCCACCGACCTACTCTGCAAAGAATGCAGAGATGATCTGTCATTCGAGTACGCGCGGCAATCCATCGATGACGATCACTTGCGAGAGCAATGGGAAACGATCTGGACAAAACATACTCCTAGTAAAAAAATCTCAAAAATAATTTTCTACCACCCATGCGCTGCATACAAATGGTTATACTCAGTAGCAGGATCTAGTGGACTTGATACACTTGTACAAGAACTCACCCATCGAGCTAAGAATCAGATATCCGTGTCATTTGATAATTACATTCAGTACTTCACACTGAGAATCCGTAGATTTGGGAATCCCTTGGATGATACAGAGATGAAGATCATCTGGGCACTTATTGACCATCCTAATATGCCAGCTAATGAGATGGCTCAACAGATCGGGATCTCAGAGGAGTGGCTGTCGAAAAAAGTCGCTCAGCTTGAGAAACGAATGATTCTCAGAGAATTCCATCGGGCGCCCTTCTCTAAGATTGGTATCCGCTTATTCCATATCATCATAGGAAGAATGACTAGTGAATCGGATCTCTATGAATTGTTCAAGAATTGTCCATTCCTCTATTCCTTCCGAAAGGTCATTTCAGGAGAACATCATGCACTTGTGACTTTGGCTATTCCAGAGAATCCCGAGAGTATGGAATATCTGCGACAGGGAATAAAAGTAATAGAAAAGAGCGGTTTTACTATGGAGTCGCATCTTATCACCAACTCAGGGATTTCCCACTGTTTTGACTATTACTCTCCAAAGACAGGAGTGTGGAGTATCCCTTGGGAGCTGTTGGCAATCCATTTGGAGAGGATTGTTCATGACAATCTTGCATCTACCATTCCCAAGGTATACATACCAGAGAAAATGACCTCAATGAAACTGGACGACCTAGATATGAAAATAGTTGGATGCCTGAGAGAGGGGATTTCATCAGTTGCAAAGATGCGAAGCGAGCTTCGAGTGGGGCAACAAAGACTGGTGAACCATATTAGTGCTTTGAAGAAGAATGGGCTTATGACTAAGACGTGGGAAGCACATAATATTGGTCTGACTGAGTATGTTATTATCTATACAAAGGACAAGGAAACAGGACAAGCTATCGCTGCATGGGCACTTAGACTTCCAAGGGCAGTTATCTCATTCTCATCAAAACAGGAGCTTGTACTTCTAGTAGACCTGCCATGTGGTGGAACCTATGGGTTGGCCTCTGCTCTAGAAACTGTTAATGGTAAGACGACTGTGGGAATATTGAGTTCGCAGATTTATGGCTCGTGGGGATTCCCGTCCCATATTTGGGATGCAAAGTTCCAGAAATGGAAATGTCCAACAAAAGAACTCGAAAATTGGTTGAGTACGCTCACATAAGAGACCAGAATGCCAATTCCGGGGTAATTTTTTATCCAAACTGCAAAATACAAGTAAATCGTAAGTTTTATTATGTATTACGTATTACTATTTAGTTATCCCTGAGTATTGAATTACACCTGTAGGATTCTGTTTCGAGTACGGGTTTGTGATGCAATATTTCTAACGTGAGCAGAGGAATTTCAGCGTTCCACTGCTCACACTCCATTTTCAGACCTCTCAAGCTTCTGAGGTAATAATAGTCATATTCTGTTTTCCTAATCCTTATGTCCGTACAGGAGAAATAAGATGTGAAATGTTCTAGATGGAAATGCAGATCATGGTCAAGAAGACAAGACGTGTTGAGATAAGATATCGTTCAACCAATTTCCCCACCTTTTGTCCGGTATGCGATGCTCCTGTGACGACAGAAGGAACCATTCCTGCCTTCACTCGTGCTCAGAGAGAGCGCGGAAAGACCATGAATGGATGGGCGTTTACAAGTAGTAGAGTTGTTGCATCCACAAGAGAATTATCGATGACTGAAGGAGTAAACTATCTTGCTATCCCAGTCTGTGATCATCACCAATTCTCCTTTCAGGAAACAAAGCATGTTAGAGGCGTATTTTCTATCCTCACTACTCTGCTTGTACTGCTGACAATAGGCTTAGTAATGTCAATTCTTGCAGGATTTCTTAACTCGGGAGTAATAAACACAAGTACAATATTCATTCTTTCTTTATCCATAATTGGAAGCGCGTGCACCTATAGTTTTGGCAGACCCACAGCTCTAGAACGTTCAGTATCAGTCTATGATATGACTCCAGATATGACTACAGTTATCCTTGATATTGCTAGTGTACCGTATGCTGAAGAACTCCTAAGAATGAATCCGATGACTGCAAAAGGTATCGGAAAAATTGTTGGAAGAAATGTTGGAGATTGATTAGTTGACAACCTATAAGAGGGACTATATTGGTGCCCTCATCTATGAAGCCTCGTACTCTCAGTGATGGTCTCATTTTGCGCAATGCCTGCAAAGATGACATCCCAGCATTATTGGAACACTTCCGTATGGTTCATGGCGTTGGAGCAATTGATGAGTTGAGAGTAATGCTTGAGCATTACCCTCGTTTCTCGTGGCAAGATAGTTTCGTCATAGTAAATCCAGAATCAGGAGAGGTTGCATCTTGTATGATTCTTCTACGGAGTGCATGGACCCTGGAAGGAATTCAAGTTCCTTCTGTCGAGATGGAGGCAGTCGGAACTCTGGAAGCGTATCGATACAGAGGACATATTCGTCTACTCAACGATGCGTTTGAGAGTCGTGTGTTTGAGCTTCAACCAGTAATTCAAACAATTGCAGGTATTCCATACTTTTATCGCAACTTCGGATACGAGTATGCTGCAACACTTGGTGGAGGATATTCTATAGCTCCTGCACAGATTCCAAAACTTCCTGAGGGAGAACAGGAACAAGTCAGATTTGAAAAAGTCACAGAGCGAAACTTCGGTGAGTTTTTAGAATATCGTGAGTCACATCAAGCAAAGAATACTTGGAACCGGACTTGGCGTAGGAAACTCTACCCTGAGGATTCATCTTACCTTATCTTTGAACCATCTTCCGATGAACAGGAGTCATTCTACTTCTACCTCATCAAGAATGAGAACAAAACAGTTGGAGTCTTTTTCCTGGCTCGTTGGGAGAAAAGGACCGATATTATGGAACTCTATTTAGACAATTACAAACATCTAGATGCGGTTCTACGATTTACTGCAGAGAGATCTAAGGAGTGGAATGGAATTCCATTCAGAGTGACTCCGCCCAACCAGGCACAAGTTAGAGAATATGTAAAAGTACTTACTCAGACAAAGACAATCAACAGATATGCTTGGTATGTCAAAATCACCTCAATTCCTCGATTCGTAAGAACCTTAGCACCACTCCTCTCGAAGCGGTTGAAGAACACCGAGTTTCATAACTTCACTGGGGAATTGAAGATGACTGACTACAAGGGAGGTTACTCTCTATCGTTCGAGAATGGTGAATTCAAAGAGATATCAGAATCAAACGAGAGAGACCCTAACAAGTACCACCTTCGAATGCCATGGAGTGCATTGACACGATTACTAATGGGGTATGAAACCTTTGACTCTCTTGCGAGTCATGAACCTGATATCAACTGCTCATCCTATATGCAACCACTTGTGAGAGAGTTATTCCCACAACTTGACGCAAATGTTGATCCGTATTACTAAAAGTTCCATGTATGTTCAACATATCAGCACAATTTCATAACAAACACTCAGATTACCGTCTTCCATGATGGTGAGGATGCGGGTGGCATTTAATGGGTCTGTACTCATGAATGACAATTGCACCGTGAACATACCCAAGAGGATCAAATCCTGCTTTGTACAAGATCTGGCCACTAGGATCAGAGATACGAATCTGGAAGATGTCTCTTCCTCTTCGGCATTGATTCTCCCATATATCGACTCTTACGAGATAGCCGTCGTCAATGCTAAGTATTTTGCATGACTGATGTCTTATTATCATGATACTACAGACAACATCAAAATAGGCATAGTTCCCATCTATGTACAAGTCTGAGATTTCAGTGCCGATGACTACATAGCTGTATCGACCAGCCTTCATAGTATACATGAACATTCCGGCAAGTTCGCCATCTGGAGTTAAGCTGACAACAAAGACAAAATGCCCCTTGTTTCCAGTTTCATCATAAATCCAACCGCCACCTGTCACAAAGCCAGGAGTGATCATGTGAGTCAGAGTGACACTTGCTGAAGTTTCACTGATTTCTTGATCAGCAGCACCTCTATCGAGATCCCCATTGTAAGCAACAACTGTTATGTTGTGAGTTCCTTGAGTATCTGGAACAGAGTAGTTACCTGCGGTAAAGCCTACAAGAACTCCATCAATCGCTACAGAGATAGTTGTAATGCCACTCTCAGGATCAAGAACTGCAACGGTCCAATTACCTGCATCCTCAACAGTAATCCCTCCAAAGTAGGTGATTGTTATTTCAGGAGCAGTCGTATCATCATCGATGATATTTGTAGTCAAAGAAGCAGTACTTGACTCTTGATCTTCAACACCCATCTTGACATCTGCGTTTGTGGCACTCACAGAAATATTATGAAATCCCAGAATGTTTGGTACTACATAGTCTCCTGGAGAGTTGCCTACAGGAACTCCATCAATATATACCACGACAGAAGCAATACCGCTCTCTGGATCGTCCACATTGACACTCCAATAACCCGGATTGCTATCTACACCATCTCCTATATAGACGATGGTAATAATTGGTCCTGTAGTATCAGTATCGATAATGACTTCAGCAGATTGGGTGGGTTCAATATTATTTGATATGTCTATAGAGTAGTACAAGATAGTATGTAGTCCATCACCACTTATCAAGAGAGGTCCTGGATAGGTGAAGAAAAGTATACCATCCAGACTGAACATTGTTGTTGCCACGGAAAAGTCGTCTGTTGCAGTCAATGTCACCAGCACATCAGAGGTATACCAACCATTATCACCAAGAATCCCATCAAGAGAGATTGTTGTCGTTGGAGGAGTGGTATCATATATCACACGCTGGACTGTGATTGTCACCTGAACAGCAGTACTGTATTCCTGCCCATCAAAGAGGCGATATGTAAAGGAATCAATTCCATACCAACCAGTATTTGGAGTGTAGATGTATTCCTCAGCAGATAGAGGACTTAATGTTCCTGAGGAGGGATTTGTCTGGATAAAGAACTGAAGTGTGTCACCATCATTATCATAATCATTACTCAGAAGCTCTGCTATCGTTAATGGTAGTACTGTATCCTGATCAATAGTGAATGCATCATCTGTACCTACAGGAACATCATTGACTGAATTCACAGTGATAGTCACAGTTGCTGTGTTGCTATAGTCATGAGTGTCAAAGATACGGTATTGAAAAGAATCAACTCCGTACCAATTTGGATTAGGAGTGTAGTCAAAGTCACCCTCAGGATAGATAACAAGGGAGCCATACAGAACAGAAGAAACGAGTTCAGTAGTAAGAGGATCACCCTCAACGTCAATATCGTTAATGAGAACACCAGAATATGATGCAACAAGAAATGTATCTTCGTCGATGGTGTATGCATCATCGACTGCAACAGGAGGATCATTAACTGATGTAACCATGATTGTCACCGTTGCAATATTACTGGCTGCACCATCCTCGTCAGCATAATATGTGAATGAGTCATACCCGTAGAAATTCGAATTAGGAGTATAGGTGAACGATCCATCCGATGTCAGACTTAACAGGCCATTCACTGGACCTGTGTCAAGGATTGCTAGAAGTGTACCCCCCGCCGCAGAAATATCATTTCCTAAAACGCCGGGTGCAGGAACTGAGAGAGATGTGTCTTCATCAATGAGATATGAATCATCATAGGCATTGGGGAGAGCTGTGACTGCAGGCATGAAAAAGGATTGTGATGGATTTGCGTTGGAAAATGATTCAACACCGTGAATACTGGATGACATTAGAGGTGCAACATTCAATAGAACAATGGCAAAGCCTATAGTAATAGCTAAAAGACTCGCTTTCTTCTTCATCTGCATAGGCATTCTCTCTCCCGGTTACGATTAAGTTTATCGTAGGATTTCAATGACGACCTTGTGAATTTGTACGGACAAATCTACAAGGAGTAGTGTTCATCGTAACGCAGTTAGATATGCATAAAGGACCTTATAAAACCTCATTTTAAAAACAAATTTTGGAAGTTCGTGTTCTTTTAATTAATTTACCATTAGATTTCCACGAAGAAGAAGAATTCTGACCCGAGAGAGCTTCTTGGTTTCAATGTTTAGTTATTGAGTAGTTAATATACTAATGACAGAAACAAGAAAGGGGAGTTTTGATGGATAAAACAATAATGCATTATGTGTTAAAAAGAGAATACGAAAAAATGCATCAAGTTGCAAATGAGTATCTGAAGAATAATGATTGGTCTGATTTTATCAGAGTAATTCAAGATACGAATGAACGAGGAAAAAGTAGAGATGCACTAGTATCGCTTCTGGAACTTGATGCGATTGGTGGGACAGACTCAAATGTCTTTAAAGAGTTTTTAGACATAGATGGCACAACACTTGATGAAGTTAGGATTCATGTTGTTGAGAGAGCCAAAGAGATATTGCAGGAGCAAATCGAGAATAGACATACATATTTTCTAGACATTAAGGCGATGGCTCAAACACCATATGCAATTTTAGTAAAAGAGGTCATAGAAGCCAGAACGAA
>JAEOUN010000132.1 GCA_016839245.1 Candidatus Thorarchaeota archaeon
AAAAGTGAAGCCGCTCACGACTAGATCCAAAAAGACCTGCAGGTTTTAGGAAGACAACTCCTTTATCTGTTAATATAAGTTCGCCTCGGAATTTCTGATATCTACTTCTGATGGTTAGTAAGATACGCTCGTCTTGATTGATGCCAGTTCTCGATGACAATATCACCCCTCAATTCTCAATTAGATATGTAGAGAGTTAAATTTTACTCGTTAGTAAAATGAGATTGGCGGGCCAGACGGGATTTGATGGACTCGAACAGTTTTTCCAATTTATTGTTCAGATTGATATTTTATATGGTAGAAGGAAAAAAAAGCTCTTGAAACTATTCGTACGGGATCGGCCATTTTTTTTTTCAATTAAAACAACTAGATCCGTTAGTGTTTCAATCAATAAACCACCTAATTGTGATATTCATTTTCTATACAATTCTTGAAACAGGCAAATATTTAGATGTACAAAGGAGAAAGGACAAAGTAGGAGCATTCTCAAGTAGCTAGTGATTAACAGACTTATATCCTTTCATGAAGATGTAATATCATGAGAAAATCCTTTGCTCGTCCCCGTGGTAAAAACTTTGTTGCAGGTGGATGGGGTAAGCATGGTCCTTACCTCGTAGCAACAAGAAGAATTCGAAACAGGACTTATCTCAAGGCGTCCATTGGTACTCAAGGACCGAGAATGGGTGCCAAATACTCAGGTAAAAGAATATCTGTTGAAGGACGAATAAACCTGTCGTCGGGGAAACCATCAGGCTCTATCAAGAGAAAATGTAGGTAGCTTGATTCCATTGGAATCAGAAAGCAAAATCAGAGGATTCTATCGCTTTCTGAATTATGACCTGAAATGATTCACTCGCATATTCCTAAAGGCAATGGGTAACGAAGTATTGGGTTTCATAGGTAATCAAGATCCTTGTATGGTCTAATGGTATTAATAATGCCAATCCAACCAACATTCGAGAGCACTACTGGTCTATCTTGGAGTTGAGTTATTACATTCAAACGATAGAGTTGCTGTTTGAATCTGAAATCTCAATAAAGCGAGCCATTTTATTCTCAGGTTTTCGTGCTGAAAGGATGTGAGGTCTTTATCCCCTTTCTAAAGATCGAATTTTGAATTATTATAAACAATTTCTCTTAGGTCGGAATAGAATGAAAGTAGGTTCTCTTCCGTGATTGGTGCTTCTCCGGGATGAGCAGCCTGATTTCTCATCTCATAGTTTCTTTTCATTCTATCATGTTGGTTCGATTCAAGATAATCCCAATATTCCAGAACAATCATCAATACTGAATCAGGTACAGTTGAACGGAGCTCGCTGATTGTTGATACTTCATATTCCCGAGTTAACCACTTATATCGTCCCTTTTTATCCTTCATTTCTTTTGTAGTTGCACTAAATTCATCAAAGCCTTTCTTCTCAACAACTTTGTGCATTCGATGGACAAACGCACACCAACCTAGGACAATTGATGCACGCAATGAGCCAATATCCGCGCAATCAAATGCTTCATTGAGATATTTTTGTTCCTCTTCTGTTGCCATGGAGAATTGCTTTCTTAATGATGAAGCAAAGTTAGTTAGTTCACTTGGCTCAAAATATCTATGAATAGGAATTAGAAAGTAATTCTTGTAATCTCGGAGAATTTCATCTATTGAGGTAATATAAGATCTAGTTCTAGAATTTCTACTTGTACCTAAGCTCAATAAATCGTTGAACCATAAGTCGTAATTCTGTAAATCATAATCTCTAATTCCATATACAGGAAGATTTGGTCTAATTGCTTGAAACCATGTAGTCGCCAACGCCTTTGATTGCTCGCGTATCGCCTTTCTTGAAGTAAACTCACCCTTTATCGCTTTAACTTTCTTCTTAAGTTCATCCAAATCGCTTCTCATTTGTTCTAGCAATCTTGTCATTTCATCTTGATTCATTCAGTAACCCCTTGATAATTGTTGCAAGTTCATCTTTGCCTTTATCATTCAGCTCAAGGTCAGTGTCTTTCTCAACTTTAGTATAGAGTTCTACCCTAGATCTGAAGTTATCGAGGAAGTGAGCACTGTCATGTATTTTTAGACTTTTTACCTTCTCTCGAACGTCCTTCTGTGAAATCTTGAATCCTTCTCCGGACATGGCTTTATCCAGAGCCATGAGTAATGAAACATGAATCTGAAAAGGTGCCATTTCTTTTCCATCTGTGGATAGCTTGTAAATTGGATGAACTACTCCTTCTGAATCTGACATGTAAAGTGAATCGATTTTATCCTCAGGAATTGAATGTGTTTTCAGAAAAACAAGAACATCAGTTGGTATTTTTAGAGTTGATGTGGTTGCTAAATTGGTCTGTATATCCTGTGAAGGACTTTTAACACCTAAGAACATAGGCAATACCAATTCATACGTGGTTAAACGAAACTCATCAGGAACTGTCTTGACGATTTTCAATGTCTTCTTAATGGCTTCTTCTACATTTTTTTCATCCATCATATTACCCTCAAAGAATAGCTGATTGTTCAACTTAAAAGAAGCTGGAAACTCTTTAAAAGAATTTCATTTAATTGATATATTTCTAATGAAAATTTATCTCTTCATCTTCCTTTTTACGACACGTATGAAAATCTCATTTAATCCAGACAAAGGTGTTAGATAGGTAGATTGTGGTTGGTTCAATCGTAATCACATGAAGATACTCTATCGAGAAACAAATGATATGGTCACTGTTGGTTTTACATCTGAAGGTACAGATTTAACTATGATACAATTTAATCAGGTGGGTAAAAACCAAGGGATGAGTTGATAACACTTCTATCAACGATTTTATAGGTTCATCCCTTACTTTTATTCGTGAACTGGAATCCAACATGATCCATCTCAGATGTAGAAGTTAAAGAAGATAGATTATTCCGAAACCTCTATAACCGAAAAACCAGCAGAATCCAACAGTCCGGGCCGGTGGCTCAGTCAGGTAGAGCGACAGGCTCTTAACTTGTAGAACGTGGGAGTTCCCCAAGTTCGAGGATTGGTCGCGGGTTCAATTCCCGCCCGGCCCGCCATACTGCATTATGATACGTTCATAATGTGATTTTGTGTTTTTCAATCTACGATATTCTAGCTTAGCCACTGGTCGTTCATTGTTAAGTGGACTCTAGAGTCCTTCCAGGAACGACACTGGATTGTTGAACATGAATGATATTCCGTGCAGCATTAATATCAGCATGGAAATGCTCATCACAATGATGACAATAGAAGAACTCACCACCCTTTGTTTCGGTAGTAGATCCATCTATTGCAACCCGTATTCCTCGCTCACCACACTGGTGGCAAGTCTGACTTGTGTATCTTGGATTCACTGTCCAGACACTATATTTTG
>JAEOUN010000133.1 GCA_016839245.1 Candidatus Thorarchaeota archaeon
CTGGTCTTCAATACTTCACAGGTAATGTCGATCACAATGTAAGACTGCGTGCCATTGCTCAAAAGAAGGGCATGCGCCTGAATGAATACGGTCTCTATAAAAGTGAAAGACAAGTTGCAGGAAAGGATGAATCTAGTATCTATAAAATGTTAGGACTGGACTTTATTCCTCCTGAACTTCGTGAAGATAAAGGAGAGATTGAAGCTGCGCAGAAAGGTCAGTTACCAACATTAATTGAGCTAGCTGATATTCGTGGTGATTTGCATAGTCACACAGACCAGTCTGATGGTAAAAACACGATTGAAGAGATGCTTGATGCAGCTCAAGCAAAGGGGTATGATTACTACTGCGTATCTGACCACACCCAGAGTCTTACTATTGCTAATGGAATGGATGAGAAACGGCTTCTCAAACGTATTGATGAAATTGATGACCTAAATTCATCAGGAACGTGGAAGATGAAGATACTCAAAGGTGCAGAGGTTGATATTCTCTCAGCAGGCAAACTAGACATCACTGATGATGTGCTCTCTCAACTTGATATTGTCACGGTCTCAATCCATAGCAGGATGAAGGATGACAAGAAGACTATGACTGAACGGGTATGTCATGCATTGGAGAACAAATATGTACACATTCTTGGCCATCCCACAGGAAGACTTCTTCTGAAGAGACCCGAATTCGAGATTGACCTTGAAGCCGTGTTTGATGTTGCTAAGAGACACAACATCATTATGGAATTGAATGCTCATCCTCAGAGACTAGATCTGAATCCGGGCAATCTCCGTGTAGCCACCAGGATGGGATTGAAAATTGCAATCAATACTGATGCTCATTGGACTACCGAGCTTGATCATATGCAATTTGGAGTCTTTCAAGCTCGCCGTGGATGGCTCACAAAAAGTGATGTCATCAATACTCTTCCTCTAAAGAAAATGCTTGATGCAATTAAGAAATGACTGGCTAGAAGAAATGGTGCCGAGAATGGGATTTGTCCCAATAGCACGAAATGTACTATCGTTCGAACCCATGAACCCCTACGAGAGTGGATATCTCCTCGGAGTCAAGCCTTTGGCCTGTGATCTTGAGTCCACCGCCTTTAACCGGGCTTGGCTATCTCGGCAATTAATCACTTGATACTTTTCGTTGCTATATAGCACTTTTGGAACAATCTACGAGTATTTCAAATATCTATCGAGTGAGACGTCATTCTGTCATTGTGATTTACAAAATAGCACATTAGTATGCTTAAATCTCTCAAAAACAAAAAAGGTAATCATCACAATTAGTGATGAATATCGTCTCTTGATATTATAGTATACATCAGATATAGTATTATGAAGAAGACACCGGCTTCAAGAAGGGCTGCGCCAACGTCAATGAATCCATTTACTATTCCCGTTTATATCATCTCTGTCTATTGATATGGAATAATACGGATATACATCATTAGTTAGAGGAAAACAGAATGTAATCCTTATGGTCCTTCAAGGTGTGGTTTGACGCTGTCATAGAATTCAGCAATGATTTTTGACTTGGGATCCTCAGTTTCAAGAATAAACAGGCGTATCTGTTGTCCTACCTTTATCTCTTTGATAATTCCCATATCTACAAGAGGTTGCATCACTCTATGAATTGTTGAATGAGCAAGTCCCGTTTCCTTCGCCACTCTACTCAAATTGAAGAAATCTTTCGGGCGGTCTAAAAAGTGTTGGATTACACGTGTCTGGGCACGAGACGCAAATATCTTCTCAAGTAGTTTCTTCATCTCATTTTCACCTCTTACTATCATGAATTATGCGCGTGCCAATCTTCTCTCTACGAAAGACACGAGCAACATTATCGGGATTACTACCATTGAATATTGTTGTAGGTATTTTTGAACGAGCCACAACTCTAATTGCAACAGGGTCGAATAGTTTGTATTCCCCTGCCTTTGTTCCACTTTCTGAAAGAATATCAGTCAGCTGATTAATAGTGATAATATCCAAAAGAATGGCGCCATCCTTTTTGGGATCGCGATCATAGACTCCATCAACATTTGTGGCATTGAATAACATCTCTGCATGGACTGTTTCTGCTGCGACTGCAGCCACAGCGTTAGTTGATTGTCCTGGAATTAATCCCCCCATGAGAACTATTTTCCCATGCAATATCGCTGTTTCTAGTTCATCGAGAGTTTCGATAATCCTTGGATATGCAAGCTCTCCTAAGGCAGCACATAGTAATTCTGCATTATTTCTGGCAAGTTTGATTCCAAGCCAGTCACATTGAGCTTCGCTTGCACCAAGTTCTCTTGCTGCAGTGATAAATGTACGAGCTGGCTTGCCTCCTCCGACAACGATGACTAGAGAATGACCATCTTGTACTAGGGACTTGATTATAACGGCATATTCTCTGATTTTATCAGTAAGGACTTTCCCATCTGTATTATAGAGGAGTGATCCACCAATTTTGAGTACCGCTCTCATATCGAGTCCCCTTGTATTCTATAGTATCTCTTTCTATTGTTACTAAAGAAGCTTTCTTGAATAGACCAGTTCGCCGAAATTTCGAATCCTTTCCGACTTTGATTATCACATAATATGAATTTGTCCTGTGAGAGATGGATAAAAGAAACTGACCAAAGGCCTTTTAGGCGAAATGCTATCACGGCGCGTGAACGGCATACGCCGACCCTTGTTGACATCAAGGAGATTGATCCTTTTGTCGAAGTTAGAATCCAAAATCAAGTCTAAACGCTGGACGCCCGAGTCAGAGGCGGAACTACTCGAAACCTGGAAAAATGAGAGTACGTATGAGTTTGATATGGACTCTGGAAGGAAGATTTACACTGTAGATACCCCTCCTCCATATCTCTCTGGTCCTATGCATGTAGGGCAAGTCACTCACTATACTCAGATAGATACAATTGCACGATATAGACGTATGCAGGGCTTCGAGGTTAATTTTCCATTAGGAATCGATCGTAATGGTCTTCCTGTCGAGGTTCGAGTTGAAAAGGACCTTGGCATTCATATGCATGAAACCCCTCGTGATGAATTCATCCGACTATGTAAGAAACGGCTAGATGAAGATGAACAGATCGCTCTTCGTTCGTTTAAACGACTTGGAATTGCATTTAATACCTATGAAACTGAAGGTAGCTATCGTACAGACAGCCCACGATATCGTGCGGTCACTCAAGCATCATTTATCGAAATCTGGAATAAAGGACTAGTATATTCTGATATCCGCCCCAATAACTGGTGTTTTGATTGTGGTACTACAATTGCTGATGCAGAAGTAGAATATTCTGAACGGCCTACTACTTTGAATTACCTTCACTTTGAAGTAGATGGACTTTCCCCAATTGAAATTGCCACCACACGACCTGAACTACTCTGTGCGTGTGGCGCTGTATTTGTTCATCCTGATGATGAACGATACTCTGGATATCAAGGTAAGACTGCAAAGGTTCCGATCTTTAATTTGGAGGTACCAATCATTGCAAGTCCTACT
Organism: Candidatus Thorarchaeota archaeon; assembly: GCA_016839245.1. The sequence continues at coordinate 3,502 of JAEOUN010000133.1, forward strand.
GCTCAGATGGAATTTGGAACCGGTGCCTTGATGGTCTGTAGCTATGGGGATCAGGAAGATGTCATGGCATTTCGTGACTATGCGCTTAAACCAATTGCTGCTGTGTTACCAAGCGGAAAAATGTCTGATGCCGCAGGTAAATATGAGGGTATGAAGATTGCAGATGCTAGAAAGGAAATTATTGCAGAGCTTAAAGACAAGAAAATCCTCTTCAAACAAGAGGAAACCACCCAGAGAGTGCCAATGTGCTGGCGCAGTCGTACACCTATCGAATTTATCGCAATGGATGAGTATTATGTCAAACAGGTTCAATTCGTCAATCAACTACAGAAGATAGCAAGAGAGACCACATTCTTTCCAGAATTTCACAGACAAATTCTCATCGATTGGCTAAATCGCGTATCAGTTGACTGGCCCGTGAGTAGACGACGGTACTATGGTACTGAACTTCCTATCTGGTATTGCAACGCTTGTGGAGCAGCTCAGGTCCCAGAGATTGAAGAAGAACCTCGCTACTATCAGCCTTGGCGAGAAGATCCTCCATTTTCTAAGTGCAAGAGCTGTGATGCTGAGGAGGGATTCAAGGGAGAAGACCGCACTTTTGACACTTGGATGGATTCATCCATAAGTGGTCTACAGGCTGTAGGATTCATGCGAAATCCAAAGCTGTTCAAGAAGGCCTTTGGAAATATTCTACGCCCGCAGGGTAAGGATATCGTGAGAACTTGGTTATACTACTCTCTTCTGAGAACATTGCAGTTGACAGGAAAACCTGCATTCAAAGAGGTGTGGGTATCAGGTCACGTAGTAGATGAAAATGGAGAAGCCATGAGTAAATCAAAGGGCAACTCACCACCGCCCATGCCTTTTATCGAAAAATACGGTGCTGATGCTATGCGTATGTTTGGTGCATTAGAGGCTGGACTTGGCAGTGATGTTCGTTTTTCAGAGGATCGTCTGTCTGGTGTGTCTAAATTCATGACAAAGCTCTGGAACATTGCGCGATTCATATCGATGTTTCCAATTCCGAAGGACATCAAATTTGATAAACTGACACCAGTAGACCAATGGGTCTTGGTCGAGTTGAACAAAGTAATTGAAAAAATAATCCCTGATTGCAATGTTCTTGATTTTCATAAACCCGCAATTGAGATACGTGGATTTGCATGGAGTTTATTTGCAGACCATGTGATGGAGATGGTCAAGGGACGTGCATTCAATACTGATGGTACTTTCTCAAAAGTGGAACAACAATCCGCATGGTTTATGCTTCATCAAGTATTGCAAATTATTACACGAGCTTTAGCACCTATTACTCCATTCATCACAGATAGAATATATAGAGAATTGTATAATGAGAAAGGAATTCATCGACAGCCATACCCCTCAGTACAGAAGGATTGGAATTCTGAGTTAACAAACCATACTGATCTTGTTCTCCAAACCAACTCTGCCTTCTGGAAATTTAAGCGTGAAACTGGATTGTCTCTGAGGCAGGGGATTCCAGAAGCTTTCATCTCTGAGAACTTAAAGCCATGGAAGACCGATTTAATGGCAATGCACGGGATTGAACAACTAAACTTTGGCAAACCCAAAGATGATAGATTTACGGAGGTCCAACTCCCTGAATCTGAAGATGTAATTTACATCCTGCCCCCCACAGAAGAAAAGAAATAATCGGGCCATAACTATTGGCCCCTCTATTTTATCCAACAAAAACCTCATTCTGGTGCTCAGTTGGACATTTCATGCTGTTTGATACAAGACAGTAGTTTCCAGCAAGCTCCATAGCACGTTCAGCTTTTGGTACCAGCTCTTCGGAATCGACAGTTACCTTACCCTTTAAGATGAGTTTTGTAAACTGAAATCCCTTCTCGACTCTCTCAAGTATACCTTGCCCTTCGCATGAAAAAGCCTTGAATTCAAACCGCATCTTTTTTGAAAATGTGATGAAGGTTGTCATGAAACAGGAGGTCGCAGCTGCAACAAAGAGATCCTCAGGAGAGATAATTCCCTCTGGGCCTTCAAATTCGGGTGGCGCTGAAATTTGGACTTTCGGTTTTCCTTTGATTGTCAGGTCCCCGACTCGTCCATGTGTCCAGTCAATCTTTACAAAGTACTCGTGAGAATTCTCGCTCATATCAATCACCTTACAAAACGACACCCCAACTTCCGAAAAAGGATTTTGTTCTAGTAGGACTCAGATTGCAATAATCTCTGTTTGATGTTCTATTGGACACTTCATACTATTCCCAACAAAGCAATACTTTGCCGCTAATTCTAGAGCTCGAGATATTCTATTCTGTATGTCTTCAAATGCAATTTCCACTCGTGTTTTCATCTCAATTTTTGTTATCTCATAACTTCGTCCTACTTTCTCTAAAATTCCAACAGCATCACAATTGAACGAACTAAATTCAATATGCATCTTCTCAGTAAAGTTCACGAAACCATTCATGTAGCAAATGGCAGCTGATGCTACAAAAAGATCCTCTGGAGAATGAAAAGATGGTTCACTCTCACTACTCTTTGATGGACCCGTTCTAATTTTGACTTTTCCATCAATCGATATCTCTCCACTCTTTCCACCTATCCATTCCAAATTGACTGGGAATAATACCGATTCTTCACCCACTCTCTTCACCTGCTATCCATAACTTGTTTTTTTTCTGAAAAGTGTTAGTACTAATCTTTTCATGTTCTTCTAAATTTGAATATTGCAAAGAATGGGATTCTTCGCTCTCTCTCAAAAAAGGTATCATCATCTATCGGTCTTGGCTCTCTATATTCCACCAATTGAAAATTCAATGTGATGAAGGTATTCAGATATGTTTCGAGAGTCCTATGGTAGAAGCTTATTGGTACAGGAAACTTGTCCCCTTTCTGCGTCTTCCAGTATCGTTGATATTCTCTCTCATCAAAATAACGATCAACTTTGAAAAACAATCCATCACGTCTTCCAGATTTCGGATTTTTCTCTCCCATCTCCCATGATCCAGGTCCATAGAAGTTAAAGGCTGGATGAACTATTGAAACCACAAGAATGCCTCCTGTTTTTAAAATCCTGTGGAATTCAGATATTGCCTCATATAGACAAGGCACATTGAGTAAAACGAGATTGGATAGAACAATGTCGAACTTCTCGTCATCTATTGAGTCCAAATCGCAGATATCTGCAACCTTGTAGTCTATGGTCAGCTCATCATCTTTTGTAGATTTCATTGCAGTATTGATGAGATGTTTTGAGATGTCAATGGCTGTGACAATTGCTCCTCTCTTTGCGTAGTATCTAGAGAGATATCCTTCTCCGCAACCCGCATCTAAGAGAGTTTTTCCATCAACATCACCAAGAAGATCTTCTACACAGGGATTGAGAATGGATCTATGATGTGGTGTTCCAACTCCTGAGATAAGTTCAGCATATGCATTGGCATTGGTTTCCCATTGTTCTCTCACTCTATCATCCATGTCTATTCCTTCCTTCGTCGTACTTCTGATGCTCTTATTAAACAATCAGATTTTATCCCATATTTTTCTTACACGAGTGCCTGTTTCCTCAATGATTGGCTTCATTACACCTTTGGATGCAAGTCCTACCTCTGATGCAATTTTCATGATGGATGTATGTGCAATCATAACTTTTTCTCCATCTTCATATACAACGAAACTACATGGGAAGATTGTTCCCACATCTTTAGATGCATCCAATGCCATCTTTGCTAGTTCGGGAGCGCAAGCAAGGATGAATGTGTAACGTGAGTAATCTACACCCAGTCTATCTTTGAATACAGAGTCAATGGACCTTGTAAGCATAACAACAAATCCTTCACTGATACAAGCCTGCTCCACTTGCTTCACAGCTTCATCAAATGCGTACTTTGATTCCTTTCTTAAAACATCGACCATGAATAAAATTGCATTCACTATTGTTAAATCATTTTCTGTATAGATTCTGATGGTTCAAATAGAATAAGATAAGTGTCTGATATACTGACCTTAGGACTGGTGTTCCTTTTTGAGTGATATTGAGATAGACCCACTTGAGACCAGCTCTGAGAGAGATCCTGCGCTAGTCTTTGGAGCGGCTTCTTTGATGAATGATGCTGGATCAGATATGATTGCACCTATTTGGCCAACTTTTCTTACTACTCAGCTCGGATTGAGTGCTGGACAAGTACAGATAGTAGATGGGTTGGCTCTCATGGTCACTTCACTTTCAAAACTTGGTGCTGGTTATGGTTCTGATAAAACAGGCAAAAGAAAGGCATTCATTACAATAGGCTACGCATTATCTGCATTTGCTAGAATTGGTTTTGTTCTTGCAACATTTGCTTACCATTACTTGCAGGTCATCCTTTGGAAATCCATGGATCGTCTCGGAAAAATGAGAGGCCCTCCACGAGATGCCATTGTTGCTGGATATGCAGCTGAAGAGAAACGTGGAAGCGCTTTTGGAATCCTCAGAGCCTTAGATACCGGAGGAGCAGTCATAGGTACGATAATCACATTCCTCCTGTTCTCTTACTTGGGATACATAGGCATCATACTCTTAGCAGTAGTTCCAAGTCTTGGATCAATCATTATAGTTTCAGTATTTATCAAAGAAAAGAGAGGAAAGGATGTATTCAAAGGAGTAAGCTTTCGAGGACTAGACACTAATCTCAAGATCTTCCTTTTGGCCTCGGTCTTATTTGCACTTGCTACATTTAGTTATTCTCTATTAATTCTATACTCTGCGAACTTTGGTTATAACGTACTTCAACAGACGCTTCTCTACCTCCTATTCACTACAGTATATGCGGCAGCTGCATATCCATTTGGTCGTTTATCTGATAGAGTCGGAAGAAAACCCATTCTGATTGCTGCATTCATGTTTCTTATTCTAACAGCACTTTGGGCTAACATGTTTACAGTTGATATGTTAACAATAATTCCTCTCTTCATCTTTTTTGGATTGATGAATGGAGCCTTAGACCCTGTCCAGACAAGTTACGTGGCTGATCTAGTTGAGGAAGAACGCCGCGCAAGTATCATCGGAGCATTTCAGATGGCTGTTGGTATTGCAGCTTTTCCTGCTGGATTAATAATTGGTTATCTCTGGGACACAATCAATCCACAGGCAGCTTTTCTCTATTCAATCCTCACTACATTTGTTGCACTTGTATTATTATTGGCTATAAGACCCAAAAAGAGCGTTGGCTAATTTATCTGTTTGAAATGGTGGACCGGGGGGGAATTGAACCCCCGACCTTCTGAAGTATCGGTCTACAGGGTAGGCCTACAGGCTTGCGAATCAGACGATCTACCACTGATCTACCGGCCCATTATCAAGTTCAGTCTATTTCATATTTCTTAAGAAGTTTATCTGATTGGGAAATAATACTATAATGTTCTCTCATGCCTATTGGTCTATAGAAACAGCTCTCAACTATCTTCATGACTGATGTTAACAAGCTTCAGCTTGTTGTATCAATCCACAGTCACAAGTGATTTTATTCTAATATATGCCATAATTATAATGGTGAATAATAATGCAAATATTCGACCCACTAGACCCAATGATGCTACTCTTCTATGGATTGATAATAACAGTGATCTTCTTGGCATATGTTTCAAGAATTCGTCGTCCCTCTGAAATAAAACCCACCTTTGATGATGTCGGTACTATGGTCGGCAACAGAGTTGAGGAGATTACAACGGGAGCAGTGCA
>JAEOUN010000134.1 GCA_016839245.1 Candidatus Thorarchaeota archaeon
AAAAGCATGTAGCAAATGAAACAAACATTCACATATTACAAGCTCAATTATACGTTCGTGTACTCCACTATGCAGAAGTAAACGCTTCATCTATGAATCACTTCAAGAGTACCTTGATCACAACCTGACAGATGATAGAACTCTCTCCTATAAATTGAAAATTTCCTCTCTCCTTCCGAATTTCCTATCCGAGCGTGTACTCCACTAGTATAACGTGTACTCTTTCCAAAGTTACGAGTAAGCGTGTACCAACTGAAAATACGTACATCTAGAACATGAATTATCAAATAAAATGCAACAATGAAAACCGTTGGTACACGCTATTCTATTTATTCTTTGAAATCATCAACTGATATGATATTCAAAACACGTAATTCCTAATATTAATATGAGAGAATTGAACAAGTCCTGCTGAACTTTAATGCCATTTGATACAGATGTGATTATTATCGGTGCAGGACCTGCAGGGCTCTCAGCTGCAAGAGAGCTTAGCAAAAGATGTATTGAATATATTCTCATTGACAGGTCTGAAACTCCTGGGAAGGAAAAGGCATGTGGAGGTTTCATTCCTGCAGATACAATACGGAGATTCTCGATACCCAGAATTGATGACCAATTTTTGATAGATTCTGTGAGAATGAAATTTCCTAGTAAGGAGCTTGTCGAAATCACTTTTGAACAAGCTTTGGGAGTAAATGTTGGCAGAGCCGCTCTGGCTAAATCACTTATTCAATCTATCAAAGGAAAAAGTGGTCAGATGCTCTTTGGAACAAAGGTCAATAGTATAACAACTGACCAGAAAAAATGTGAAGTTCATATAAGTCGAGAACATGAATCGATAATCTATACATCAAAACTAGTTATTGATGCGAGTGGAGCTAATCCTGTCACTCTACGATTCATCCCAATACGTGAGAGAATTTCAAATACTGGAATGGGTTACGGTCTTCAATATCACATAGAATTGGATCACGAACTAAACCATTCAAACGCTTTCCTATATGGGAACAAGTACTCGCCAAGTGGTTACCTTTGGATTTTCCCTAGGGGCAATACTGTTGTTATAGGAACTGGAGGTCTCGTCAAGAGGGTGCGGGATAGCGAAAAGAAGACCCATGAATATCTTGATTTTCTTTTGAGTGAGGTCGAGCCATTCAAGGGCGAACTGACAGGCGGTACAATTATCAAAAAAGATTCTGCATTGATGCCATTAAATGGAATAACTACGCCATCATTTGGTCGGAGAATTCTTCTTGCAGGTGATGCAGCAGGACATTGTTCACCAATCAGTGGAGAAGGTATTCATTATTCAATGGTTGGTGGATATCATGCAGCACAAGCAGTAGAGAAGTGCATTCAGAAAAATGACTTCTCTGATAGAATGTTAAACAGCTATGAGAAGAGATGGATTGGTGATATGGGATCCGATCTTAAATGGGGTCTCTGGCTTCAACGAAAACTTATGAAACCCGGCAGTGGAAAGACTGCTGGATGGTCCAGTTCAGGTTTTGTTGACTCGGAGAAATCACAAAGGATCATTGCTGAAATGTTAGTGGGACGACGTTCGGTCGTGAGTGCTATTGTTGCTATTGCTCCAAGTTATCTATTCTCTAAATTGAAAAGAAGTAAAGATTAGATGCTTTTTATCGGATTATTAATCCGTGTTCTTTGTGCTTCATAGTTGGACTCCATTTTAATTTTTAATATGGTGTTATCAAATTTGCCGCACTAAGAATGCTTATATTTGAATATTTTACAATAATCATAATATTAATTGCGAAATACTTAACTTCCTCCAAATTTATTGCGAATTTCGCATTGTAGTAAGGGTGAACACTGTGTCTGAAATTTATAGATCTCTTCTCTCTCCTACCAAGAATATCGCGGATACAGTGTCATCCCAATTAGATATGTCAGAAGGGTCGTTTAACCAAACACTACTCATGATTAACAATGACATCATTCATCCGTTGGGCACAACGTTTGAGCAAGGGAGACCCTGTTCAAAGAACACTATCGCACTCTGGGGTGCAACCGGGACGAGATTGCTATTTCCTTACGATTTCAAAGATTTTCTTTAATTACAATGTGCTGACTTGACTACATAAAAACGAAGACTAAAGCAATGATTTGCGTATGAATGTGCAATCTCGTCATCCGGACCTTTAGCTAGTAAAATTACCAAACATCATCTGGCCATCTAGCATCAATTTCGTTTTCAGCAAGACTAACGACATTAGGATCCTCATCATTCAAGGCAATTCTGATTATTCTTGCGGCATCTTCTAGTTCCAATAATCTTGAGGCTTTGACAACAGCACTTCTTACTTGTGGTTGAGGTTTAGTTAATAGTTTTTCCAAAATATCACAAGCATGAGGACCACCTTGAGATGCAACTACTGTTAAGGTGTCTTCAATGATATCTTTAGGCATATCTTTTGCAAGTAATGTATTCAATACATGATTTATCTTGGCTATATCCAATAAAGGAGTTTTTCTCACTCGCGATGGTATCTTTTGTTGAATGCCTGGCCATTGCGCTTCAGATGCAAGAATTGAGTACGCACGGGTAGCTTCAATTCGTGCTCCCTCATCACTATCGTTGAAAAGATTTGATAGAAATTCCATTGTGTTAGAGTTTCCAGTTTGACCGAGAGCATTAATCGCTCTTCGTCGCATGGGATTTGTTCTATCTAGAGATATCCTCATGAGTACATCATTACAAATTTGGGTTTTTGCTGAAAGAATCGTATCTAATGCAGCTACTTGCTTGCGAAATGAGTCAAGAAATATCTCTATTCTTGCGATACTAATCCGATTTAGGAGCCTTAGTTCATAAGATTCAATCTCGGAAGGACGATCCTCCTTAATATTGCAAAGTAACTCATTCCATTCTTTTTCATCGGTGGCATGAAGCATAAGTGTAATATCGAGACCAGTAGAAGAGAAGCTTTCAGCAATTTTGTTAAACATCTTGTGTCCTAAAACAACGCTAAGTTGCTTGTCACTTAGAGTGGCTGATACTATCTTCTTCCCATAATATGTCTTCATAAGATTAGCAATACAATATTGCGGGGAAATTTCATTTAGAAAAGGAATGATGCAGGATTCAAGTTCTTCAGATCTTGTAGATAGTATTTGTGGAAGGATGACTGCATATTGCGATTTGCTTATTCGCTCAATATCGATACTCGATTGATTTAGTCGTTTGTCATTCTGCTTAACCAACTTTCGGACGAAATCCATTGTTATAATATCAATATCGCTCTGAGAATAGTTTTCTTGAAGTATAGACAGAAGTTCAGTAGAAGGTATTTCGATGGCAAAATATAGAACATAGAGGTCGAAGAAGTACATAACATGGTCCCTGAATTCAAGTGTGTGATGAGTAGTGTCTTTTTCTTGTGTTTGAAAACATGTGACAACCTCATCGACCTGGCCATTCTGCAATATTTGGTCCAGTAACTGGCTACTTGCTACGAAATTCTTCTGTTTGATTGCATTCTGTAGTTTAGGTACAATGTCTTTCAAGCTATCTCAGTGGTGAAATGTAGAATACATATTTCAAGATAACCAATGTGAATAATTGGAAGGCGGACTCAGCAGTCCGCCTTACCAAATGATAGAGAAAAGAGAGTTAATTATGAGCCTGTACCGCGCATTCGATGTACAATAAAGCACTTCTCACGATACGCTTGATCATCCAAATCATTGATAAAATTCTCAAGTTTCTTGACCCTGGTAAACTCCTCTTCAATACCAAGGTCTCTAACCTGAACAAGTGCTTTCTTTTCTAGAATTCTTACATATATTCCGCCCAGGCCAACACCGTGCTTCATGTACACTGGTTCTTCCTGGTTCTTTACTCTATAGAATCCTTGTCTTCTGAGCATTCTGCTAAACATCATCATCTTTGTGTCTAACCCTCCCGGCGGTTTCGACATGGTAGAAAGTACACGTAACTACAATATAAAGGTATACGGTTTATTTTTTGTACACGCATAACTTCCATACAAGACAAATGTGTATGATTACGTATGTTTATCGAACAAAATAATAGATTTGATGCGTTATAACAGAACAAAATAAGGTTTTTTAACCATTATAATATCATTTCACCATAATCCGTCCCATTTTAGCTTCCAGTAGCTTCCAAATGGCGCGTTTTTAGTTTACGTGTACTTTTGAAAAAATATCTATCTATAATAGAAACTAGCTAAGATGTACTATTATATTCTATAGGGTGTACTACCAGACCGCTTTCCAGTAGGGACGAAACGAGACGTATGGCTGTCTTATTGAATGACTTGCTTCCACACGAAGCTGAGGTGAATTGAACGATGAAAATTATGTTAAATAATAATTAAGCGTACACGCCGCACTATACTTTAGGTAGAAGCCTGTATATCGAATGACTAGGAGTCTTCTTGGTCAAAGTCAACAAAGACAATCCTTAAAATGGT
>JAEOUN010000031.1 GCA_016839245.1 Candidatus Thorarchaeota archaeon
CAGAGATTCCCAAGTGATAATTCAATCCCAATGATTCAGCTGCCTCAATGAATGCCAATATGACTTCGTAAGATGCTGATGCGGGATATTCTGGTCTCACATATTGCTTACTTGTTCCATCAAGACGTACTGCCGCTGTAGAGATAATGATGTCGCCAATCTCGATGTCCTCTTTCAGAGTAGCACAAGATCCTATACGTAGAAAAGTGTCTGCTCCAACATTTGCTAATTCTTCAACCACGATTGCAGTGCCAGGGCCGCCAATTCCCGTCGAGCATGCTGTGATTTCTACTCCTTTGTATATACCAGTGTGAGTAACAAATTGCCTATGCTCTGCAACCTTTCGTGAAGTGTCCCACATCGAGCTAATTCTTTCTACACGTTGAGGATCACCTGGAATAAGAACTGACCTTGCTACATCTCCCTCTTTTACTTCAAGGTGATATTGCTCTCTATCTTCTGTTGTTGGTCGAGTTGCAGACACTTTCTTACCTGTCATTTAAATCACAAATATTAGGCTACTATACAATGATTTGTTCCTTTCGCATCAGAAGATTTAACCGATTAAGCATATAGAGAGAAAGAGTCTTCAAATAACAATACTCTGAGGTTCGTGATGATGAATAGGCTCGATGAACTCCGCCATCTTAGTTTAGGAAAAAGAGCACGATTGCATAGACTGATGTATGAACATGGACCCGGTAATGGACGAATGTTGATACTCCCAATTGATCAAGGATTGGAGCATGGTCCGGTTGATTTCTTCAAGAACCCTCCATCTGCTGACCCGGAATTTCAATTCAAATTAGCAGTTGAAGGCGGATATTCAGGAATCGCACTACATCTTGGCCTTGCTGAAAAATATGCTCCAAAGTATGCTGGAAAGATACCAATCGTGTTGAAAATTAATGGAAAGACACGTATTCCATCAGCTAATGCGCCTGTATCGCCAATGACCGGTTCTGTTGAGGATGCTGTCCGAATTGGAGCCGATGCTGTCGGTTATACCCTCTATGTCGGTAGTTCCAATCAGGTGACTGATTTCATTCAATTTCGTAAAGTAAAAAAAGATGCTGAACGTTATGGAATGCCTATAATCATGTGGGCATATCCCCGGGGAGATGCTGTTGACAGTAAAGGTGGCCGTGATTCGCTCTATGCTATCGACTATGCCGCACGAGTGGCAGATGAACTTGGAGCAGATGTTGTCAAACTTAATGTTCCTGAAAACAATCCCAAAACCCACGCTCTGCAACCACCGCCGTATGATACACTAGAACTTAGCTACGAGGATAGAGTTCACAAAGTTGTTAAGACCGCAGGGAAGTGTTTGGTTCTCTTCTCCGGTGGTGGATTGGTAAGTGATGATGAGGTTATTAGAAGAGCTAAGGTCTGCCTTGAACAAGGTGCTACGGGCTTAATCTTTGGTAGGAACTTGTGGCAGAGAGAATGGACTGATGCTCTTGCAATGACAAAGAAACTCAAAGAAATGATGAAAACTCTCTCCTGATTTCATGAATTTTCACCGGTCGTACTGAATGAGAACTATTATATGGACAAAGAATAGTCGAAGGTCTCAGCGGAGCACGCTTTTTAGTGACTCCCAATGAAAAAATAATAATTGAAGGAGCGAGAAGCAAATGGTTGAAACTACCATTAGCGTAATTAAAGCGGATATTGGCTCATTAGCTGGGCATGTTATTGTTCCCGATTTCCTTTTTGAACTAGCTAGGAAATCGTTGAAGGAAGCTGTTGAGAAGAAGATTATCAATGACTTCTATGTTGCCAACGCAGGTGATGATCTTGAACTCATCATGACACATAACAAGGGAGAAGGAAATGAAGAAGTTCACAGGTTAGCATGGGACACCTTCATTAAAGGCACAGAACTTGCACGAGAAAAGAAGATCTATGCTGCTGGTCAGGATATTCTCTCTGATACCTTTAGTGGTAATGTGAAGGGAATGGGTCCTGGTTCAGCAGAGATGACTTTCGAAGAGAGAAAGTCTGAACCTATTGCAGTATTTATGGCTGACAAAACCGAACCTGGTGCATACAATTTTCCACTCTTTAGGGTTTTCGCAGACCCATTCAATACTGCAGGTCTTGTTATAGATCCCAACTTGCATGATGGATTTCGATTTGTTATTCAAGATATCATGAAGGAAATTCCCTGTTTCATTGAGATGAAAGCTCCTGAGGAAATGTATGACATACTTGCATTACTAGGAAGTACTGGCAGATACACTATCAAAAAGATTTACAGATACGACGGAATGGTCACTGCATCTGTAAGCACAGACAAACTTCACGCTGTCGCAGGCAAGTACGTTGGAAAAGATGATCCAGTTGCAATCGTCAGAGCTCATTCTGGACTACCAGCAATGGGTGAAGTCCTTGAAGCGTTTACACTTCCTCATCTAGTGTCTGGTTGGATGAGAGGTTCACATGCAGGTCCACTTCTCCCAGTCGGTCTGAGAGACTCACGATGTACGCGATTCGATGGTCCTCCAAGAGTCGTAGCACTTGGTTTTCAAGTTACTAATGGAAAACTCGTTGGTCCTGTTGACTTGTTTGATGATGTTGCATTTGACATTAGCCGTCAACGCGGAATGGAAATGGCTGACTACCTTCGAAGACATGGACCGTTCCAGCCACATCGACTCAGTGACGACCAGATGGAATACACTACACTTCCAAAGGTCTTAACCCGCTGTAAGAACCGATTCGTAACAGAAGAAATAATTCCAAAAGGAAAAGTGAAGGACACCACGGGTTCAGCTGAGTAAAATTAGCGCGGGAATTACATCCCGCCCTTCACTCTTCCATCTTTGGTAGCTTGTATGCTATTATGCAGTTCTCTTGATTATGTGGTACCCAAATTTTGTCTTCACTGGTTCTGTAGTCATTGCGCCAACACTAAGTTTGAATGCTGCCTGTTCGAATTCTGGTACCATCTGCCCTTTCCCAAAAAATCCGAGATCTCCACCTTTCTTATTAGACGGGCATGTACTATAGTCTCTGGCAACCTTTGCAAAATCCTCGCCCTCACGAATCTTTGCAATGAGTGCTAGTGCTTGACTATGCTTCTCTACAAGTATGTGACTTGCTCGAACTTGTCCTGGTTTTCCTTTAGCCATAAAATCACCTGTTTTAGTATTAATAACAAGAGCGCTACAAATCAAGATAACTTAAACATGTTCACTTCTTTGTCTTTAATGTTCTGACTAAGAATTTATGTTCAAATTAGTAATTCATTTTGCATTCTAATTGGTGTTTATTATGAAGGCTACAGTATTTCGCCAACATGGCCCTCCTGATGTCCTCTCCTATGAGGATTTTGAAGATCCTATAGTCAGATCCGACCAAGTTCTTGTAAAGGTCAAGGCAGTAGCTTTGAATCATTTGGATCTATTCGTTCGTAAAGGGATTCCCGGACTGAGGCTTGAGATGCCTCATATCTTGGGCAGTGATATCAGTGGTGAGATTGTTGAGGTTGGAGCTAAGGCAGAGAATAGCTTTGTCGAGGGTCAAGCGATCATCGTTGATCCCGGAATTTCATGTGGAGCATGTGAGTTTTGCATGAGTGGAGAAGAGTCGTTATGTTCAGACTATGGTATCATTGGAGAACATTATCGAGGAGGGTACGCCCAATTTATTGCTCTGAATACTCAGAATATTATTCCGATTCCAAAGACTGTATCTCTTGACTTTGAGAAAGCTGCAGCCATTCCGCTAACTCTCATGACTGCGTGGAGGTTACTCATTACTAAGGCTCAGTTAAAACCCGGTGATGATCTTCTGATCATTGGTATAGGCGGTGGTGTAGCACTTGCTGCTCTTCAGATTGCTAAGACTGCTGGAGCTCGAGTAATCGTTACCAGTTCGTCTGATTTGAAACTTGAAAATGCAATGAAACTTGGTGCCGATTTTACTATCAATCATAATACTACTCCCGATTATCACAAGGAACTATTCCAATACACTAAGAATCGTGGTGTTGATGTTGTCCTCGATTCAGTTGGAGAAGCAACATGGTCTCAAAGCCTAAAGAGTCTCAGAAAAGGTGGAAAACTAGTGACCTGTGGAGCCACGTCAGGTTCAAACGCTACAACGAATGTGAATCTGTTATTCTGGAAGCAGTTGGAAATTCTAGGTTCTACAATGGCGAGTAGAAATGAACTGCGTACGGCTTTGAAACTGGTCTGGAATGGATCTGTTCACCCGATTGTAGACAGAGTGTTTCCTCTTTCAAAGGCTCAGGCGGCTCATGAGATGCTAGAAAGGGGAGATCAATTTGGTAAATTGGTTCTTACACCTTAAAAGTCAGTAATACGTGGATACGCACCTGAATCAGACACCGTTTCAAAATGGTATTTGATTACAAAGAACTTGGTGTAGAATGAAAGTAGTAACAATCTGCATGCCCGAATCTTACCTCGAAGGTGTAGACGAGCTCATTGAGCAGAATAAATATCCCAATAGATCTGAGGTCATTCGAATTGCTATTCGAGACCTTCTCGTAGATGAATTATGGGGCGATAGAAAACCATCTGGTGGACTCCCCCTGATAGCACAGCTTGAGAAGTTTTCAGAGGTTACTCCCAAACCCAACCCAATCATGTGATGGATACAACTGAGTTATCCTTTTCTAGGTACATGTTAGCATTTTATTAGAGCATTAATGAGTACCGAGCTATTTAGCTCTTAGTGTATAAAATGCTCATTTCCCCATTAGGAGCGAATCTGAATATGTCAAGATTCTTTAGACGCAAGAAGGACAAAGATGAAGGGACTGTTGAGCAAGAACCTGACGAAGATACCGAAGCTGAAATTGTTGAAGCTGAAGATATTGAAGAAATACAAGCCGCTGACGTTGAAGAATCCTCTGAGCGTGTTTCTGAGGAAGAACATGTAGGACGAGAGGATATAATCCCATATCATGCGGATATTAAAGAGCGCCTGATGTACATGTTCAACGATTCAAGTATCGGTGCTGGAATCGAAGGAACTGACGAGTTCTATATCGAATTCATGGCCATGGGCGAGAGATTCTGGATTGGGAAAGCACCACTTGGTGATATTGAGAGCAAAACTGGAGCAATGACCGATCAGGACGCACACGTTCGCATCTCAAATGATGTCGTTGCTGACCTATTATCAACTGCAACTTTCTCGGAATTTTCCAAGATCTATCTGAATTATTACAAGAATGCTGAAGCTGGCAAGTTCGTTAAGATCGAAGTGAGAAAACCAATTACGGATTTGAATCGAAGAGGCTATGCTCGTGTACCAATAATGAAATTACTCATTGGATCTGCAAGATGATTGTAATAATATCAAAACTATCCCTCCAGCAATAGTTATAATCCGGCCTGAAACTCCTTAGATTGTATCAGGTGGGATTCCATTGAATAATATTGAGACTCCTGTCGTTATCATTAATTTGAAGACATATACTCAAGCAACTGGTGAGAGAGCCGTTCTCATAGCTCAGGCATGTGAGCGTGTATCCAATCGCTACGAGATTCCAATCATTGTGGCACCACAGATTCCTGATCTCTATCGTGTGGTTAAGGCTGTAGAAATACCTGTCTTTTCGCAGCATATGGACCCTGGAGATCCTGGTCGTTATACTGGTCACACTCTGGGTGAAACTCTAGTTGAGGCTGGTTGCTCAGGAACGCTACTGAATCACTCTGAAAAACGGATGCAGTTGGCTGATATCGAATCATCAATTGATAAAGCTAACAAACTTCATCTCTATTCTGTAGTGTGCACCAATAATGTTTCAGTAAGTGTTGCTGCAGCTTGTCTGAATCCTTGGTCTGTTGCTGTAGAACCTCCTGAGCTCATCGGGTCTGGAATTTCTGTTTCACAAGCACAACCTGAGATTATTTCTGGTACTGTAGAAAAAATACGTGCTGTTAATGAAGATGTCAAAATTCTTTGTGGTGCTGGTATTAGTACTGGAGATGATGTGTCCGCAGCAATTAAGCTAGGAGCACAGGGTGTTTTGTTAGCTTCAGCTGTAGCAAAATCTGACAAACCTGAAGCTGTTCTCGAAGACCTAGTTAGTCCCCTAAATAAATAGCACAATCCGTGCCCTTTTTCACTGGATATTCATTGCCTCCTCCAAGGCGAATTGCAGTGAAAGTATCTCTAGAGTGTGCACACTGTCTTTTAGAACGAGCAGGGAACCAGGTTCGCCTGGCAACCGATGATCCCGAACTCCAAATGAAGGTCATTCAAGCCATGACCAAATTTCTTGGAGAGAATTTCAATAGCAATTCTGTACCAAGTCATATAGGAACTGATAGAGACCTTCTCGTACAAAGGATGACAGGAAAAGATCCCTACGCAGAATTGAAGCATCAATCAAATATTATGGCAATGAGTATTTTTCCTGAATTACAGCAAATCATCGATGATTCCCCTAATCCTGAATCGAAATTTCGGAATGCATCTCTAATTGCAGCTGCTGCTAACTCAATAGAGTTTGATGTTTCTGGGAGAGAGTTTAATCTTGCAGAATTAAAGAAGATTCTTTATAATGTAGAGGCTGATTTGGCCATTGATCAAGTGGATGAGTTTAGAAACCTCTGTAAGGATGTCAATAGCGTATTGTATCTAATGGACAATGCTGGTGAAGTAGTCTTAGACATGATTTTGATTCGAGAGATTAAGAAATTGGGACCAAAGGTGATTGCAGTTGTAAAGGGCGGTCCTGTGCTAAATGATGCAACAATAATCGATGCTGATGATGTGAAACTTGACGAATGTGCGGATGAGGTAATAGACACGGGAGCTGCTGCAATTGGCGTCAATCCTGAGCGGAGTTCTGATGAGTTCCTTGACATCTTTCATTCATCTGAACTCATAGTAGCTAAAGGTATGGGGAATTTTGAATCACTGACTGAGTTTGGTCCCCATTGTCCTATTGTACACATCATGAGAACGAAATGTAATCCTGTTGCAAGACATGTGGGTGTTCCCAAAAACAAGAATGTCGTACTGATTCGATATCCACCTAAATAGTATTGATTGCTTCATGTCATTTTAAGCCATGTCATCCTTGTACGGCCTCAATCCGTGTATCAATGGTGTAGATGCAATATAATCTATTTTTAGATCAGGAAATTCCAGACTGATAATATCACGCAGGCGCTTCATTCCTGGATCTTCTGTCACAAAGGCACCAAGTTCTATGATATTCATCCCTTCTTCATTTGCTAAGAGTCTAACCTCTGGTGCTAGCTCTCCAGTAATTAATGTGGAAATATCCTGTCTTCTTGCATTCATGATGTCAGGAATATCGACAACATTTCCTGCAATGACCAAAATATCACCCACCTCGTCATCAAAATCGCCACAGAACACTACATTACTTAGATTCATCTTTGATGCGATGTAATTTGCAAATCCTGAATGATTCTTGACTCCCGGTGGTTTACAGATTCTACCAATTGGAGCTAGTTGCCCGTAATCACTCTCTGTTGTGAATTCTCCAATCTTTTCCAATGAGAGATGTTGCATAAATGCATCAGCGATTCCATCTCGAGCACTCAACCATCCACTACCCATAGTATAGGTTGAGATGTAGTTTTTTACTAATAGTCGTATACGAACAAGATCTAATCCCGTTAATCTGTCAATTGCAAAGGGAAAGAGTGGGCGATAGGTTACAAGGAGATTAGATTTATCTTGTGAAGCCTTTGTCACTACCCGTGCTGATGGATAGGTAGCTATGAGCACTCTATTTATAGTCGTGTTGGATTGTTCCGTTTCTGTCTGCGGTCCCACTTCTACTCTACTTTCATGACCTTGAAGAGTCATTTCTATTGGAGCAAGCTGTTGAAACCGTTTAATAATCTGGAGTAGATTGGTCATATTCCTAACTTCCTCTTCAACACATTGCAATTAGCCTTTAGATGTAAATATGACTTATTTTTTTGCATATTTATCTGTTGAAACTTCCAACTTAGTCCTCTTCAATTTCATCTGCGGGTTCTTCTATTTCCTCATCTGACTCAAGCTCTTCATCCATGTCTTCGTCATATGAATAGAGGTCGTCAAGTTCCTCATCAATTTCCTCAATCTCAGGTTCTTCTTCAATGACCTCGAGTTCTGGCTCTTTCTCCTTCTTTTTGTCTTCTTTCTTTGCTTTTTCCTTTTTCTCAGTCTTCTTAACGCCAGTCTTCTTTTCTGCTCTTGAACCCTGTTTCTTTATTTTCCAGTATTCCGTTCTCACAGATCTCTTCTTACCCATTGTCTTATAGTCGATCTGCTCAGGGTTTTGAGTCTTCATGAGTCTTGTTCTTTCACGTTTGAGAGCTATCTCTTTCTTGGTCATCGACTATCACCATTGCTTTCTCTGCGAGTGCTCTCTCTTTGTTTTATAACTGTGTCGTAAGAGCAGAAGGCAAGGCTTTTGTCCTTGATTCTATTACGTTATCATACTGCTTTATCAAATCAGTATACTTGGAGTTGTATGAATGGCTAAGAAGAAAGATGAAGATTCTATTAGCATCCGATTGCGCATTGAAAAAGATCTTTTGAACAGGATTGATATGATTGCAGGTGAGCGTGGCAGACAATGGTTCATAAGTGATGCCATCAAATGGCGGCTTGATGAAGAACTTCCTCCAATGTTCTTTGAATTATCTGATGAGATAAAGCAATTAAAAGCACGAGTTGAGCATCTTGAAACAGCACGGCAGACAAACATATTTTTTGGAAATTTGAATGATGTTGTAAAGAAGAAAATATGCCGCGATGACTTGGATCAGAAATTACTCTCACTATTTGTTGAAACTGATGGTTGGACAACGCCTGAATTAGCTGAGCGCCTACTGGACGATATTGACAAGCGTCGGACTATTCTAGATCGAATTGATAGACTTAACAGCCGCGCAATTGAGCATATTGGAAAACCGATATTGCAATATCAGAAGGGTTTTGTCCACAATAAACGAGGTGCTTGGTGGCTTACTGATCCCTCAGTAATTCTTTCCTAGGATGGTTAGAACAAATTCTTTAAGATACTCTTTCCATCTGAAGTCTTGGGGCCGTAGTCTAGCTTGGATAAGGCACCAGCCTCCGGAGTTGGGTATCCCCGGTTCAAATCCGGGCGGTCCCGCCATCTCTCATTCTCAATCGGAGTTTATAAGATGTATTTCAGCAATGAAATATGACATGAGGTATCAATTATGAGTGTTATTGGAGAACCCGCCTCGTCCGAAGAGAAAGTAGTTGCTCGGTTTACAAAATATCTCAATGGTCCTATGGGAAAGACCGTTCTTGAGAATCTGGCAGAAGGAGAGAGCTTTATTCTTCAGACTTCTGAGCATACCCTTCGCATAACAAAGAGAAATGACCGAGCTGTAGTAAAACCTCTCCCGTTTTCACTCAATTAATTATAAATCCATCATATTGTATAGATTTACCATTTTATTTTAATTAGGATTTCATCTAAACGGCTCTTGATAGTGGTCGCTATGAAGGAGACTCATGGGATCATAGATGAGCATGCAAAAGAGATGACCTCTAGATTTGAAAAATACATCAATAGTGAACCTGCGCGACGTACTTTGGATGCATTAGAGGAAGGTGAATCTATTACTATTGAGAACACAGAAGTTATTCTCAAAGTCCAGAAGAAGAATGGTCGTGCTGTGGTTGATTTTATTGGGTATATTCATGATAAAGAAAAAATGTAAGACTTCGCTTCATTTCAGGATTCTAACGAAGACTCTATAAGTCAAACTTGGTTTCCCGACATTGGGGCCGTAGTCTAGCTTGGATAAGGCGCCAGCCTGCGGAGTTGGTATTCCCCGGTTCAAATCCGGGCGGTCCCGCCACACATTATATCTGTTTTTTTTATTTCTGTGGTCTCTACAAGAAGCTTAAATGCAATTATAAAATGGCCGAGAGTGCAACAAATGGCTCACCTCAGTTGCTTAAACTCCTTGAGATGTTATGATTATGCAATTTACACCACAACGTCTGGAACGTGTCTATCGTTCGATGCGACGAGAAGAGATTGATGCACTTGTTGTTACACGTCGTCAGGATGTTCAGTACCTTACAGGACATCTAGGAACAGGTCATAATGCGCCAATAGGATGCGTGATTACTGAAGGTTCGCTACCTCACCTAATAGTTTCTGACGCTCAAGAGGCTTCAATGGCAAGTGAAACAATCTTGGGCACTGTCCGTCCCTTCACACTGTCCTCGTCAATAGAAGAAGAATTCAGACCATACAATCGGTCCTATTGGGAAGAGATAGTGCGGTCTCTTACTGAGCTTAACAAATCAAAAGGAATGATTGGCCTACAACTAGATTGGCTATCAGTACGAGACCATGAAGTCATCAAGACACTTCTTCCAGAAGCGGGATTCAAGGATTTTTCGCAGGCTTTGTGGCGATTGCGACACATTAAGGATGCAGCTGAAATAGATGCAATTTGTCAAGCAGTCAATGTTGCAGAGATTGGCGTCCGCACAGCTCTTGAGATTGTAGCTTCAGGAAAATCTGAAGATGAAGCATCTTTAGAGATTGAGGTTGCAATGAGAGGTGCAGGTGGACAAAAGCGCGGCATCCGTGCAGCAGTCCTATCTGCAGACCATGCAAGATTTCATTTTGCTCAACCAGGACCGACTAGAATCCAAAATACCGATTTTGTTGTCCTTGATATCACTGTGAGTCACTCTGGATATTTTGCTGAGGTTACTCGGACAATCCATCTTGGAAAACCCACTGATAGTCAGAGAAAACTCTTTGATTATATCTTGAATGTTATGAAGATTGCTGAAAAAGAAATGACGCCTGACCTTGGTATTGACGATTTGATGGTTCGTATTCTTAAACGGGCAGGGAAATCGTACCCGCAAACTACCCTCATACGACCAATTGGAAGCTCAATTGGTCTCGATTTAAGTGAGCCACCATTTATCTCTGAAGGAAGTCAATACTCTTTGAGAGAGGGAATGGTCTTTGCTTTGAATCCAACAGGGTATATTCCTGATGTGGGTTGTGTGAAGATTGCAGATGTCTACCATGTAAAATCTGACTGTGTTGAGAATCTTGGTTCTTTAGCTCGTGAGACCTTATGATCATGTTGATACTTGCCAGCGTTTTAGCTTCTGAAAGACTTGACTCATTGATTCAGCTATGACCATATGTGTTTCCACTTCTTCTCGTGACAGTTCACGAATCTGAGCAGCTGGTACTCCTGAATTAAGAGTTCGCGGTGGAATGACAACATTAGCTGGCACTATACTTCCTGCAGTAAGTATGACTCCTTCACCAAGAGTTGCTCCATCAAAGACTACGCACCCCTCACCAATATTTGTGTTATCTCCAACATAGACGCCATGAACGACTGCAGCAGTTCCAATAATGACATTATTTCCAATAATAGCTGGATTCTCCTCACTATGGGCGTGAATTACTGCACTATCTTGGATACATGTTTTTTCTCCAATTCTTACTGAAGATTGATCGCCACGGATTACTGCCCCTGGCCATATACTAGCTTTCGGGCCTACATCGACATCTCCGACTACTGTAGCTTGTGGGCTTACAAATGCCTTAGCATCTATCTTGGGGGATTTATCTCCAAATGGTAGTACTGGCATGTTTCTTACCTCTCTATTATTGACAGAATATTTCTACCTCGATATCTAATAAAACATAATATGATATTTAGAATGCTAGGTCCTCTTTAGAAGAGTTTCAATAACATACTCAAAATGTTCAATTGGTCTAAGACCAACAAGACGATCAACAACTGTCACTTCTGATGAATTCGGATTTGGAATCTGTAACTCTGCAGGCTTTCCCTCAAAGAAAATGAGAACACATGGGATACCCCTGATTTCCTTCTCTCTTGCATACTCTTGGTGATTATCTGTATTTACTTTCAAAAAGCCAATTTCAGTGTCATTCTTGTATTTTTCATCAAGCTCTTCAAGTATTGGACCAAGTGCTTTGCAAGGATAACACCAAGGTGCCCAACAATCGACGAAAAGTAATCTTGTTTTTGTTATAGCTTTTGCTATTTCTTCTGGAGTCACATCTCTGACCATGGATTTAGCACCATGAAAAAGCATTACAACGGTGGCTATGAATGTTGCTGACTACAACTCACAGCTTGGCAAATGTTTTTACAATTTACAATCCACAATCTTGTGGTAAAGCCCATTTTTTAACTAATTTCACACTAGCCAATTCACGAAATAGATACGAAAATCAACAAAGTTCTATCAAAAAGTAATATGGCAAACAAGATTAAAATAAGCAGAAAGAGCAGGGGAAAGAATTCCCCTATTCAATCAACAGACTGGTTATGCTGCTACTTGTGCAAGAAGGTCATCTGCAATCTGTTCATAGACTTCTGCGGGCATGACACCAACAAGTTTGTCAGTTTTCTTGCCATAGCCATCATCGAAAATCACTCTCTTCCCTTCAGCATAGACAAGAACACTTGGTACTCCAGTGATTTGATTCTGCATACTGAATTCACGGTTGTGATCTACATCTATCTTTACAACCTTGAGACCCTTGTCTTGGTACTTCTCATGTACTTCTTCAAGGATGGGACCAAGAGTCCTGCAGGGCATGCACCATACTGCATGACAGTCCACGAATACTACTTTATTATCTGAAATAACTTGGTCTAGCTCTGTTGAGCTGATATCGTCTACCATGATTGTCGAACTCCGCTTTATGTATATGCGAGTCGTTTGTGCAAGTTTCTTACACTACCGTTTTAAAGCTTGCGTTATGACGAGTGCCTTGACTATGTGCTGCTGACTCAATACTCTCAGCTCTTTTGTTTAGTTATAATTTTCATTGGCTTTGATATGAAATTGGTGAAGAATGACATAGATAAGAATCAAGATGTCTAGTGCTAAAGTTTGATAAGTTAAAATCTATCGACTTCATAGAATCTGGTGGTAAATGTGCCGGTCCTTCATTGTGCAAAGTGCGGTTCTAAGCTTGACTTCAACAAGGTAGCTGGAGGATGGTATGTTAGTTGCCCTGGATGTGATGTTGAGATTCTCGTTGATGGAAGTCGTAAAGACCTCTTTGATGCGTATGATGAATATACAAAAGAGATCAACCAAAGAGCTTCAAGCCTTGAATTTGCAAAGACGGAAGTTCGAAAGGAAAAGTATCTTGGAACTGGGGCCGACAAACCAAAGAAGCGGAGACATTCAAAGGACACATACCAACGAGTACAATCTGAGTCTGAGATTAGAAGTTTGATAAGAGAAGGCGGGAGTGACTTCGATAGCCTTCCTGATACCCTAAAGGCTCTTGTTTCATCAGGTCGCGACTTTCTTGTGAAATACAAATACATTGATGCAACCGATGCTGAATATGGTACAAAGATTGATGAATTGGGTATTCCCACTCGGTTAAAGGAATTACTCAAATCAAAGGGCATTACAGACCTATACAAATTCCAAGAAGATGCATATAACAGCATCAATTCAGGAGAGGATGTTGTTATCGTTGCTCCTACTGCCCAAGGAAAGACTGAGGGTTTTATTTTACCAATAATTAGACAAATTTTGATTTCTATTCAAGATTCTTTCACAACGCCTGGGATTCGAGCACTTCTCGTTTATCCCACTAAAGCACTTGCAAGAGACCAATATGAGAAAATCAAAGAGATTGGAAAAGCAGCCGGAGTATCCGTAGCAATCTTTGATGGAGATGTATCCCAGAATGAGAGAGGTAATATCTATTCCCGTCCTCCTGACATTCTCTTGACAAATCCTGATGTCCTGCATTACCATCTTGGTTGGCTAGATTCACGTCTTGTTCCACTTCTTTCCACTGTAAAGTTCGTGGTGCTTGATGAAATTCATCTCTATACTGGCTCAATGGGAACAAATGTATACTATATTCTCAAACGGCTTGAGATGGAATCGGGGAAATTCCAGAAAATAGGTGCATCTGCTACAGTTGCAAATCCGAAGGATTTTGCCACTCTGCTCTTTGATACTGATGTGAAATTGATAGAATCGACCAGTGCCAAAAGAGGTCCAATTCACTTCTTGATGTACTATCCTGGATTGCGAAGTAAGTATAGTATGATTGTTACTCTTGTCACCGCTCTACAAACTGGTGATTTCAAGACCTTAGTCTTTGGGAACACTCATTCTGAAGCAGAGGTCTTGAACATGCTCCTCTCTGATACGGGTGTAAAATCCATGGTCCATCGCGCTGGGCTTTCAAAGAAGTATCGGAGTACAGTTGAGGATGATTTCAAATCTGGCAAGTTACCAGTCATTGTTTCAACACCAACACTTGAACTTGGGATAGACATTGGTGATCTCAATAGTGTAGTCAGTATGATTGTTTCCATCACCAGATTGACTCAACGCATCGGTCGAGCTGGAAGAAAGGGTCAAGAGAGTGTGGCAATTCTGGCATTACGTGAAAACGATCCAATCTCAGCATTCTATAAACATGAGCCTGACAAGTACTTCACAGATGTTGATGCGGCTTACATGGAACCAGATAATGAAGTGGTTGGATATTATCAGCTTATTGCAGCAGCGTTTACTGGAAACTTAAAGTTGTCACAATTCAATCGGCACCGAAAGATTATCGAAAAACTCGTTGATGATGGACTTGTTGAGATTACTGAGAACGATTTTGTCAGAATTGTTGATGTAGAAAAGGCGAGAAAAGCTTGGAGAGAATATAGTATTCGTGGAATTGGTGATACCGTACAAATTCGTTTGGATCGAAAGGAAATTGGTGAGCGGTCTATGCCAATGGCTGCTCAAGAATTGCACCCGGGTGCTATCTATCTTCATGGTGGGAAAAACTATCAATCTGTGGACTTCAAGTACATCAAAGGACTTGGAAAAGCAACTGTTGTTCCTCACCTTGAACGAGGTATTCACACTAAACCACTCTACTATACAATGCCAAAAATTATCGAGATTCTTGATAAGAGTAGGATTTTGGGATTAAATGCAGTCTATTGCACGCTTGAGATGACCCAGACCGTCGAAGGATATGTGAAGAAGAATACACGAACAGGTGATACTATTGGTAGGGTTATGCTTCCGAATTCATTGACATATACATACCAGACTCGTGGATTTGCCTTTGCCGCTCCTGAACCAACTACCTCTGTTAATGATTATCTCTCTGGTAAATTTGCGGCATTAGCCGCTCCTAAAATGAATCCTGCCACATTATATGGTGGTGCTTTTCATGCCGTAGAGCATGTGCTAATCGAGTCCAGTGACATGTTCACTGGTGGTGGTACCAGTGAGATTGGTGGTGTTTCAATGGGTGACTCTGGAATCATCTTTGTATATGATGGCAGTCCTGGTGGAAATGGAGCATCAAGATTGCTTTTCAGTAAATTAGATGAAGCCTTTAAACGAACAAAGACAATTCTTGAGAAATGTGATTGCAAGACCATAGATGGCTGTCCACTATGTACATATTCCTATCATTGTGGTAATAATAATAGTCCCTTATTCAAAATAGGTGCACTTGAGAGTGTGAGTCTGATTCTCACTAATGCTGAAACAACGGTGGATACTGAAGGATATACTGGATATCAACCACTTGTATAGAATGGAGTTGAAATGATTGACAGAATTTCGGATAGGTCGCGGACACGATGGTCCCGCTAGGATTGGCGAATATTTGACTGGATCAAATGTTTACTCTACACCACTTCTTCTAGAGCTAAAAGGTGAATCACATAATACCTTGAGTCTTGGTACCCTCGGTCGGTCAACTCATTCTTCATCTGATCCTATGATTCTTTCAGTTCCGTTCATGATGGATACTACAGACAAACTATTCTCACAACTCAATGCTGAACAATCATTGATTCTTCCATCACTCATCTCTTTTGCATCTATTGATTCATCCGTTGGTACTCTCTTACTCAAACATCAATTTACTATTGTAGAACAGCTCCAGGATACTATTGACCCATCACGAATG
The DNA here is from genome assembly GCA_016839245.1 of Candidatus Thorarchaeota archaeon. The sequence goes on from JAEOUN010000031.1 coordinate 15,995, forward strand.
GTTCTTCGAGTTCCTGATGACATGGATTCCTCTCTCTTTGAGCAATATCTATCAGATTTTCATGCCACTGGTGTTCGAGCTGCTGCATTTTCTTTTGATGGATTACTTGGTCCCTCCGATTTGGCTTCACTGAGATTACGAAGTAAACTTCCCGCATCATGGCTGTCTATTGCACTCGGGCAAATTACTCCAAGTATGATACCACTGTTATTCTATCTAGGTTTCGACATGATTGATGTTGGGTATGCAGATAAGGCGGCAATCAAAAACATTAGATTATGGCACAATGGTAATGAGAGAATTCTGCCCAAAGATCAACATCGCTATTGTCCATGTGTAAGCTGTGTTCAAATAGAGAATGCAGCGGAATCAGCTATTCAAAAAATCCTACTTGATCATAATCTACACATGTATTCCTCACTTCTTTCAGAATCAATTGATGCGATGAATTCAGGAAGATTGCGCTGGTTAGTTGAATCAATGACACATTATTCTCCCAGTTATGCGACACTAGTGAGAAAAATTGACAAGTCACTCTATACTTATCTTGAGGAGTTCACACCAACAAGTGGTGCCAAGATTGTTCCATTAATTGGACAAGAATCCTATAATTCCCCAGTCATTCGTAGATACCGTGAATACTTGGCGGCTCGTTATATTCCTCCAAAGGATAAGCAGATTGCACTATTGCTGCCTTGTTCTGCAAAGAAACCTTATTCTGATTCAAAATCCCATAAACGATTCCTACAGACCATTGAATCAGCTCTTGGCATTACTTCTCGTAATCTTGCTCAGGTAATTCTGACATCACCTCTTGGTGTTGTCCCTCGAGAATTAGAACGAGTATTTCCAGCTGCAAACTATGATATTCCTGTGACGGGAGATTGGGATGCGGAGGAAATAGAAATTGCTGCTAATGCCCTCGATATACATATGAAAAAACTACCTCCTGATTGCACAATAGTAGC
>JAEOUN010000032.1 GCA_016839245.1 Candidatus Thorarchaeota archaeon
AGAACTCATCCAAGCTAGTAGCAAGATGGGCAAAGTAGAGGTAGGTCTTTTTGATGAAGACAAGGAGTTGATAATGTACATCTACTGGGGCGACTCATGGGATAGTGTATCTAGAGGATATTTTGGTATCTCTTGTTCAGGTTGTGGTTCTTACAAGATAGACTATATTTCTGAATCATTTCTCTATACTGGCAGGATGTGGTATGAGGAGGGAAGCATCAAGTATGAACATATTGGCTTTGCTTCGGATACCTTTGCTGCTCCTGTGGCTGATCCTGATAGATTAATCAAGTATTTGGTTGTTCGTCCGTCAAGATCAGGCAGTTACAATATGATTGAATTACGACTTCATAATGTCCATCTTGAATCGAGCAATGAGATATTTCAAGATCCAGGATATGGTTTCATTGAGGACTGCAAGAATATATACAACTTCCCAAAGGACAATAGTTTTGGGTGGGGTAACATTGCTGATGGTTCTCTCGTGGTACCATCTTATGCAGACTATATCACTGCAACGAATATACCAACTGGTTCGAATTGGCATGGTCCAAACTTTGTCCACATACTCGACCATCCTGTCAGGCTCTTTGAACTCAGTGACTTTGCTGTCACTGGAGGAACATACCAAACAGATGATAATAAACAAGGAGTGATGAGGATTGCATTATTTGACGAGAATATGCAGATTGTAATGCTTATCTATTGGAAAGACGCGTGGATAGGAAGCCAAAAGAGCGCGTTCTACGTCATATACTACAATGAGAGCTCTGGAAGCAAGTCTGAAAATGTGACTGATATCACTGGTGATCTCTTCACATACACTGCTAGGATGTGGTACGAGGATGGCACCATCAAGTATGAGTTCGAAGCACTTGAGAGATCGAGATCTGGAGACATGGGAACAGTAGACAATCCCTACCGCCTCATTAAATATGTGGTCGTGAGTCCACTGCGATATAGCGATGGACCCATGGTGGACCTGCGACTGCACCAGCTCAGCGTCACCTCCAACTTCAGAACGCCCACCGAGGAGGCTGCGGAGTACACTGCTCCAGTGAAGACCACAAGGCAGGTAGAGAAAGACGGAACTAATGAGGGAATACTTACCAAAGAATCTACTGATAATGTAGACAATACTCTTACCCTAGCACTCGGGTTCCTCAAAATGGGATTTGAATTGATCAATAATTGGCCAGTTTTTCTAATAGAGATGCTTGATGCTGACTTGAATTTTCAACCGACGACAACCAAACCTTCTCTGCTGGTGATTAGCATTGACCTTCTAATGCATATTTCTGTGGTATCTCTAAGAATTATAGATACAATGATAGATCTCTTAGGTTGGCAAGGAGGAGTAATTGCTTCGTGGATTATTGAGATCTTCAAAGATTGGGGAACAATGAGAAAGTTTTCAGCTTGGTATACGATAGCATTGAATTGCTTCAGACTTGCTGATGGTCTTAAACTGGCAGGATACATTGGAGCGGCTGGAGCTTCAACTGCTGCAGGTTTGTGGTGGTTTGTGAAGGCATTTGCTTTGGTGGAATCTTCTCACATATTATCAAGGGAATTAGGCATGAATGATGGTTCGAGTGCAATGTTCTTCTTTATGGTGTTCTGTCTCATTTTCGGCGCGTGCCTCAAAGGAATACCAGACGATCCATTCAGTACTGCGCTATCGCGGAAAAGTGGGGATGTTGCATATGCAGTTATGACTCATACAATGGATATCTTTACTATAGGTAGCGATTATAATCCAGTCACTGGAGGAATTACATCTGTGTTCATATTCTTAACAGGTACCTATTTCTGGTTCAGATTCTATTACTATGCAATAGCAGCTTTGACATAAAATATGGAAGAGAGGGATTAGTGAATGACAATATACTTATTTATAATTGGGCTGATTGGAAGTGTAATAGGATTATTATCCATGATTCTTCTCTGGGATTTTGAGAATAGGATATTAGATGGAAAACGGATTGTAACCTATAGCATAGAAAATAGAAGCATAGATAAAATCTACTCAATGTATCGGAAGTATCCTAGAAGAACTGAAGTAATCCATGTGATACTAATATTTAGTAGCATCGTATTCACATCATTGATTGTGTTTGTTCTATTAAAACCCTTAATTGCGCTGGGATTTATTGCAATCTTAGCATATCTCCAACGGGATAGTTTAAAATCGATTGGCAGTCTAATCCAGATACGAGAGAAGGAAAGAATCAGAGGGATTGCAGAGGGAGTGAGTTGGTTTGTGAATCGACAAATTTCTTATGGAATGGGTGACACAGAAGCCGTGTTGGAGAGAAGGATTAGCTTTCTACAGGATAGCAATAAAGGAAGAGCTCGACTCTCTTACAGAGAAACTATGGAAATATTAGAACTATTAGCTAGGCAGGATGACGAGGTGGGAATTGCAGCACATCGAAGTATTGAGAAGATGAAGTCATAGGATTGTGTGGTTGTTAGAAACTATTATAGAGAAGAATAGTGAAGAAATTCCATCCTGAGTAATCGTGAATACTATTGCGGAATCATTTGGAAAAAAGAATAGCATAAATCCGTTTAACTTATACAATGATTACGTGTAGTAATAACACGGTTAAATCCTTAGGAGGGAACAAGAGTGCAATTAGCCATTGCATTGGAGAATATTTCGCTTGCAATAATTAAGAGAATGCAATGGGTCAGATACTTCCTGATGGAGTACAAGCATTTGGGACTTGTTTGGTTCTAGGAATGATCTTTATGATTCGTCATTATTTGCTTTATGGATTGTGGTGATTTATGACATATTTTGTAAATTTTCTATTATCAATAACTCTATTCATATTAGTAGCTCTTTATATTGAAAGAGAAGTAGAAAGGCAAAAAGCAATCACTTTGGAAGATACTGCGTCAAGAAAAAACGTGAGAAAAGTAATAACCATAAGCATTGCTATTCTTGAGGTGTCATGGATATATTGGGTACTCTCCTTGATACTTTGGCTTGGTTTGGATCTGCAGAATGGTTTGTTGCCTGTCGTTCTGATGGGAATTGCTGGTCTTATCGTCCTTCCAGTAGATTTGATGAATAGGCATGGCAGGACTTTTTTTAACTCTTGGAGAGATGAATACATTAAAACGATTGAATACTTGTATCACAATGAATCTGATGAGAAGCTATTAGATATAATAATTGGTCTCTGCGAGGAAGCAATCATGGATACTGATGCTCACGCAGCATTAGAATTACTTTCAAATCGTGAGGATTCACTCGGTGATCATGTTCGAAAAATAACTTCAGAATATAGAAAAGAGAATAATTGAGTAATCAACATACCAGACAGTCTAAAACTTAAAAACAAACATGAGTTATCTTGGTGATGATTTCAGTATTGATAAACTGCTACTTCACTTATATTGGTGGTAGATAAGTCAGAAGGAAGTTAGTATCAAATGATTGAAATTCTATTTAAAATAATCATTGGATTTTGGAGATGTGAATTTCTGTGATTCAGATTTCAGACAGTGATGTTGTGCTTGGACTTACGCTTTGGACAGCTTCATTTCTTATTGGCATTTTCCTGATATTCGCAGTCATTGAGTGGCTATGGGGTGAGGGTTCCGGTATAGTAAAGCCTCGTTCAGTCTTAATCTATGAGAATCGACCTTGGTGGGTAGAAGGTATCGGGAGGGTCTTGTTCTTTGCCTTTTCATTCACTATAGTCACTGGAGGTACGACATTGCTGTTTTTCCCTATTGGAATATCTGAAGCACTATATTGGATTCGCTTTTTTTGGATAGTATGTTTGATCCCGATTGCGTGTGGGGTGTATGTTGAGAGACAACACAGACATGAGAGTAATCAGGAACAATGATAGTACATAAACTCACACAACTGGTAAGACAAAGACACAAGATAATCACTCATTATCCGACTCAACTTTTTTTAGTGAGAATGCCTGATTAAAAGGTGAAAGGTTTTCACCACGTAAATTGGCTCAAATGGCACTAATTTTATTAGCTACTTGGTATATTCTCTTTAGCATAAGTATTGGATGTTGAGGGGTATGGTAGTTGACTGAGGTAATCATAGCTGCCACATCATTTGTAATTCTTTTCGGAACAGGTACCTTGTTTATGAAGAATCTGGATAGGTTGAAATACCTGAGAACTATACCGCCAGAGAATAGTTTCATGTCAAGCATACCTACTATGAGATCTCAAGCGAGAAAAGGACTTCTCAAGTACTTTGGTCTTTCAATGGTGGTTTGTAGTGCATGTCTATATCTACTCTGGGTTAGTTCTGAAGACACGTTCTTCTTAGCATCGATCCAATTTGCTCCTATCATAGGTCTGATATTTGTTCCATCCCTCCAATACTTTACGCGGTGGATTATCTCAAGAAAGCGGCAAACATGACATGAGGAAGAACAATGCAATTCAGTACGGTAAATTCGATTTTGATAGGATTGATGACTTGGTTATCATTCTAAGAAGGATTGATGAAAATGGAACCGATTCTGTTCACTATCTTTGTATTGGTTGGGCTCTTATCTCTATTTCCCAATATAATCATTCAAAGTGTCAAGATCAGAAGAATCATCGAAACTACTGAGATTCCTATTAAACCTAAGACGTGGTATGAAAATTGGGCATACAATGTATTAGAAGACACTCACTCAATTTCATACCAAGCTCTCATTTTTTCTATTCCCATTTTGATATGTTTAGTTTGGTATGCTGTTTGGACAACAAATCCGATTGTGTATTCAAGCTGGCTTCCATTTATAATAGCGATTTTGGCATTGCATGCAGTGGTAATTGTGTTTCGTGTGACTTTAATTCAATGGATAAACCAAAAAAGAAAGATTATCCTTATCGAAAAAAATGAGAAACAATAAGATTGTCAAAATGAACTTCTGTTTTTCAATTTGGAACAAGCTGTTGATATCTGTTAGAGTATATTAACTGCAAAATTCGAAATATGTTTGAACATGAGGTATATATAATGAATTAAGAAAAGAAAAGAATCCACTTAATATAATAAAGACAGATAATAATTATGCATTGTTCAACTCAACGTTTTTATCAGTGAGAATACAAGACAACATGGTGAAAAAATGAGTGGCTAGGAGTGGTTTAACCACAGTCTTCAATGATAGTCCTGGAAGCAATAGCCAAGACATAACGAATATCCCTGGTGAACTTTTCACATACACTGCTAGGATGTGGTACGAGGATGGCACCATCAAGTATGAGTTCGAAGCACTTGAGAGATCGAGATCTGGAGACATGGGGACAGTAGACAATCCCTATCGCCTCATCAAGTACGTCGTGGTGCATCCGCAGCGTAGCTACGACTACGATTTGGTGGACCTGCGGCTGTACCAGCTTAGCGTGACCTCCAACTTCAGAACGCCCACCGAGGAGGCTGCGGAGTACACTGCGCCTACAAAAATAGCGAGCGACAATCCGGAACATGCTATTGAAGCATTTAATGAAGTTACTCAAACTCCATCGCTTTCCTTCATAATAACTGAATTTCTCAACATGGTAATCCAGAATATCACAACTTGGTGGACTGTTTATTGGCCCAAGCTCCATTTTGAGGCAAGGAATCCTTTCACGCAGGCAGTGCTACTTCACATGTCTGTTGATATCATTTGGCAAACTGAAGTATATTCATCTGACTCAGTAAATGCCAATGAGGAAGATCTTTGCAACTTCTTTACTATGGCAGAATTTGCCTGCTCCTTAGGATTATGGCAACTTGCGCTTCTTTTTGCCTGTGCAGTAGCTGAAAATGCTATTCTTGGAGGAATGTCCGCAGTCGTCCTAACGATGGCTGCGACACTAGGATATGCTTGGATTACATCAAATCTCTTGGTTGAAAATGGTGTGACATCTGCTGGAGCTATGACAGGATTCTTTGTGCTCCTTGGAGCTTCATATATAGGAATGGCTGCAGGTTTAAAAGGTGTGGGAAATATGACATCTAATCTGCTTTCCAAAATTTTAGGTTATTTACTTGGCATTTCTGAAGAAGCTATGAAAGCTGCATTAGTATTTACGAGAGCAACTAGAGTAATTTTTATAATAATGGGAGTAATATTCATGACCATTTTCTCCTCGCATTTCTACAATTACGGGAGTTGAAAATAAATGCAGAATTCACTTGTTGATCCTATCTTCATAGATATAGTAATTATCCTGATTGGAGTAATTACCACCTTCATTGGATCTGAGGTGATTGATGAAACATTTGAATCGATTGAGGAGGATAGAGGCGGAACTTTTGGTCGGAAGATGGCATTACTCTACTATGAAAAAAGGAGTACTTGGTACTTGCTTGGTTTTGGACTTTTCGTGATCGGATGGTCGATATTTGTTATAGGAGGATACGAATCATGCCAAACGCTACAGCTAAAGTATCCCGATCTGATTTTCGAGTCAACAGTACCTTGGATTTTCCAAATCATCATTGGGATTTTGGTACTTTTTGGTAAGATCAATCTCGTAACCAAGATCTCAGGTAAAACACAGACCAATTCGGATTCTGTTGTATGATGAGCTTAGAGTGGAAGAATATATAACCCATGTACCAGAGTTCCTTTCAGAATTACGAAGTTGATTTCCAAGTTTCACTATCATAATGATTGCAGCAATTCTCATCGTAGCAAAACCATGAACAGTGATTGCAAATAGACCTGAATAGATGAGATATAGTTGCAAACAATTATTATCATTGAAGATAGCTCGGTCTAGACCTTTCTTTTGACCAGAATCTGATTGTTGTTGTAGAAGGTTTGGTGAAAATTGTGATTGGATAGCTTCTGGTTTTCTGCTGGGTATGACAGCACTAGTAATAATTTATATGTCAACTGTTATCTCAAATCAAATCCAAACAAGTGAGTAGGATGATACAGAGTGAATATTTGGCATGGTTCATTGAGAATAGTATCATAGTGCTATTCATGATTGTGCAAGCCTTTTTCTTAGGATTAATTGCTAGCTACATAGAAGGAGTTGCATACAGATTATGCACATTGAATCCCTTGGTTCCACAAAACACCAGAGAGCATTACATCCTCAGAACTTATCAAGAGAGCAGGAGAAAATTGGATATTCTACTCCTTTCACTCTATACAGGGAGCTTTTCACTTTTCCTCATTGCTGGAATTCTGTTGGATAATCCTATTGGCTTGGCATGTTGTTTATCTCTAGGATTGGCCATGATTTCAGACCTTCGCAATGGAATATATCTAGAAAATAGAGTTGCAAAAAGGATTAAGGAACAGGAGGCTCTCCTGAGTGGCAGTGCAAAATTGTTTGGGTGATGGTTACCAATTATCTCAACAATCAAATAAGAGATGCTTTTGGTACCAAAACTGTGAAATACATTAAAAATGGAACGAAAAGTAGGTTCTTGACGGTGATGCTTGTTACTTACATAGCTATGGGTGCATTATTCGCTTATGGTCTTGCATACCATCTCTACTTGCATTATTTCTCATAGGAGGTACTAGAAGAGATGCAATCATTACCTGATACATTCATTGGTTTCCTACGTCTAGATGCTATACCACGAATTATACTGCTGATGGTTGTCTTAGGCATCCTCTGGATAAGCACATGGATAAAGAAATCCATTCAGAAAGGGCTGTCAACATGGAATGGTACAATAGTCATTGAAGGAAAAGAATGGTGGATGCAAATCTACAACTCATATATCCGTAATCCCAGTCTTTGGGCACGAATAATGAAACTCTGCATATTTCTCGTTTGGGGAATTGGTGGAGTTGCTGTTGGATGGACTTGGAATAGTGGGATATTATTATTTGCATTTTGTCCATTCTTGATTATTGGTGTTTTGTTTTCAATCTTCTTTAAGATTGAATTTCAGCATTATGACAGTGCTGAATCTGAATCGCATATAGTTCAGAATTGAAATTGAATAAATATTGAAAAAGAACTGTCTTGGATTGAATTGCAGATGAAGAGAATCAAGAATCTGGCCTTGTATCTTGAGTAGAGAGTAGCCTACAACCTTCGTAGGAAACGACTCACTCAAGATGAACTGATCTCGATGTTGGATACACTCATTGAGAGAGAAGCACCAATTGGTGCAATGGTTCTAAATTACGTAACGGATTGATTGAAGATAAGGCTGAAAAAAAAGATGTATCCATCCGAGGAAGTTGAAATACGTTGAAGGAGGATGTATTTAGTAATGGCAAGTCCATACGTTGAAACAATTTTGATCCTGATGGAATGGAATAACCTTATCATGGGTGGTCTTCTGATACTCGTGATTTTGAGATCACGAGCTGTTTCACGCTTCTTCAACCGCTCTCGAAATGCTGAATTTCTGTTTCTCGGATGGCTCATAATTACTCTACTAATTCCATTATTTGTACCAGTAGTATATCAGTATGAATTATATCTAGAGATGCTTCATCACCCAATTGCTATATTTCCATTTGCACCATTGATATTACTTGGTGTCAAATGGAGGATATCCCGAGTCACATCCGCGACCACTGATTCAAATACAGAATCTGTTTAATGAGAGAAATGGAGATCTAGGAAGAAGAGTAAAAAATATTTCAAGTTTAGCTCAAATAGTCATTCTAACGAATTGGACACATAGCCGAGGTATAAGATATAATAATAGAACTGGGTTTGGCTCTCTCAATAAATATTTTTCTGAGTTATTGGTCAATAGTCATGGATGACGGTGTAATAATAAGACAAATCACCAGATACGAATCTCTCGTTTTTGAATCGATTTGGCGAGTCTTATCAACTCACTTCGTAATATCAATGACCATTGGATGTATTGGAGTTGTTATGGATTCCAGTCAGGTATTCGAATATTTGATGCTCAACATTATCGGTCTACCTGTATTTTTGTTCATCGCTATACACTTCCTTAGATCTTATAACATCGATGAACAACTAGCTCTGTGGACATTCAGATTTCGGAGGTCTAAAAATCTGACAGAGGATTTAACTGGAATCATAACAAAGTTGGTTCAGAAAGAGAGAAATATCAATCATCTCAAGAGGATTTTCGGGACATTTATCAGAGCAAATCCGAGTCTAACTGAGTCTTTCGGAAGAAGCTTTCGAAAACTTGAGGATCTTGACATGATTCCCTCTGACTTATCTGAATTGCTTGACAGTCTTCTTCCCTGATGTTTTCACTGGTTAGCGATGATAGAAACTAATGAAATCCTAACATCCTAATAACCATGATAGTACATCAACTCACATAATTAGTAAAGCAAAGACACATGAGAATCATGCATCATTTAACTCAACGTTTTTATCAATGAAGATACCTAATAGCTTGGTGAAAGATTGTGACCTACGCATTCATCGTATTCTATCGCTTTCATATGATGACCCCAGAGGAAGCAGGTAAAGCAAAAGAGTTCTGGAGTGAGTTCTCAAGGGG
>JAEOUN010000003.1 GCA_016839245.1 Candidatus Thorarchaeota archaeon
AATTGCCGCATCATAGGTGTATTTGTTGACTGCTGTGTCAAGCGTGAAAAATCCGCCTCCAGCAGCGGATTTTGATTTTATGAGATTGAGATAATTCTCATCGTGAAGCGGGGTGATTTCTTCAATTATTGCAGGTTTAGGTTCAATCAAATGTATCTTTGATCCGCTTAAGAGACCGCTCTTAGTAACGTAATCCAGCGATGCTGTGAGGCGTTCTGGTCGCTCTGGGTGTCCTTTGCTCATTATATGTTTCGTGAATATGTCGTGGAAGACTAAGTCAGTACCCATTTTCGATGCACCAGGTGAAAATTTGTTTCTTGCAATAAGACGGGAAATTATATCTGATAAGTGTGTTATTCTATTTGGAACACGTGTACCAACTATCTAGTATTAATGGGCAAATAATAGCAAATGTAATAACGTTTATTTTGGGTACAGGAATCACTCAGCTGGTATATGGGTCGGTAGTCTAGCTTGGTATGATTCTTGCTTGGGGCGGCTCTTGGCCTCAAGCCTCAAGCCACAATATGCAAGAGATCGGGTGTTCAAATGTATTCGGGAACTCCTGAATACTGAAAATCGCCCCCGGCCCACCATATTTCTTTCACCGATTTGGCAATTCTTAATCAGTTCAACGGTACTTCCCATACTGTTTCATAGATTGGACCAGATGGCATAAGCGTGCTTTTAGTCATTCTGAAAGATGAAACTAGCATGTCTCCTATTTGTTCCATGGCAAGTGCCTCAAGATTGTTAAGTATCGAATCTCGGTTCTTAATCCTATGAACACGTGCAATTGTGGCATGGGCGTGAAAGCGTTTATCCCGCCCGTAACCAATCTCTTCCAGTTTTGTCTCGACTGCTAACTTGAGCTGATTGATTTTCTTTTCACCTTGTGTGACCCCAATCCAAATTACTCGCGGGTTTCTTTTGGTTGGGAAAGCGCCAACCCCCTCTATCCGTATCTTGAACTTGCTGAGTTCAATGCTGGATAGGGCGCCACGAATCTGTTGAATTCTTGAGATTTGTGTATCGCCAAAGAAACGAAGCGTGAAATGAATGTTCTCTCTCTCTACAATCTTGACTTTCATTGCATCTGTATCAAGTTTTCCCTGTATTCGAACTATATTTGAGAGAAGAGAAGAATCTTCTATATCCAAGCTTAGGAAGGCTCTCATTGTATTGGACAAATTGTCACCTCGATTGATGTATGGAGTAGTAATCTCCATCTATTAATAATAGCCTCTAGGATTCTAAGCAACTCTTAAAGGAGATTTCAGCCTGCAAGGAGAATGGAAGCTGCAGAAGAAATCGAGTATATCACCCTTTCAACTAGTTATATCTGGTGAAATAGAAATGAAACTTGTAATAATGACTGGAATGCCAGGGGCTGGCAAGAGTGAGGTAGCAGATGCATTCAGAAGAGCGGGATTTCCAGTGATTGTGATGGGAGATGTAATCCGAAAGGAGGTTATGAAACGGGGTTTGACACAGACTCCTGAAAACAACAGGAAGATAATGCTTGATCTTAGAGAGAAGGAGGGGTTCGGAGCCGTAGCCAAGTATTGCTTGGAGGAACTTAGAAGTATCGATTCGTCGATCATCGTTATAGAAGGATGTAGAAGTCTCGCCGAAGTAGATGTGTTCGACAGTTGTGCCGACAGTGTACTAATAGTATGTGTCCATTCATCTCCTAAGATAAGATATCAACGACTCTGTCAGCGTGGTCGTGATGATGACCCGCAGGATTGGGGCACTTTCAGAGAACGTGACATCAGAGAGATTTCTGTTGGACTAGGTGGAGTGATTGCTTTGAGTGATATTATGATAGTAAACGATGGCAGTATTGGTGAACTTCGTAAAGAGTCGGATGCCATTGTAAAGAGCTTGGTATAAATGATTATCAAAATCTCCTCTCCAGTTTTCCCAACGGAAGATGAAACAAAGGTTATCTCTGCAGCAATTAGTTTCTTTGAAACGGCAGAAGCAGTTTATCATCAGGATATACAGGAAGTTTCTGTAACGGCTACAGAAAGAAAGGCTTTGGAAGTAATAAGAAGTATTGTTCATTCTATGCGAGTTATAGACGCTGTAAGAGCAACAATTCTACGAAATCGGATAGGTCTGGAAACACGATTTATTATTGACAAACAAGCAGCATATCATGGGAAGTTCAAATTAATCGATGATAGAGAAGAAGAACCCTCCCTTGGGGCTGTCGAGATAAGAATTCGCTTTGAACATGAGAAAGAATTTGAAGATTTCATGAAATGGTTTGTTCCCCCTACAAAAGATGGAAAGATTGTTCAATCTAAACTCTAATGGTTACGATATCTCTAATGAGACCGCTGTGCACTCGGATTGGTATGTGATAGGCGCATTTGAATCCAAGATCATTAGCAATCTCAGGTATTCTCATTTTGTTACTTCCAGCTATGCATAGCATTCCATTTGGCTTCAATATTTTGGGGATTGCTGCAAGAAATTCGGTAACCAGATTAGTGGCCTCGCTACCCCTTGTTGAACTTGCTCTTCCGTAAGGGGGGTCAGTGACAATGCTATCGCAGAAATGTTGTGCGATAGGAGGAACTCGTGCATCTCCTTGTATCAGTGAGAAAATGGTATGTTTCTCGTGAATGAGATTTAACTTGGAACCCATTAGTTGGCACCAATTCAAATCCATACCTATGGTTTTCGCACCCAAAGCTGCAAGTTCTAACAGAATTCCACCACCCCCCGAAAAAGGATCATAGGCAATCTTTCCAGACATGACGCCGGCGAGATTGCACATGACTCTCGCAAGTTGTGCGTTCATCATTGACGGATGAAAGAATGGTTTCTTGGCTGAGTTCTTGTTCATGAGTTTCTTTCTGCTATCAGACTTGTAGCTGCGACACACCTTGACACCATTTGAAGTCAATAGAACGAGAATCTTGGCATTTGGTCGTTTTGCATCAATCTTTGCCTTGGTAAGGTGTTTGATTTTGGTTCCAAGAAGATTAGTTATCTGTTGTCTATATTCATTCATACCTTTGGATACTAGGGATTGTGTACGAACACAGAATGTTTCGGTTGGCTGAATGCTGGATGCTAATTTCTTCTCTGGAATCCATTCTATATCTTCATTAAGAGCAGAAGATTCCGCGATTATGTATCCAGCTTCCTTAATCATTGCTGCTCTGAAAAGAAGAAAAGCAAGATTATGTTTGCCTGTATTGAAGACAACTAGATTCTGATTCCAAGTTAATTCAGCTTCGAAATTCGCTAAATGTAGAATTGATTCGAATTCTGCCCGTGCAAGTGCTGGTTCTTCTCCAGACAAAATGGCAAAGCATTTGGTCACTAGCAAATCACTGCTCACACAATTAAGTTATCTCCTCCAAGAAATATTCTTTGCATTTCTCCATATAGAGACTCCATTCCTGACATTGATCTTGCTGATACGGGAATAACGTGACTCTCGTTTCCAATATCATTTAGCATTTGGAGAATTGCGGTGGAGTATTCACGGACAAGGCCATCTGAGAATTCCTCAAGGACACCTTCAAGGAGGTAGGAATCATCTGACCAGCTTACAATCTCTTCGATCTGCTCTTCAATAAGAATGTCAGGTTTGCTAAGTATGTTGAGTTGGGGTAATACAAAACGTATGTGAATTGAAAGACCTAGAAGCATTGACGAAAGGTATCCAGCTGGAGTTCTGGCAATATTCGAATCAAGTAGATAGAGTGAAAGCGCTGGGTCTGCATCTCTGATACTTGAAACCATAAGTGGACCAGAATTTCGATAGGCAAAAAGCTCCATTTGTCCAGGGCAATCAACAATAACGTAGTCTCGACCCATTTCGATAATCTCTTCTCTGAGTTCTCCTATTTGTCCCACAGCCATATCCAACGAAGCAACCAGTGCTCCATTTGGACCTAGATTGAAGCTATTCATGACTTCCCCATAATCAACATATTCCCTGATATCAATATCACTTGTATACGGAGGATTTTCAATTCCTGGATCCAGATTGACCACGGTCACGCTCATATCAGCTGTGACTAACCACTTCTCCAAAGAGGCAGTCATCATGGACTTTCCGCTCCCAGCAGTACCAACTATGAAAGTGAAGAGCATCGATTTAACCGATTGAAAGGCAAGCTTCGTTTCTCTTTGAGTGCTTCGGTATCGCCCAATACCAAATCAGCTACTGCACAAGTCTTATCTGAGATGAAACATCGGTTTCTAGTATGGATGATAGTGAGGCTACCCAGAAGCTTGCAGAAGCCATAGCTGGAGAAATCTGCCTTGCTGAGAATGACCCTGGTGCGGTCATGAAACGATGGCGGGAACGATTCCAAGTATCTCAAAAACAATTGGCAAAACATCTCGAAGTATCACCCTCTGTGATAAGTGACTATGAAAGCGGAAGAAGGAAATCGCCCAGAGTTGAAACAATTAAGAAATTCATTGAGGGCCTACTTGAACTTGATGCTGCAAGTGGAGGCCGTGTAGTCATGGCACTTGAGAAACTTGTCGCACCAGAAATTGCATCGGAGGCGATTCTAGATAGCCGGGAATTTGGACTTCCGGTTCCAGCACGTTTGTTAGTAGAGTATCTTGATTGTAAGGTATTAACGCATATTAATTTGCTAAATCGTGATATATATGGCTATACTGCCTTGGATAGCGTAAAGGCAATCGTTAGTATGACCCCCCAACAACTCTTACGTCTATATGGAGGAACAACTCAACGGGCTGCCATACTTTCGAATGTTTCAACTGGTAGGTCTCCAATGGTAGCAATAAAAGCAAGTCAGATTGGAACATCATCTGCAGTCAAACCGGCTGTTGTAATCCTTCAGGGAGTGAACGATTTGGATCCTTTGGCTGTGAAAATCGCTGATAGTATACACCTGCCTCTCTGCCTATCGGATATGGAATCTGATGAGTTGATACATCAGATTCGAACCTTCAATCCTCAGATATAATTCGGAGAAGGAGAACGAAGTACGTGAACTTCGAAACAGAAATAAATGACCCGATTCATGGGTTCATTGGACTTACTGATATTGAAGCTAGAATAATCAATTCCGAAACTTATCAAAGACTCAGACGGATAAAACAGCTATCAGGTGGTCACTTTGTCTATCCAACTGCTGAACATACAAGATTCGGGCATTGCATTGGTGCAATGTATTTGGCCGGTATGATGGGCAGACGCCTTCTTGCTCCACTAGGGCTTGGAAATGACGCACTTCAAGAAGTTAGAATTGCTGGACTACTTCACGACATCGGGCATGGGCCCTTTAGTCACGTTTTTGAGGAAGTCCTTGTTGAACGTAGAGGATGGAATCATGAAGACGTAACTGAATGGATAATACGAAAAAGCGAGCTTGGTGAGTTGCTCGAATACGGTGGGATTTCGCGTAACCGAATTGCAGATCTTGTTCGTGGAAAACGAAAAAGAAAAAACGATTCGGTCGTTAGTTCAATAGTAGCAGGACAAGTTGATGCTGATAAGATGGACTATCTCATCCGAGACTCGTTTTACTGTGGAGTAAATTATGGCCTTGTTGACATCCATCGCCTAATTAATAGTCTTGAGGCGTCTGATGACTTGATTCTTCAATTTGATTTGGCGGCACGTGGAGCTCTTGAATCATTTCTTGTGGCGCGCTATGAAATGTTTCTCAACGTCTATTATCATAAAACCGTGCGAAGTGTTGAGATTATGCTTGTAAAAATGATGCATGCAGCAGATAGCGTTCTGAATTTGACAGGGTTTTCAACACCAGAGGAGTTTCTCTTGCTTGATGATATGTCGTTAATATCTCAAATCAGAAGAATAGACCCATCCGAATCGGAGAATGCAAAAGAGGCTGTGAAAATGGTGAGCATGTTGGATACAAGGACTCTTTACAAATCTGCATTTGAGAAAGTACTTCATACCGATGATCAATTCATTTCAAAGCTCCTTACAAAGCGAAAGGTACGTGAGAGTATTGAGGAAGAAATCGCAGAGGCAGCAGGAGTTCCATCTGAGAAGGTTATAGTAGATGTACCAACGCTTCCATCAGTGCCATATGATCCTCATCAGCTCAATCCTATGGAGATTAAGATCTTTGAAATCGTTGATGGAAAAAAGATACCACATAATTTCTCGGAATATTCAAATATCGCAGATATGATGAAAGTATATCTTGATGTGATTAGAGTCTATACCTACGACGAACATCGAAAAGAGGTGGGACAAGCGGCGAGAGAAATATTCCAAGAAGTACCAGAAGCTGCTTTGATTCATATGTAGTATTAAATCCAGAACAGCTGAAATCAACAGCAGAAAAAGGCTGTGTGGTGGTTATATAGTAAGCTCCTAGATTCTACTTTGGACCAGCTAATAGGTCTGGAGCTGAATCATTGACTAACGAACTGACTGAAACACTTCAGAACATTAAGATGATTACTGGCGTAGAAAATGTGGTCCTTATCCAAAAGGATGGTTTACCTGTGGCCAGTGCAGGAGTTTGGTTCAGCAAGGAGGAAGTCTTTGCCGTTGCATCTTCTACTTGTGCGATTTATGGGGTTGCGCGGTTAGTTCATGGCGATTTTGAGTATTTATTGATGGAATCAGAAACTTCCAAGGTGTTTCTTGCGTCATTACCCAATGATACTGATTACTTCCTCACTGTTACTACAGCGCCGAGAGTAAATCTGGCTGCACTATTCATCGAAATGAAAGATAGTCTCTTCCGTGTTTCCTTCCTTTTACGACAACACATAGATGACAGACTTCCTCCTCTACGTTCGTATAGCAATCATGAAACACAAAGAATATTGAAAGGCTTTTCAGTTGCTGAGGGACAAGATACTAAGTATAGCACCTCTAGATCAATAATCTCTTTTGATCGGTCTCAGGCCTTGGCACTTCGTGCGCTTTTGAAACAGGTACATGATAGCATTCCAAACACTGATTCTGTGTTTCTTTCACTTAATGGAGGGGTACGTTTGTCCTTGGAGGGATTTACAAATGATAGACTAGCAGCCATGTCCTTCGCTTTGCATGATGCATCTGAACGCGTTGTAAGAACATTGAGAAACGGCTCACTGCAGACCGTTCTTTGTGAAACCGAAAGCATACGGCATTTCATATATGCTGTGCCCAATGGTGTATTCAGTCTATGGGTTGATCGAAGTAGTCAGAAGCTTGGACTGATGCGTTTGTTACTCAAACACTACATTGAGGAGATTAGAAGAGTTTTACAGGCTTGCCATGAAATGAAATCTGCTGTACCAGACGACTTGAAGGAGCTGCTTCTCGGAGAGATAGGAAACGGCAGCATGATGCTTGCGAGGAGAGAACCATGACATATTCTATAATGCGTTTGATTGAGTTGGTTGAAAATGATTTTCCTCTTTTGCTTAATGCAGTAATGAGCAGGCTGCCAATACTTGTTGCGGGGAATGATGTTGAGCTGGTTGATGATGTGACGGAGAGTTTGAGCATGCTGGCCCCCCATCGTCATAAACTAGTGTTCTGGCGTGACTTCACGTCTGAGAATGAGATTTTGTCCGTGTGGGAAGAGGAAAAACATGATTATGAGGTGAGCAGAACAATTGTATGTGGTTTGTCCTCAAACCTCAGACTGGCCTTGGATAGAATCACTCGATTTGCGGGATGGATTTTGGGTATTCCACTTGGAAACACTGTTCTAGGTGTAGATGTGGACGATGGTTTGCTTCAAACAGTGATAAACAGAATTCTGCAAACATCTCAGAATTGCGGCATCTTGCGTATTGATACTCCATCATCGATGAATTTCTCTTTGATAGAAACTCATCATAGCAGTCTTGACATTGAAAAGAGAATTGTAACTAAGATACTGACTAGAAAGAAACAATCGCTTGAGAGAATAAGACGACTTCTAATGAAATCACTCAGAGGACTTGAAGTTTCCAATCATGTTGTTAATGCCATACTGAAATTGGATAATGAATCGGAGAAGCTTACACAGGATGTTTTTGATGAGGAGATAAGTAACTACGTTCACGCTGCACGAAGAGCTGTTACTCTTCTCTCAAGAATAAGGCTTGCACGGGAGTTGGGTGCATCGACATTTCTTACTGAAAGGAATTTGTTTGAGGCAATAGGTTGGGACAGTGGAGAACTCTCTGATTTGATTCAGCTCATTCACGCAGAATGGCATGAAGATTTCTCCGACTGTGTCAAGGCTGGTGCGCTTTCTGGACTAGGTGCATGGGTGGATAGTATGTGGGGAACATAATGGAGGATGAGAATTAAGTGATTATTGATTATGGAAACAGAACGATTGGCCTGAAAATAGTCTTCTTTGGGCCTGCTATGAGTGGAAAGACGACAGCAATCAGATGGCTTTTCTCAAGTCTGGACTATGCAGAGAACTTGACCTCAATAGAGAATACTGTTGGTCGTACGATGTTCTGTGATTTTGGAACTATTCCATTCTCTCTTGGGGATAGTTGGACGATTAATTCACATATATGGTCTGCAACAGGACAAGATTTTTATCGCTCCACAAGAGAAGTTGTTCTTGTGGGAGCCGATGGTGTTGTGTTTATGGTCGATTCTCAAGAACACCTACTCGAAGAGAATCTTGCCAGCTGGAATGAGCTTATGACAATGGTTGCAGAGGAGGAACGTCCATTGCCAATAGTGGTATGTCTCAACAAGCAAGATCTGCCTAGAGCAATCAAAGAGGAAGAAATTCGGGCTCACCTTAGGCTTCCATCTTCGATTCCAGTATTTAGAAGTATAGCAAGTGAAGGGCAGAATATTCTTGAGGCCTTTCAGGTTCTATTTCAGAATGCAATGCGTGCCAATGTACTTGCCCAACCCTTGTGACAGGCCTGCTTTCTTTTGACGAAGAGATTCATAGGGAATATTATGCTTTCATCCTCAGGAAGACTTTAAGGGTATTACAAATGAAATGAGGCTCAGCACTGCTAATTGTGCCGTGACTCTTGCTGGATAGGACTCTCAATGGATTTTGATCTTTGGACAGAGAAATATAGACCGCCCACCTTGAAAGAGATTGTCGGGCAAGAACATGTGATTGAAAGTCTAATGAGGTTTGTACATAGTCAAAACGTGCCTCATTGCCTTTTTGCAGGACCACCAGGTACGAGTAAAACAACAGCAGCTATAGCAATGGCAAGAGATTTGTTTGGTAACACGTTTGATAGGAACTTTATGGAGTTAAATGCAAGTGATGAACGAGGTATTGATGTTGTAAGAAATCAAATCAAAAACTTCGCTCGTACGATGCCGGCTGGTGACCTTCCGTTCAAGATACTTGTCCTCGATGAGGCAGACCATCTAACAACTGACGCACAGCATGCTCTACGAAGAACCATGGAATCATACTCGGTTTCATGTCGAATGATTCTGATATGCAACTACTCTAGTAGAATTATACCACCGATTCAGTCACGATGCGCCATCTTCAGATTTGCGCGCTTAGAAGATAATGCGATAACTGAAAGGTTAGACCATATTGCAAAACAGGAGAAAGTAACTCTCTTGAAATCAGGTAGAGATGCAATCTTGTATTTGTCAGAAGGCGATATGAGAGCGGCAATCAATCTACTTCAGGCTGCATCCTCGACAGGAGAGAAGATAAGCAATAGAATTGTTTTTTCGATTTCTGGACATGCAGACCCTTCTACAGTAAGAAAAGTGCTTGACAAGGTGACATCAGGCAATTTCGATGATGCCTTGGAATTGCTGAAGTCATTGCTATATGAACAAGGAATTTCTCCTTTGGATTTGATAAGACAGATACATAGAGAGATCCTGCGGCTTGAAATCTCGCAGGAAAGGAGAATGACTCTTCTAGAGAAATCGGCTGAAACCGAGTTCAGAATAGCTGAAGGAGCCAGTGGAGAGGTGCAGCTTGCTGCTCTATTGGCGTATGTGGGGTTGGAGTAAGAATCAAATGAAGAATAAAGGGCTTCCTTGGAATGAGCAACACCGGCCAACTAGCTTGGATAGTCTTGTAGGAAATACTGCAACTATTAACGAGATTCGAAATTGGATCAGCTCATGGATAGGCGGACAGCCTGTGAGAAATGCTGCATTACTAGTAGGACCACCAGGTAGTGGCAAGACAGCAACAGTGGGTGCACTATCTCATGACTATGACTTGGAACTTGTGGAGTTCAACTCAAGTGACAAGCGAAATAAAAATACCATAGAAACGTTCGTTTGGAGAGCTGCTACGCAGCAGACTTTAGATGGACGACTACGATTGATATTGCTTGATGAAGTGGATGGTCTCTCTGGTACAAGTGATAGAGGCGGTGTAGGTGCAATCTCGAAAGTAATCGAGCAAACCGTTCATCCAATAATAATGACTGCGAATGATCGGGAAAGCCCTCGATTGAAGGATTTATTGAAGAAATGTCAGATTTTTGTTTTCAATCCAATTGATTCTGTTGATATGTTCGACCTGCTTGAGAGAATAGCAAAGTATCATAATGCTGATTTATCTAGAGAAACGATTGAAGAACTTGCAGAGCAAGCAGATGGAGATCTTCGAGCAGCAATATCAGATTTGGAAACACTAGTGGAAGGGAAGAAAACCAGAGAAGTCGATGTGCTACCAGTAAGAGACGTACGAAGAGGAATCGAAGGGGTATTTCGTAGACTCTTTATGACAACTGATGCCTCTGCCGCTAAGAGAGTAATATCTGAGCTGGATGTGGATTACAATCAGTTGCTTCTTTGGGTGGAAGAGAATATGCACTTGCATTTAACTACACCGTTAGAACTAGACGATGGTTTTGAAGCCCTTTCATTGGCAGATCTCTCAGTAGGAAGGATAATGAAAGAGCAAAACTGGAGGCTTCTTGCGTACGTATACGATTTTCTTTCAGGAGGAGTTGCAGGAAGTAGAAAGACGAGTCCCTATAGGCGTCTTGATTATACAGAACCCACATGGCCATGGTTAGTATTTCAAGGAAATAGAAGAATGGACAAGAATTACACTCTTCTCTCAACACTTGCAAGGATTGCAGACATTTCTACACAAAGAGCTGGTCGGACCTATGTTGATACCATTACTGAAATTGTCAAAAGAAACCCTTCACAAGGGCAAAGATTCGCTAGGTGGTTAGATGTTAGGAAAGACGTCTTCGAAATGAAATGAAATCATCACGAATAAATGATAGAGCTGTATTGTATCGTTCAATGAAGCTGACTTGTCTTTCTACGGTCTTCTGAATGCGTTTGAGAGCGGATTTGCTTCTTCTCATAATAATCGGTGTAACTGCTTCAACAAGGACAAGAAATTCCGGTGGGGCAGGATTAATTCCATTTGTAATTTCATATGTATGATTGAGAATTCTATCAATGATATTAGGCTCAAAGTGGCCTTCTCCAATTTGTGTTAATAATCTGACAATTTTCCGTATCAATTTCCAAAGAAAATTCGTTCCATAGAAATCAATTAGGGTTGTGTTTTTATGTGCAATAACGGAAGCGTTTAGAATTGTGGTTGATGTTGGGCGATTTTCATCGGGTTTGGATAATAAGCCAAAGTCATGAAATCCAATAATTGTCTGAATACTGGACTGCATTGTTTCTACATTAAGCGTTCGTCCTCGAGTTGGAAGATAGTATCTATAATGACGCATAAGAATGTCAAATCTTGGTTTGAAATCAGCTGGAGCTTTACAATATGCCCATAACGTGATATCATCTGGCAAGAATCTGTTTATCCTATCAATTTCCAGAGGTCTTTCTGTTTGGATTGCTACAATCTGTCCATAGCTATGCACACCACGATCTGTTCGCCCTGAAAGCTGAATCGATTCGGTATTGTGTGATTCGCTACTCCATTCTTCGATAGCTTCAATTATCTCACCTTGAATAGTAGAAAATCCGGGCTGATATTGGGATCCGAAGTAATTTGTTCCCAGATAGAAAAGACGACAAATATAGGTATCCAAACAGAAAAACCTCCTATGAGTCCCACAAATCAAAAAGGTTTCTGAACGAGCGTGCGCGTAGGTCCTCTATCCGGTATCGATAGATTTTGATTCGGCCGAATATTTTCTCCTCAACAAGACCAGAATCGATTAGGACTTCAAGATGCGATTTTGTAGAGCTGTGATTCAATGACACTCTCCTGCACAATTCAGAGATATTCAATTCATTCGATGTGGCCAGCTCCTTGAGTATCTTGATACGGCCTTTTGAAGAAAACAACTCTTCAATTGGTATTCTCGATAAGGGGTTCTGTGTATCTGTGATTGAAATGACCTCCTATTATTCAAGAATGTCCAGAAGGTAGTCCTCTAGCATCTCTGCAGGAACATCTGAAAGCCCAATAAGAGTAGTCTGTCCCCGTTGACCAGCTCCGGACCGTTTTGTATCAACAAGTCGGTGAGCAGTTAAATCTTGGACCCACTCCCAAACTTGAGTATGTGCCCGTGGTTCTTCGGAGTACTCCTCACAAACGGTTCGATACATTTCTTCGAGTTCGCCCATAGTAATGTAAGCACTTCGAATTTCCCTGAGCTGTCTTGCTGCTGCCAAGAGAAGCAATATGTTTTGTCTTGGAAGCGTGGCGAAAACTTCCTTTCTTAGCTCAGGATGGGTGTCAGCCTTTGCATGGCGAGCGTAATCAGGAATCACTCTTCTTGATGTCTCACGATCAGCTTGTTTTCCAGACCGCCATAGTAGCTCTATTGCGTATCTTGCATCTCCACGTTCGGATGCAATATCGCAAATAATCTGAAGCGTTTCATCCATGACTGTGTCTTTTTCAAATGCCATTTGGACCCTTTCTTTTAGAATGTCATATAGGGCTTCGGAGCTGTATTTCTGAAATCTCAAGAGATTTCTTTGTAATGTGCTAAGTGTACTAGAGTCTAATATATCTTCATCAAGGGGAATCTTCCTTCCTATTGCGATTATCGAGAGTCTCTGAGGAGCATTTAGCCGATTGTCCATTAGCCGAGTCAAATCGTAAAGGATGTCTGCGCCACGTTGTTTAATGAAATAGTCCAATTCATCAAGGATCAGGAGAAGGTATGAGTCTTCTTCGTCTAGTACTTCAACAATCATATCTAAAAGCTCTTCTGGGGAATGACCACGTCGCGGAAATCTAGGTCTGAATTCGCGAAGCATACGGAGGTAGACAAGGTATGCGCTCTTGCTCACTCTGCAATTGATGTGAAGCTTGTTGAGTCTGATCCCCCTTCGAGTCGCTGCAAGTACCATTTGTTCTGCGAAAAGCTTGGCAACGGCTGTCTTTCCTGTACCAACAGGGCCTTCGATTATGAATCTATGACTAGTCTGACCTGGTGATGTTATGAGAGTCTTGAAGCTCTGAGCAAGTGTTCTTAGTTCCTCTTCTCGATGAGGAAGTGATTCTGGGATATAATCAACAGACAGGAGCTGTTCTGATTTGAAAACACTCTTCCTACTCAATTCATCCTCAATGAAGTCATGACTCATCGTAATCAAATTCAAAGCAAATAGCTATCTTAAAAGTATTATGAGAAATGTACACTTAACCGTATTCTTAGATAGGGGATTCCCGAAAGTAATATTGGCGAGTTCTTTACTCAAGATCCATATCATCGTCACAGGAGACTCATGGGGGTCAGAGCAATCATTACTCGCCATGAGAAGAATGTAAGAATCAGGCCTTAAGTATGATGTCATAGATTGGTGCGACCGCCGGGATTCGAACCCGAGTCGCAGGCTTGGGAAGCCTGCATCATAACCCCTAGACAACGGTCGCAATTCCGAAACACGATTATATCTGGTCGTAATTTAAGATTGTTGATATAATATTCGTATGGCAATTCAGTGAGAATCTTCCGTTTTGACGTTCATTTGTTGATGAGGGAGCATCGGCAAACTATGAAATGTAACCGGTCTTTGTAATGAACCAAATCTCAATCCTTATCTTGAGATTGCTTTCAGCTGAATACTTGGAAGTCTGGATATGTCTGAAGAAAAGAAAAGAACCTATTTTTGGCAAGGAAATCAGGCATGTGCAGAAGCAGCAATATCTGCAGGATGTAGGTTCTTCGCAGGCTACCCGATTACTCCAGCTTCTGAGATAGCAGAAATCATGGCCAAGAGGCTTCCTGAAGTTGGAGGAACATACCTTCAGATGGAAGATGAGATAGGGGCTATTTCAGCAATAGTTGGGGCTTCATGGGGAGGCATGCTTTCCATGACTGCAACATCTGGGCCAGGTTTTAGCCTGATGCAGGAAAATATAGGTTATGCAATCATGACCGAAACCCCTTGTGTAATCATTGATGTTCAGCGAGCTGGACCCAGTACAGGACAAGCAACGAAGGTGGCCCAAGGGGATTTTATGCAAGCAAGGTGGGGCACACACGGAGACCATGAGAGTATTGTACTGGCACCAAATTCGGCTCAGGAGTGTTATGAACTCACTCTGAGGGCTTTTCAAATCTCAGAAAGCATTAGACACCCAGTTATTCTTCTATCAGATGAAGTGGTAGCACATTCACGTGAAGGTGTCGTAGTAAAGCCAAATGATGATGTACAAGTTCATCGTAGGTTTGCTAGGAAAAATGAACCACATTTTGGAGGAATTGATGCAAAGAAACAAGCCATAATGCCAAGATTCGGAGATGGCCATGATTTGCTTGTCACTGGTTCAACTCATGATAAGGAAGGTTTTAGAAAAACATCCGATCCAGAAGCCCATAATGCACTTGTCCGACGACTCGCATTGAAAATTCAGAACAATCGATCTTTACTGACCGATTTCGTGGTTTCAGGTCCTGAAACAGGTGACTGGGGAATAATCTCGTATGGATGTACATCAAGATCTGTTGAGGAACTTATAGCAACCAATTCCAGCAAACTGGCAATTAGATCATTTAGACCCAGAGGAATATGGCCATTCCCTGATGTGGAAATGCGCGAATTTGCGCAATCGGTCGACCGATTATTGGTCCCTGAACTTAGTCTCGGACAATTATCAAGAGAAGTATCTAGATCTGTGGGATCTGACAAGGAGATAGTGTCATTGACCAAGATTGGTGGTGGGTTATTAATCGAACCAGATGAGCTGTTAAGAAAGATATCGGAAGAGCTTTCGTAAATCGTGATTTCATTCTGCAGTGATACAGCTTGCTGTTCTTGATTGTCAATAATCAGGACGATGCTGGTTCGCATCCATACTATCGTTCTAAACGACTTGTTAAGAGAAATACACCATGCTGTAGTGATTTCGAAAAGAATTTGATGCTCTCCGGGTTGTACCCACACAGGCAGAATAAATGGGATTTCTGTGAATGTACTATGATTATTCAAGGAAATGACTGGTATTTTGAAACTATCGAGGAATATTCGTGTGCTAACAGATGATATAGATGTACCATTATCATATTGCAAAGAAACCGTTAGGTTGGCTATTTCGTTGTAGTATACTGGGCTAATTGTTACTAATCCATCTATGGACCCCTGAATTTGGACTTCGATCTCAGGAGTTTCCAAAAGGGTATATGTTACGTTTACTATCGAAATCATTAGTACATGAATACCAAGAGAAACGTTGTTAGGTATTATGACCGAAATTCTCGCTTGTTTGTCAGTCATTACAGAAAATGAAAAAGAGAACTCA
The DNA here is from genome assembly GCA_016839245.1 of Candidatus Thorarchaeota archaeon. The sequence goes on from JAEOUN010000003.1 coordinate 15,645, forward strand.
TCCGTGAAATCATCAATCATAATCCTAAGAGATTGATTGAAAGAAAACTCAGAATCCAGAGTGAACGCTAATGACAGATTCGATCCTCTGATAGCATTCCATGACGTTTGAGCAGGTGAGAAAAGAACAGGATATTGTATTGGGATTTCGATTGGGATTGTAGTTTCTGCTAGGTAAATTGAAGGATTTGTTTCTATAAGAATAGCAAGGTGGTGTATTCCAACTTGGGTATCTGTGGACACTAACCAATCAATATATGAAATGCCTTGCATATTTGTTGTGCCGATTCCTAAAGTAGCACCAGTTTCATTAATCAATCGTAGATTAGCTCCCTCAATGGGATCTCCCTGAGCATTTCCAACTCTTATAGCAGCCTCGGAAACATGGCCTAGGACTGTGGGTTGCACAATGTCATAGGAAACATTCGCGGAGAAGAAGATGGTAATGCTCTTAATATAGTCTAAAGATTCGTGATATAGCGTTCCATTACTTGTAGCTCTTATTAATCCAGAACCGAAAAACGTGTTTGGGATATTCAGCAAGGCCCGAATAGCCCCACTGACATTGGTTGCATGAAGACTGCTAGCAATTATCATGGTTTCATTTGATATTTCAATGAGAATTGGATATGACTTGATGCTTGTGTCGATTGTTGAGTCTGCGATTTCAATATCGATGACTAAGAATGCTCCACTTGTAGGGTTCTCGGAACAAGTTAAGGATAGAGTGACGTTTCTGCGAATCGCCTCTATGAGGATTGTTGATGTGCTTGATTGATACAAGGAATTGTGTGCTGTGATATTAACAGACCATATTCCTGGTGGAACTTCAAAGGGAATTGAAGCAGAATAGAATCCATTGCCAACATTGTCCATTGTTCCACTTGAAAATGAGGTCTGCCAGATTACAAGACTGTCATTCAATCTGGATTCTGCCATATTTGTGTGAAGTATTGTAATATTGACCAATTCTGAATGATCTTCATAAGGATTTTCACATAGTATTATATTCGGAGATGATATGACTGTTATATTCGAGTGGGCAGGAAGGACAGTAATTGGAAGTGAGTCTGAGAATGGAGAGAAAGCTAGTGTACCATTGCCTGATATTGCGAGACTATAGCTTCCTGGGGGACCAAAGCTATTGCTCCAGTTCAAGGATAGGAATCCATTTGTATCTGTGATAAAATCTTGGGTGAAAACTTCAGTTGATGATTCATCGAAAACTGCAAGTGATACAGGGCTATTTGACAATACTATGTTACTGTTGTGAATGCTATTGATTCTGAATTTGAGTGTGCAATTGCTATTAAACTCGATATTTGTTGATGATTCAGGAAGCACCTCCAGAGAACCTCTTGTAATGTTGATTGGAATTGTATCGCCGCCGCCCTGAGAATACCCGTCATATATTTCTACATTGAATATTACATAGGCTACAGATCCATCTATGCCAGGGGAAGCGCAGTCAGGGCGAATCGTGTGTGATGAACTAAGATAGCGTATGTCGGGCAGAGCTCCAATATAGTAACTATCTGCAAAAACAACTCCTTGATCTGTTACGATTGAAAATGAAACATAACACCATCCATCTTGACTAAAGTCTGCTATTAGCTTGGCAACCATATCTATTGTTTCGCCAACTTCATAGACCAGTTTGTCGGTTTCAAAGTAGTAAAATTCGAAATAGTATGCTGTGACAGGAGCTGCGATACAAAGAATTGTTAGAATTGAAACGGATACGATTACAATAGTCTGGTTATTCAAATAACACACCAAATGGAAGTCTTGACTATCCCTAAAAAACAGCACATGATTGCAACGACAACTTTAATTCTGGACTAGATGGAGGTTAGTTGAGTCGAAGACTTGGATGGGTAAACATATGGTTGTACGGCTGAAAAATACTGTAATAGAATCAATTGAAGATGCTGATACCAAACGATTGAAACTGATACATATTGTTTCCAAGGACGAAGGGGCTGCTATTACTCTTGAATTGCCGGAAGCTCTCTGTGAAACCTTGAATACAAATGATTCAGTGACTGTTACCTTAGATTCGAAAGCGTTGACAAAAGGAGAGAACTCTAGGCTGTATATGGAGGCAAGAGTTTTCAGAACAGATGGAGAAGATGAATTGAATGTCATTGCAGCTGCAGGTGGACTCAGACTAACCTTACTGATGAATAAACCTACTACTGTGCAAAAAGCCACATTTGATGCCGATAAGCTCTTTTTTGTAATACAGTAGATTTCTCAAGGTCTTGAAGTTATATGTCTTATGATTAGTTACAGTGACCCCTCTTTCTGTCTAGGCTTTCTAAACCTGTGAGACAGTATATGGAATTCACTCTATGGAACTAATGGTCCTAGAGAAGGGATTAAGCTATTCTGAAAGCCAGTTAGGATTTCGTACCGCTCAAATCTTGGGTGTGGTCTTTGATTGATGAAATATTCAAGGTGATTCAAGATTCGCCATGGTTGTGTCCTGATTGTTCTGGGATGCTTGTGGTGAATCAAGGGTTTTTTGTGTGTACTGAATGTGGTTTAGCTGTTTCAAGAGAATATGTCATTCCTACCTACCAAATGGGAGAACAAAGGGGAACTGACACACCTGATGCAAGTGTATTCGTGTCTCTCGGAAATAGAATGCATATTGTTGATGGACTTGGGAGTTATATTGGATTTCACAAAGAAAGATATTTCCAGGATGCGCATGGTCAAGTGCTTTCGTCACGAATGCAAAAGAAGTTTAAACGGCTTAAGACAGTCTATAGTACGCGCATTAGAATTGGAAAAGACGAGGCAAAGTATAGAGCACTCAGAACTCTCAATCACGTTTCAAAATTACTGATGCTAAATGAACAAGTGCGTGATAGGACAGCTTATCTCTACAAGAAGATAGTTTCGGAATCTTCGAACAAAGTTACAAATAACATCCTTCTCATTGCAGTTTGTCTTCTTATGGCTGTTAGAGAATTCAAGGAGGGGGCTCCGATAACACTTGAAGAAATAGCCAGCACTTTTGAGAAATGTGGACATAGGGTTAATGTAAGAGCTATCGTAAGAGAAGCATTGCGACTTAAGTCTATAATGGGTGTGGCTCCAGAAATTCGGAAACCCGAAGATTATGTTCCACGAGTTCTCTCAATGCTAATGAATAGCAGAAGAGTTGTTGACAAGGTCATTTCACGAGGATGGGATCCAAGAAGCTATGAGAATGCTCTGCGTGACAAAATCCTTGAATTACTGGAACTGATTCCAGCTTCGAAACGGGGCGGCCGAAATCCATTCATTTTCACTGTTTCAGCAGCGTATGCCAGTGATCGATTAATTGCAGAGAAGCATAATAGACGTTCTGTATTGACCCAAAAGCTCACCTCAAGCGCCACAGAAGTAGCTGAATATAGTATTCGAGATCATTTTGGGATGATGAAGCAAGTCGTGGCAATGTCCGATGAGTGAACTTGAAATGATTGAAAAAGAAATAAAGATTGTAATCTGTTCAAAAAATAGATGCAAGGATTGTCAGCATGCCTCCGGTCTTGAATGCATGAATCTTGTAGAATTGCAAGACAATACAGATTTACGAATCGTCCTTCTAGTAGAGCAAAGCAAGGGGCTCATACACTTCAGCAAGCTTGTTCGACTACCGAAACGAGCTCCATGGTACAGCAACAGCTGGGATACTGTCTATGTTCACAAGGGAAGAATATTAGATGATCCTAATGCTATTGTTGATTTCTATTCAACTGATCCCTATCTTTCCGTATTCTTCAAAGAAGAAAACAGTGGTGACCTATTCTATGAAGCATATCCTATTGTCCGTTCACCAATTGAAACAGCACTTGTAGAACAACTCGGACGCGATTTGTCACAGATTTTGGAGAAAGAATCTTCAGTTAGAGTAAAGCTAACAAATAGACTTGAGAGGCTTGCCTTGGCAGTTTCAAAGAAGATTTCAAAATTATTACCAGAAATTAATGATAGCACCCGTAGTAGAATATCAAGCATTGTTGCAAATGAGTCAACTGTAATTGGCCCGATGATTCCTCTTCTTCTGGATGACGAAGTTGAAGAGATATACCTTGACAGACCATGTAGCTCTCTATATTTTGACCATGCAAGACATGGACGTAGTAGAACTTCACTGATACTTGATATGGATATTATTTCCCGTCTTGTAACCTTATTTAGAGCCGAAAGTAATTTGCATTTGGACCGAAAAAATCCTTCCTTGAAGACGGATCTGAGTCTTCTTGGAAACTTACTTAGAGTGTCTGTTGGTGCTCCGCCTCTAGCTTCAGATGGCTTTCATTTGGAAATACGTCGTGCTCGCAAGAAACCATTGTCTTTGCTTGATTTGATAAAGAATGGAACGCTTACTCTAGAAGCAGCCTCCATTCTTATGCTTGCTCTTGGTTGTAGATTCAACATTACGATAACTGGTGAGCCAGGATCAGGTAAAACTACCCTCTTGAACGCCTTGGATATGAGCAGCCCTCGTACTTGGAGAAAAGTCTACATTGAAGATGCTATAGAAAGCAGAACTCAATTGACGCACCATCAACTGAGAATCAGGGTTGATCCTGTTGACGAAGCTAATAGTAGATATAACAAGGACGTAGAGATTGTCAAGAGTTTACATAGATCGCCCGATTATTTAATACTGGGCGAAATACAGACAATGGAGCATAGTAGGTCCTTATTTCAAGCCATGGCAGCAGGTTTGCGCACAATCCAAACTTGTCATAGTTATTCTGCAGCAAGTCTGATTTCAAGGTGGGTATACAATCATCGAATAGAAGAATCAAGTCTAGCAATGATGGATCTAATAGTGACTCTAAATAGACCAATCCCGGGTGAATCTTTGAGAAGAGTTGTCGAGATTGCAGAAGTGAAGAAGAGGATAGATGATGGGTTCTTACGTTTTGGAGGCTTGAATATACTCTATTCTGTTGTAGTCTCCAAACCGATCAGTTGGGCGGAAGATGGGGCGTTTCGGTTCCATGCCAACCAAGATGGATTCGAAAACCATATTCCTGCTTTTGAAATCATTGTGAAGATTCTTCGAGAAAACGTTCTTTCAATTACAGAAGAGAATAGCTTCCATTTGAGCGAGAAGCTCTGGGAATATGGACATCCCTTGAAGATTGTCGGTAGTGAATAATAATTTATGTAGTACTCAAATAATCCATGAATTTGGGGGTATTTAAAACATAAAGAACATAGACAAAAGCATAGGTATGAATAGATGAAGGCAATCAAAAATCCTCTCAAAGATGAAAGGGGAGGTCCATTGGTAGAAGAAAGCTTACTTCTTGGTCTTGCTGTGATTACCATTTCGATAGTGATTGCAGTTATTTTTCAGGCGACAGGTTGGGCACAAAATGTAGTTGCTGGGTTGCTTCAGCTATTAGAAGACAGCTGGAATGGTGTGACACATTTACTTCCTTAGTTTTGCCGTAAATTCATTATAACTATGAGACCCTTACATCTAAGAATAGAAACATACTTGATGAATCAATTATAATAGATGCGGGGAAACCCTTATTTGTGGTTAGAGAGGTGCTCTCGCGCTCCAGACTGGCGCAATCAGGCTCCGGTAGATATGCTGTAATTTCATTCAGCATTACCGAGTGTAGTCCGGCCCAGCATGGGGGACTCTCGATCCCCCGACCCGGGTTCAAATCCCGGCCGGAGCACCAATTCTTCAACTGATTATGTTTCTTTTGTAAATTAGTGGAATTCCTACTATAATTATGGATAGTAGAATACTCAATGTGAGTCCAGATACACCGACACCTTGGGCTGCTAGTGCATCTGCCTCAGAAACAACTATCATAATATTTCCGTAGCATGAAGCAATTGTGGGCTGGACCTTAGTCTGGTAGTGAAGAATATGAGTGCCAATTCCTAATATGGGAAGATGAATACTAACAAATCCATTTTCTTGAGATGTTGCCGTCATTGTGATTTTATTCCATGTATAACTGAAATCTACGTCTTTCAAATAGGTACCATTAAGACCACGAATCATGAAGTTTACGATGATTTCCTGCGCTGGTGGAGTAATCTCGTAGCTGTCGGTCTGAATCGTTACAGGCATAACTCTTGTCACGACAAAAGGATAGGAAAGATTAGCTGACAGTTCTAATCCTGATTGTGTCCCGTAGTAGAATAGAGTGAAGACGTAGACATTTTCAATTACTGGAGCAACAAGATGAATTTCAGCAACGCCTTCTGAATTCGTTGTGAAGATTTCTATTGTTTCGTTATCGAGACCCTTAAGTTCAATCAATCTCTCGGATATTCCACCGTTATGGTCCTTCAATTTGACTTCAAATGATATACCTTGTGAAGGAGATGCATATCCAAGGATGCTATTGGATATGATTACTAGATTTGGTTGAGACCATACGACAACATCTTGGAAGTGAGTCGTATTTGAAATGTAGTTGTTGCCTGTGATTCTGATTTCTAGTGAATGTGAGCCTATGCAATCCTTGAATGCAAATGGAACATCTACATAGGTTAAACTATAGGCAATTCTTGTAGACATTTCCTCGCCTGATAACAGGTCATGTAGGTTAACTACAGAATTTGGAATATACCTACCTAAGGTATCAGAAACTTCAATTCTGAATATGTTATCGATTCCTAAAACTACATTGGTCGGAATTTTCGTATCTAAAAGAACTGGACTAATTACATTGAAGTTGACTTCGATATAGGTAGCTGCATTACGATCTGTACCATTGTATTCTATTCTAACAGTATTTGGTCCAAGAAAGAATCTGGAATCTATGCTGATTTGGACCATGGCGTCCCCATTTTGGTTTGTTGTTATGGAATCAAAGAGAGCATTGTTAATAAGTAAGTCTAAGACAGAATTCGGAGTCCGGCCTTCGTGTGTTTCAAGATGTAGTTGAAATTCCAAAGTATCTGCCAAATTGACATTAGCAGGAAGAGAAGTATCCAAGTCTATGACACTTTCGATTTGTTCAACAGTGTATTGCAGAGAAATCTCAGCTTCAGAATGATGTGATTCTAAGCTTTGTTCAAACTTGACCAAAAAATCATTGATACCTAATGAGCTCCAAGTCAAATTGCACTGGAACATGAAGAATGCGTATCCAGTTTCATTTGTTGTACTGGATGCCATTTCGGATGCAATTGAAAATAGAGAAACTTGTGCTCCGGCTATGGGTTCATTCATGTCATTTAGAAGTGTGAGTTCAAGGAGAAAGTAGTCGTTGGGATGCAGTGTTTCTGAGTAGTGTTCAATGATTATTTGTGATCTTGAGAGTATATGGATATAAGCCCATTGAGAAGAAGATGCAAGAGCTAGAGATTCATTTCCCAAGAAAGTTACGTTCACAGGTGTTATGCCCAAAGGATGATTCGATGGAATACTCCATATTATTGACGCATAGCCCTCTTGATTTGTTAGCGCAGAACCTAGGCATACGTCCAAAATAGCATCATAGAAGCTAATGACTTGATCAGGAACGGGATCACCATACGTCCCATTTTGCAACAATTGTGCAGATAGAAGTATCTCATCTCCTCTGACCACAATAACCTCGCCTTCTGCATGAACATCTGTGGCATTAGATATTGATATGACTATCAAACCAACAATACCAATGACTAATAGAGTAAGAAATCGTTTCATTGGATTACCTTCGATTGAGCTAGTTGGCTACTATACTTGATGAGATGAACTCTCATTCCTTGTTGCAGCACAATTTCACAAGATGTGCGGCAGTTCCTTCTTTACGTTCTTCACACTCATTTTTAACCTCCTACAAATCCGGCTTCATATCTATTGAAAAAACAGAAGTCTGGGGGAGTTCATATGTGTTAGAAAGAACAGGAGCTTGGTCATGATTGTAGTACTTAGTATCCACGGATACTGCTGTTGATGAAGCGAGTGATGTATTAATGACTAGGTGTAAGAAAAGAAGAACAACCCATGATACTTCCGAAGAAGCAGTTTTACGGAGTACTTGGATTATTGAGGTTCTTTGGATTGTGACCACTCTGATTAGTTCACTCTACCTGCTTCTTGCATACCTATTGCCACTTGCTAATGTTACTGGTTCCCTCTACTTTCAGTTCAAATTCCAGATAGAGATTCTAGTCTGTATTGTCCCTCTTAGTCTGTCAATCATTATGACATTTGGTAGATTCGAGAGGAAAGAAATACTGATTACTATAAAGAATGACATACTTGTTTTTAGTGTGGATAATCGATTGATTGGAATAAGTTGTCTTGATATTCTAACGGTGCCAGGATCTGTACGAATAGAAGATAGAAACCAGCCGGAGTATGATACGACATTTCTTTTAGCATTACGAGCTGGAATAAATGCCAGAGTTACTATGAGTTACGAAATTGGTGTTCAGAATAATGAACCGTTTCTTCGAATCTTCATTACTGCCTTAGGAAATGAGTTAGATGAAATAACTAGTAGAATTAGAACAGAAGCTACTAGAGCCGAAGCAATATTCTTAGCTTCATTTAATAATATTGAACTGAATCAGCTAAACAATATTGAATTAAGAAAAGCTGTGCTTTCCCATCTTGGAAAGGAATTTCGCGAATCGAATCGAATCACTCTTGATGATTTCCCAGAGCATCAGACATTTCTCGTTTTGGAAGGAAAACCACGAGTAATGCCTTTGTATGATGCGTCTCAAGTGGGGACATTCATTTCGACTGTATTGAAGCAAGGATATACAGCCAGTTTGTCCTGTGTCTTTTCTAGAGCCAAACCTGGAAGAGAACGAAGAAGACTTGAAGGAGAATGGAAATCGATACGTGCAAAGGAAAAGAGAAACGAAGACTCCTTGGAAGATCAGGCAACAAAGAAGAGGCTTCTTCGCCATTACAATGAGATTCAAGGAAAGGAAGCTTGGTTTGATGTATCTGTGGCATTATCCATTGTTGGAGATAATGGGGATCATCTTCGGCAATCAGAAGAAGGTCTTTTGGGGTTATTTTACTCTATATGGGGTGGAGATGAAACTATTGATTTGAGAAGAAGAAAATTGAATCGGAGAACGGCCTATCGAATGCTTGCAAGACGACATTTGAAATCTCAAAGGATGCATGTAAGCCGTCTTGCTGCTTTTGTTAATACACCGGTACAGCAATTGCCAGTAATTGCAGCTTCTCTTCTGCCCACATTTTCAATACCTCCAAATCAAGTTGTTGATAATGAACTTATAATAGGCAAGGTTTCTTTTGGAGGTCATAGGCTTAACGATGTAGGACTTAAAATTGAATGGCTACGAGAACATATCGCAGTACTTGGAGCAACAGGGACAGGAAAGACTACCCTTGTGAAACAGCTAATGGCAGAACTTGGTGCAAAAACCGACATACCATGGTGGATTTTTGATATCAAAGGATCTGAATATATTGATTTGATGAATTCATGTCGTGGAGATATTCACGTTTTACGTCCTGGAGTCGATTCTTCCTTTGTAATTGATTTAATGGATTCCGAAATTGATTCCATTGAAAGGCATGCACATACAACCTTTGCGATTTTAAAAGAACTACTTAGGGAAAGAGGGACATCATCAGAGCTAACCCCAGCAATGGAGAGACTACTTCGTTCTGCTGTTCTCTCAGTAGCAAGATCTGAACAAAATGAGAACTCGATACAGGCTCTTGTTCAGAAGATAGTGGAGTTATCAGATAAAGATCGAGTAGGAAGTATGACTAAGGATGCTCTCTTGAATCGTCTGGAAATCTTGTCACGAGAACCTCTCGGAGCTATTCTTGCTGGAGGTTCTTCCGCGATTAAGATTTCGGATATGATGGAAAAACGAGTGATATTTGACCTACATCATGTAGCTATGGTTGGAGGAATGGAAGCAGCCAGACTGCTTTACAATCTTATTGCCAAAAGAATTTTTGATTATGCCCTTCATAGAGGAATCACACCAGGGCTTCAACATGTTGTTGTTCTTGAAGAAGCTAGCAATTTGGTGCCAGAAAGCTATTCTCGTGACACTGCAGCTGATGTTACAACAGGAGAATCAATGGTGATGCTGCTTAGGGCTACAGGACAGGGAGTTGTTGTAATCTCTACGAGACCAAATATATCATCTAATATTCTTGCAAACACATCTACAAAGATAACCTTTA
>JAEOUN010000033.1 GCA_016839245.1 Candidatus Thorarchaeota archaeon
AAAAGAATCACATACACTTCCAACATCAATGTGACTCTCTCATATTGATTCTACTTGACTATCATTCTCATATTCTTCCATCAAGCAAGCGACACCTTTGCATCTTGATCGTAATTCTTCTGTCTTTCTAAGTTTCTTGAACGCATTGATAACCAGATAACCTCCAATTACTGTGAGAATGATGATTCCTGATACCACGATTAGGATAAGTGGTAACATTGCCTCAACAGAGTAGTAGTCTGATGTTGCAATCAAAATGGTCAGTAACGACATTGGAATGGTGAGTATTCCAATACCTGTTCTAAGCTCTGCTAGATGTGTTCTTTTTTCAGCATCAATTGTACGGATGAGCGCCAATGCTATGTTGATATCTCTCGTTCTTTCACTCACCTGTCATGAACCCACCATCACTTTCTACGTAGGATACCTCTTTATTTTCCTATTTTCTCCTTTTTCCGTCTGGCTAGCAATCTCTTTGCCTCATCTTGCCCTACAAATTCAGAGATTCTTTTTATTGCTTCAGGATCGTCCTCTCTCTCCAACCAATGTTCAATCTCTCTTGCGATGGAGGGCGACAGGTCTTTTGCTAATTTCCTTTTTCTCTCTTTATTATTGAGGTCAAAATCATCAGGTCCAAGAAGGCTCATATTGATTCACTCATATTGTGTATATCTCTGATAATATGACCTTATGCATATCACAGTACCTGTCCGTTATTCTTATAACTGCAGAGAGAGTCAAACATCAAAACAGGGTCGGTGGTCTAGCTTGGCTACAGTTCGTCACTCGTGACCGATTGCCAAAAATGATTCTTGGTTTGGGTCGCCGCTTGGCGTAGCTCAAGCCCGCAAGAGTCCAAGGGATCCCCGGTTCGAATCCGGGCCGGCCCACCATTTCTCTTGTTTTTCTGATTCTAGTCTTAATCTTTTACTATGGTCGGTACCAAATTTATTCAGAATTCTTCCAAGTTCGTCAATAGTCGAAATCCTTATGTTCAATCCCATACGGAAATCGTGTAATGTCGTATCAATCTTCAATTCGAGACCGCCTTGCTAAGCGGATTGCAGGGGAAATAGCTCTATCGGAGAATCCCGGGCAAGTCATGCGTATCTGGCGTGAAAGATTCAGACTTCCGCAGATTGTTCTTGCAGAGCATTTAGATATCAGTCCAAGTGTGATTAGTGACTATGAATCTGGAAGGAGAAAATCCCCTGGGACTTCAACTATTCGAAGATTTGTTATGGCTCTCCTTTCACTAGATGAGCATAATGGTGGACAGACAGTAGCTGCTTTTGTTCGATTGATGGATGTAAGTCTCGTAGATCTGAATATTGTCCTAGCCATGAGTGATTTCTCATCACCGATGACATCAAAGGCATTCTGCAAACAGCTCAAATGCACAATTCTCTCTGGAGAGAAGTATCTTGACAGGGAGATTTATGGTTACACACTTGTAGATGTGGAACGTGCAGTAAAAGAGTTGAACAGTGATGAGTTTCTCAAACTCTTTGGAGCTACCACCGAGCGTTGTCTCCTATTTACAAAGGTCAATACGGGCAGAGCACCTATGATTGCAATAAAATCACAAGAATTCAAACCAGCTTTAGTCATTTTGCATGGAGTAGGAGAAGTAGACCGTTTAGCACTGGAACTCTCTGAGCAGATGAAAATACCTCTTGCAGTAAGCAAGATATCTTCACTGGATATACTGACAAAAGAGCTTCACAATCTCGAACCATCCTAGCCTAGAATCATCTTCAAGATGGCCATCCGTAAAACAACTCCATTATAGACTTGATCAAAGTACCTTGCCTGTGGCATACTATCAATATCTGAGCTTAATTCATCTACTCTTGGAAGAGGGTGCAAGATGATTGCGTCATCCCTTAAAAGACCGGCTTCTTCTACACCGATTTTGAATTGACCTTTTACCTTATCATATTCCCGTTCATCAGGGAATCGTTCCTTCTGAATCCGCGTCATATAGACAACATCAACATCTTGAACAGCATCTCTGACATCGTCAACTTCAGTTACTTCGATGCCTCTATTCTTGATTTCTTCCACAACGGTGGGTTTCATCCTTAGTGTCGGAGGTGCAGCCAGCTTAATTTTTACATTGTAATGAGACAGTCCCATTCCAAGAGAGTGTACCGTCCGACCATACTTGAGGTCTCCACATAGTGAAATCGTTAGACCATCTATCTTCCCTTTCATCTTTTTAATTGAATACAGGTCAAGGAGAGCTTGAGTTGGGTGTTCTTCTGCGCCGCTACCCGCATTAATAACTGGAACATTTGAGAACTCAGCAGCGACTCTAGCTGAACCATCAAGGGGATGTCTTATGACAATCACATCCGCATACCGCTCGACAGTCCTTATCGTATCAGCAAGTGTTTCTCCTTTTGCACCTGCACTGGAAACTCCTGCCTCTGCAAAACCAAGGACGCTTCCTCCCAAGCGTAACATTGCACTCTCAAAAGAGAGTCGTGTACGAGTTGAAGGTTCAAAGAACAGTGTCGCCATTATTTTTGAATCAAGATCTTTACTTCTCTTTACAGCAATAGTTTCCATCTTTGCTGCGACTTCTAGAATGTGGTCAATCTGATTTCTATCCAAGTCTTGAATGCTAATGAGATTGCGGAGTTCACCCATGTGTTGTAACACCTGGAAATGACTCTAGAAGTAAAACGCTCTTTAAGCTTTCCAACTCAAGGATTCTTCGTTTTAGTCCCGTTTATCCCATACACTCGTTGTATAGATACTTGACGCATAGTAAGACTGGACTCTTTCAATAATTGATCAGCGAGTGAATCATCATATTCTTCGATGTAAATAATTTCTTGAATTCCTGCGTTAATGATCATCTTTGTGCAAATACTACAGGGCTTTGTAGTACAGTATATTTTAGCTCCTCTTACACTAACCCCATGATATGCAGCTTGTATTATTGCATTTTGCTCTGCATGGAGTCCTCTGCATAACTCATGGCGTTCTCCAGACTTTACGCCTAATTGTTCCCTCAGACAACCAACCTCTGAGCAATGTGGCAATCCTTTTGGCGCCCCGTTATATCCTGTACTCAATATCTGTGAATCTTTAACAATTACTGCGCCAACTTGATTTCTTAGGCATGTACTTCTCGATGATACAAGGTCTGCAATCTCGGAAAAATAGACATCCTTGCTCTTACGATTCAACTCACGCTTCACCTTTGTTCAATATGATATGTCTTGGAACGTGTCCAATGAAAAACTTCCACTTTTCAAGATCCTGATTTTTCTTCTGATATAATCCTATACTGACGAAAGTAATTCCCCCATTAAGAAAGACACGTTCATTGAAGAATTGGGTGTTGTCTAAACGGTCTGCTTTCTTCATTGCCTCATTGAAATAGTAGATACCTGTACTGATTCCTCCGAATACATTCTCTGGAACAACCATCTTGTCAAGAAGTGCTAGTCCTTTTCGAATAAGATGTAGTGTCTCTTGCCCTTGGCCTTTGTCAATTAGCTTCTCTATCTCTCTTGAAATTTTCACTATTTCTTCTTCTGCTTCAGAAGAGATTCCTCGATATTCCAATGATAAGAGCTTCACAGTAGCACAGTTTGAACAGAATATGTATTGCTGATTCTTCCATATCTCATTCGATGAAATATCTCTGTTACATATTTGACATCGAGTCAAGAATATCAGTCATCCTACATCAAGCGAGTAAAATTCGTCTTATATGAATCTCGGTAGAGATTTGAATCACTACATATACCACCTGATGGTAAACGAATCACGCCGCATGGGAAAAGTAAAAAGAGCAGCCCGTTGAGAATGATTATCAGACCACTGGTGTGCTAAAATGAGAAAACAGGATAGAAAACTCATATTCTGGCCTGCATATTTTGAAAAGAATATCTCAAGGTCTCAAGGACGTAAGATTCCAAGCAACCTTGCTGCCCCGGATGTAACAATTAGCCTTCTTGAGGAAGCTGCAGAAGCAGCGGGTATGGAATACGAGATTCAAGCTGACAAGCAGTATCCGAGATATTGGTCTGTAAACAGAGGATATATCGTTGTAGATAATAATGAAGGTCATAAGAAGAAGCGGCTTATATTGACCTTAGCAAAAGGTGTTCGAAGAGCTATTGCGAGAAGAGAATCTGCTCGTCTTGCTCAAGAATCTAAGAAAAACAAGAAAAAGCATCGAAAAAGATAGGTTTTATGGAGGAGTAATTCTTGAAGCGCCTTGGTAAAGTTCTCCACATCTCGAATCGTGGATCAATAATTGTCCGTGTTGATAAGACTCCTCCTCTAGGGAACAAGTCAATTGTCTTGGATAAACAAGCACAAGAGATAGGCACTATCGTTGATATCTTTGGTCCTGTATCTAATCCATATATTGCAATTCGTCCTAGACGTGATTTTAATCCAGAAAAATTGGTAGGCCAAATGCTCTATTTGCATAAAAGAGAATGAACATAAATATACAATCAGGCTTTTTCATATACGACAATTGCCGATAATGGCTAGCAGCTTCCGATAATTAAATATCAGCTTATGTACTTCGTTTGATGTTGCCATGTTCTTAATCAAAGGTCATTTCAATGAGCGATCTCAATGCCCAGATGATAAGTGAACTAAAATCCGCAGGTAAAGATGGTCTTCTCATTGATGAACTGATTGAAAAGCTTGGCATTGAAAAAGAACAGATCATGTCAGCTCTAATGACTCTGTTGTCCGAGGGACGGATAATGCAGAAACAAGAATTCGAAAACGAACGATACGTATTGAAACCAGCACTCACTGATGATAGCGAGCCAAGTGGTCTATCAGATATGAACGGTTGCCCCTGTTTCCATTGCTTAAAAATTGGTAAATGTGGTGTGCGCCAATCCGATTCGCCAGTGAACTGCAAAGAATTAGAAGAATGGATGGGCGCAGATATCAGTTAATTTGTGCCCAGCCCTTCATCAGCTATTCTTTTTCTCGGCCCTATAGCTAGTAGGTATATCTCAGCACTTGATTTTCTCGATGCAGGAGGCTTGATGAGTTTTGCAGTGTTATACTTCTTCTTGACCGATTGCAAAAATTCTTGAAAGCCCTTCCCCTGGAAGACCTTTGCTAAAGCCTTTCCATTAGGTTCTAAGACTTGTAATCCTATATCGAAGGTTCGCTCTGCAAGCTCGAGCTGACGTACGACATCCAACTCCCATTGCCCAGATACCTTAGGTGAGCAATCCGAAAGTACCAAATCGAATGATCCTCCCATGATATCAATCGCTTTCCTGATGATATCATCTTTCAGAATACTTCCTTGAATGAAATGCACGCCCTGAACTGGTTGCATCTCATCTAAATCAATGGCAACGATTCTCAGGGTTTTGTTCATCTCATGTAATACTTGGGTCCATCCTCCTGGTGCACTACACAATTCTAATACGGTATCAACACCCTTCAGTAGTCCTTGATCTTTTACCATTTGTTTAATCTTGAAGGCTGATCTACTTCGATAGCCTGCTCTCTTAGCAGCTCTATAGTAATGTTCTCTCTTGCGGCGCTCGCCTTCTGAACCTCTTGCCACCTGTTATCACCTTTTCAATATATTAGATATTGCAGATACCACGTCTATTACTGAGGCGTCTGTACGTATTGCTGTGGGTCTGAAGTGTGTTCTAGATACTTTATGACCTATATCTTTGAGGTATTCAATAACTTGTTCATTTCGCGGAGGTCTAAGACTATACAGATCGCAGACTGCATGCAAATCAATGAATGGAAACTGCATCAGACTCTGTTCCTCATCCATTTCATCTAAAATTCTTGGCACTCTCTTATGATAGATGCTTTCATCATCTTGATGTAGTAATTTGAGTGCAGTATCAATTGATTTTCGATCAAATAAGTTTCCAATCCACAGGGGACCTGCTTTTTTCACTGGCCCCTTGCATCCTTTTCGTACATGTTTAAACGTGCTTTCTTCCTCCTTTATGTTAAGAGGTCTCATTTCGGAATTCATGCAACTTGGGCAATATCTAATGATACCGAGTGATTCGACCTGTCTATTGGATGCTTTTTTGTCTGAATCTATTTTTACCCAAGTTCTTACATAATGGTCAGTACTCAAAATTGCATAGGGCTTGATTGAACAGTCATTCAGTCCTGTAATTCGAAATACTAGCCCTTGAAGGAGTCTAATAGCAATCTCATGAGTAAAGGGTGCTCTAATCGAAAAGCCTCCATATCTTCGCATTGCGACATTAGGGAATGCCCCACAGAGCACTGGCATATCAGTCGCTGTCAGCGCCAAGAGTCCTCCTTCCGGATCTAGGGCTTGGATTGCAGCATTGAGGTATGGGGCGGGCGTGCCAAATGGATCTACATCGATGTAGTCGAATCTCTTCTCTCTCGATTCAGATAGAAGGAGGAATTTTGCATCGCCTTTCATTACCTGCGCTCTCTTTTCAAATCCGAGTCTTTCGATATTCCTCTGAGTAGTATCGACTGCATTGGGATTCGCATCAAACATCTTCGCAGTGAAATCACCAGAACATTCATTCAGGTAACGAAGAGTCCTGACACCTGAGCCAGTCAAGGGTTCACACATACTCTCTACCTTCTCTGTCTGTAGATATGCTGAGAGGAAGAGCACTGAGATATCACGATTCAGGCGCATTCTTGGATTATAAAACACAGGCAGTCTTGCTGTGACCTGTTTCTTGTCTCCACTATAATACTCTACATCTGCGCTTAGGATGGTAGTTCTACCCTCTGTGTATTCTCTTTCGACTGTCATTCAATCTTCATCTTTGTAATTATTCTAATAAGCCAATAGGCATGACTGCCAAATAAAGCGCTTCCCAAATGGCTAAGTACATAATAGAGTTTAGTAAAAGAAAGCGAATATTCGTAAAATCAAATACAAGGTGTAGAAATGCCAACAAAGATCAAGATCCAAACAGAACGCGGCGATATTATCGCTGAATTCTGGAATGATGATGCTATCAACACGGTGAAAAATTTCGTCACTCTTGCTCAGAGCGGCTATTATAATGGGCTTAAGTTCCATAGGGTCGTTCCTGACTTTGTGATCCAAGGTGGAGACCCCACTGGGACAGGTTCTGGTGGCCCTGGATACGCTATCCCTTGCGAAACTCGAGGTCACAGACAGAAACATCGAGTTGGCGCTTTTTCGATGGCCCATGCAGGCAGAGATACTGGAGGAAGTCAGTTTTTCATCGTTCTGAACGAGAAGAATACCCAACATCTTGACGGGCGACATACAGTCTTTGGTCAGACTATAGAGGGTCTAGATGTCATCCAAAACATCCGTCAAGGTGACAAGATGCTCAAGGTTGAAGTTCTCGAAGTAGACTCTGCGATTGAAAAACACGAGCTTCAAAAATTAAAATCCTGGAGATAATTTGAAAAAGATAATGAACAGGAGGCTTCGCTCCCTGTTTCATCTATTCAAGTGCATACTCTTCTCCCTTCTTTAGAATGACTACTTTTATAGAAGATTTCTCCTCCACTTCTTTCCTGAAGGATTCCTGGTCCTTATCCCAAGTATGCATCGGAATGGCTACTTTTGGTCTTATGAGCAGCGCCGCTTGTGCTGCCTCCATACTGTCCATGGTATAGGTATCTCCACTAGGTAGCAGTGCAACATCAATATCGGTCATTTTTGCCATCTCTGGAATCAGATCTGTATCGCCTGCATGATAGATCTTTTTCTCTCCTATCTTCAGAATATACCCAACACCAAAGCCCTTGGGATGAAATGGATTACCTGGCGACCTAAATCGTTTTACATTATACGCATCCACTGCCCAAACTGTTGCGCTACCATCTGCCATCTTCATGAATTGCCCTGGGCTTAAATCCCACATCACGATACCTTTCATCTCTTTCTTGAGGTTCTCAGGGGCAATCACAGGTTTGCCGAGTTTGCGGATTTTCTTGAGCAAGTCCTTGTCAAAGTGGTCTTGATGACCATGAGTCACTAGGATTAAGTCTGCAGGTTCAAAATCATTCTTTTTTAGTCCAGTCCCTTTTGTAGTTGGATCTATGTAGATAACTTGGTCATCAGTTTTTATCTTGAATGTCGCATGCGCCATCCATTTTATTGTGATTCCCAATTAAAACACCTCTCTATCATAATCACACTATTCCGTATATGTCTTTCACCAGAAGTCACCTTTATGGGGAGGTGTGCCTTTTCAGGAGTTGGAGTTTATCATTATGCCCCTTAGATTCGGCCTAACAGCTCTTGAATTTAGGACTATAGCTCAACAAGTAATTGTGAATGGTGTTCCTGATTTTTCTCGTGCAGATGTTGTAGATACTGTTCGAGATGCTGCAGCTGAAGGGTTTTCTGTTTTGGAACTCTCATTGGACGCGAAGTACATTCTTGATTCCATCTTCACTTCAGATTCCATTACTCGGCTTATAGAGGTAAAAGATGAACTTGGACTAACATACACGGTTCACCTTCCCCTATGGTCTATCGAGCTTGCTACGTTCAATGAACCTGTTCGTCGTGGATCCGTTGAGAGTACTGTTGAGTGTATCAAGGCCACAAGACAACTAGAACCAGGGGCATATGTGCTGCATGCTACAGGAAGTTTAGCCGCCGAATTTTCAGCTAAGCCCTATCCTACACATCTGACTCACCTTATATGCAGCCTATTATCCGGATTTTCAATGCAGAGTATTGATGAAATTATTAGCCAAACCGAGATAGACTCCAAGAAATTGGCAATCGAGAACTACTTGTTTCCCTTTGATATCACTCGAGAGATAATTGATGATTTGGACACTGGTATCTGTTTTGATACTGCGCATCTTATCACCCATATGTCTGGTACCGAGTCTGTGATGGAGTTCTATAGGACACATAAAGACAGAATCACAGAGATACATCTTCAAGATGGAATCTATTCAGAATATGACGGTGCAACAGCACGAGATGATCATCTCCCTCTTGGTCGTGGGATTATGGGTGACTCAGTCCTTAGTGACTTTCTATTAGCTTTGGTGAAGGATGACTTCAGAGGGCCCGTTATTTTTGAACTATCCAAAGATGAAGCAAGAGAATCTATTAATCATATTAGGAAAGTTGTTCCAAGCAGTCTATCCTCTTAGCCAGTGAATCAAATACAATCCAAATAAAACTAGCACACAGTCATAACCTTTTTATCGCGAACAGAAACAAAACGAATCTAGAACGCAAAGGGCCCGTGGCTTAGACTGGAGAGATTGGCTATCACCAATCTTGGTTTGTTATAGCGCCGCTCTGATAAGGCGGATATCGCGCGTTCAAATCGCGTCGGGCCCACCACTTCTTATGTAATCAATCCTCCGGTGACTCATACTACAACTCACGAACCCACGACGAATCTGATCAATACTTCAATGATAATGACGATAGAAAACCCAATTAGAAAGGCGATTAGTATTGAATGCATGAAGTTGATTTCCTTTTGTTCAGATGTTGATGCACAGCAATATATCATCACGAATATCATACCAATCATGTAGCTAAATCCATACGATAACATCTCCACGAAAAATGCATCCATGCGGATTGCTGCAGAGATTGGATTACTAAGATTACCTAACATCGATACGCCTGTAACTAGAAAATAAGCGATTGCCAAACTTAGCGAAAAGAGAGACAAAACAGTGAGTATTGCTAGCTTCCATCCAATTTTGGTCGCTTTGTTTACTGTATTGCTGGTCAAGCTAACACCAATTAATCCACAAATGAGAAGAATGATCATAATAAGAACAAGCAGATGGTACACCTCCTCAATAATCCCGAACTATTTCCTACAGATACTATAATTTCCCGTCTTCAAATGTGTATTCTCCATTTTTTTCTTTTCTCATAGAACGTCCAATGTATACAGAATAGACGAATGATAATACTATCAAAGTGATGAAAACTTGAGGTATAATTAATACTGGATGGATTGGTGATACAGTTGGATTTTTCGAAAACATTATGATTTGCATCAAGACAAGAATACTCTGAAGTGCAATCGCACATATTGCGAGTATGATATTTCTGGGATAACTTCCAGCTGCACTACACCTGAATGAGCAGTATTTTACTTTACTCCCACTCCACAATGTGCTTATGCCTTCCTTACCGCACCAATCACAAGTCAGTTTTTCCCTGTCATCAGAGCCAAGTCCCAAATATTCTCTAAATGCCACGAGTTTCTTCCTCAGTACACTAATGCCCTGGAGTTCTTATGTTTCTATTCATGACAAGTTATTCATGACCCACACTTCTCTAGGACTTTAAATTTCATTACACCAATTGAAACATGGGTCTAGATAATGAATTCACTACAATTACTCATGCAATCTCCACTTCAAAATTTTGCTCAGTTGATAGCCATGTATTTCGCAGAGATATGGGATTTCCTAATCTTTATTGGTCAAGTATCTGGAGTGATTATCGTACTTGTTGGAGCTATTCTATGGTTTACAGAGGCAAATCAAGGAAAAGGCAAAGGACTTGTAGCAAGCGGGATCATCTTGTCAATAGTAGTAGAATATTTTGTCTTATTCCCACCAGATTTTGTACTAACATAACAAATACTACTATCTTCAAGACCATTTGAAGTATGAATTGATGTAATTATTTACTAAGAGCTCTTCGAACTTCAGTACGCAGTCTCTCAATATTATCTGGTGCATTGCAGACACCAAATTGATCATGATAGTCTCTAAATTCCTCAGGATCTAACAATTGCAGAATCTGATCGATTGCTTCGAGCTGCTCTCTGGTGAAGTGAATAATCTTCGGTGTCAGAGTTGTGTGTGTCATAGAATCATGTATGAAATGAAGAATATAATCTCGTAATTTTTCTAGGTGCTTATTAGACTCTGATATAATTAGAGTATGAATGGCGCCGCGAATCCCTAACCTAATTCTGCTGTCTGTCGTGTCCGCTTCCCGGCGGGCGGCGCCGTCACTTCTCTCTCGATTTGTCTTTTACTATCTAAAAACAGCCTTTTGACCGAGTAACGGTGATATTATGGGGCAATTCTAAAGATGTGTTTTTCTAACCGTAAAGAAAACTACACCTACTACAAACAATACTTCTCACAGTATAGTATTCTAAGATTGGAGCATCGTCTAAGACCCAATCTTCTTTTTAATTGAGAAACCCATGATATGTAAAGGAGATAGAATTTCTATAATTTAAGCCTAAAGATATACTCTTCATCTTGTAGGGAGATTTTACTTTCTACCACCTTTCCAGTTTTGTGGATAAACCGAATCATCGGTTGGTTTTGAGGATGTACATATGCAATGAATGCATCTACACCTTTACTCTTGGCTATCCTCATAAGGTGATTCAGAAGATACGTACCAATACCTCTATTCTGGTACTCATCCTGAACAAGAAGTGCAAATTCGGCTTCATTTGTACTTCTATTCAACAAGTATCTTCCTGCTCCAATGATCGTTTCAATCTCATTGTCATCGCCAGATTTTACAACAGCAACTACACTGATATCACTTGATTGATCAACATTGTAAAAATCTTGGAGAGTCTGTCTTCTCAGGCTTTTAAGCGGTGTCAGGAATCTGAAGTAAATACTCTCTTCGCTAAGACCATAGAAGAGTTCTTTGATACGATCAGTATCATCTGGACGTATCAACCTGAAATGTACATCAACTGGTCCATCAGGTCCCTTGAATCTCTCGGTCATTTCATATTCTGATGCAAAGTATGTACCCTGAACCTTGAATGGGACTTGATCTTCGAATACATAATGCATATTCTTCGCTGCTTCCAAAAGATCATTTCTAAAATCCGGATGTGCAATCGCTATTAGTGACAATACTCGTTCTCTTATGGTCCTTCCCGCAAGATTTGCTAGGCCATACTCTGTAATTACAACATCGACATCGCCTCTAGTAGTAACTACGCCCGCTCCTTCACTCAATCTTGGTACTATTCTAGAAACAGTCCCATCTACTGCCGTAGAGGGAAGGCAAATTATTGCTTTGCCACCTAGTGATCGTTTGGCTCCGCGGATAAAATCAACCTGTCCTCCAATACCTGAATAGAAACGATGCCCGATAGAGTCTGCGCAGACCTGTCCTGTTAAGTCCACTTCAAGTGCAGAATTAATAGCAATCATCTTTCTATTTTGTCCAATAACATATGGGTCATTTACATATGAGGTATCATGAAATTGGAACATGGGATTATCATCAATATAGTTGTATAGCTTCTCTGATCCCATCGCAAAGCTAGCAACGACCTTATCCTTATGCACTGTCTTCTTCTTATTTGTCACTACGCCTTGTTCGATAAGAGAGATTAAGCTGTCACTGAACATCTCTGTATGAATACCTAGGTCTCTGACACCTGTATCAAGTAAATTATTGCAGACTGATTGAGGAAGTGCACCTATGCCAAGTTCCAAGGTAGATTCATTCTCGACAAGTCTAGCAACATATGCTCCTATCTTGTCAATTATTTCTGTCACTTCTGCGCTCTCGAATTCCCTCAGAGGTTCATTAAATGGAACAAGGTAGTTAATGTCATCTATGTCAACAAACGAATCACCATGAGTTATTGGCATCTTTTCATTTACCTGGGCAATGACTATGTCTGCACTTTCAAGAGCTGATTTTGTGATATCTACCGATATTCCTAAGGAGCAGTACCCATATCTATCCGGAGGACTGACCTGAACCATTGCAACATCCAATGGCATTCTCTTCTCTCTGAATAGATCAGGAATCTCTGAGAGCATCATTGGTGTGTAATCAGCACGTCCCTCTGACACAGCATCTCGAATATTTGCACTTACAAAGAATGTATTGTGTCTAAACTGATTCTGGAACTTCGGGTCTGCTGATGGTGTGTCTCCTAGAGTTAGGAGATGTACAATCTCATTATCAGCCATCTGATCTGCATGATTAGCTAGTTCCTGTACAAGGTGATATGGTACACCGCATCCCGTTCCCAAAAAGATACGAGCACCTCGTCTTATCTTCCTTATTGCATTAGCAGCTGTCAGAATTTTCTTCTTGTACTTGACGGTCCAATCAGATGCAGATGTCATTATTATTACCTCTCAGGATTGTGCATATCTTTTGTGTCAAGTATTTAGACGTTTCCAAGGGGCATTTATGTCATCACGAATTTTAAACCAACAAACGGTCGGAAGGCTTTTAGTGCAGTAATTTCGTCAGCAATATAACATTTGACAATTTGATAGGAGTTCTCTATCGTGTCTGAAGAAAAAATAGGAAATCGTAATCTGGTTGTTCTTGGCGCAATCATCGTACAACTTTGCCTTGGCTCCATTTACGCTTGGGGAATATTCCAGAAGTCACTCTATGCAACAGGTGGTCTGTATGTATGGGACAAATTGTGGTCTAATCTTCCCTTTGCGGCAGGTCTTGCATCATTTGCATTATTCATGATATTCGCTGGACGATGGCAAGATCGTGTAGGACCTCGAAAAGTTGCAACAGTTGGTGGAATCCTGCTTGGTATTGGTGTCATTGCTTCTGGATTGGTTGATTTGTTTGGATTCGGAGCAGATATGGTTCAAGGTACACTATATCTGATTGTGACCTATGGTATCATTGGTGGTGCTGGAATTGGATTTGCATATGTCTGTCCTATTGCTGCACTTGTAAAGTGGTTCCCTGACAAGAAGGGTCTAATGACCGGTGTTGCTGTTGCTGGTTTTGGCGGTGGCGCATTAATATTCAATTTTGCAGAGCAATATCTGATTGCTTTCTTTGGGGGATATATTGGATTTCCGTTGATTGTACTCGGAGCTGTCTATTTCATATTCACAGTTCTAGGTTCTCAACTGCTCGTTAATCCTCCTACTGGTTGGCTTCCTGAAGGCTTTTCCCCACCTGCTACAACTGCTGATGGCGCAGGTACAGGATTAATGCCTGGAGAGATGATTCGAACAAGCAGTTTCTGGATTCTCTGGTCAATGTTCATCTTTGCAGCAACAGCTGGTTTGATGACACTCGGAAATGTAGCATCTGCTGCAGCGGAAATCGATCTGACAGTAACAGAATTCATAGCAGCTCTCATTCTGAGTATTATGGCAATATTCAATGCTGCCGGAAGAATTGTCTGGGGATCTGTTTCTGATAAGATTGGGAGAATTTCTACATTTATACTGATGTTCTTTATTCTTGCATTAGCCATGTTTGGTCTAGCATTCATTCCAACTGGCACTTCATGGGTTATTATCACACTCATAGCATCTGTTGTTGGCTTTTGTTTTGGAGGTAATTTCGCTCTATTTCCATCTGCAACAGCTGACTACTTTGGTTCAACGAATGTTGGGAAAAACTATGGTGTTGTCTTCACAGCCTATGGAATCGCAGGAATTGCTGGTGCACTTGTCGCAGGTACTTTTGGTCAAGCCTTTGGCTATTCAATGGCCTTCCTTGTAACTGGTATTCTTGCTATTGTTTCTATACTACTTACGCTGGTTCTAAAAGCACGTAGGAAGTAATATACTCAGTATATCTAGAGGTCGGGAATTTATTTCCTACGACCTCTTCTCTTTCTACTTTCTGTTTTTTAAACTTGGTTCTATAATTTTCATAGTTTGGGCAATCTTCATATAGGGCAATTTTTCACGGTCGCTAAACTATCGACCAAATTTGGTGACCAATTTGTCAGAAGATAAAAAGATTACAGTATATAGCCAAGAGGAAAGACGGTTTCCACCTCCTAAGAGTTTCTCTGATACGGCTTATGTAAAAAGCCAGGACGAGAGAATGAAGATATGGAAGGAGTCTGTTGAAAACCGCGATGCCTTTTGGCTGAAAGCCGCAAAAGAACTATGTTACTGGAAAAAAGAGCCTACAAAAGGACTCAATTGGAAGAATCCTGTTAATGCTGAATTCACATGGTTTGAAGATGGTGTGACCAATATGGCCTATAACTGTCTTGACAAGCATGTGGAAGCTGGCAAGGGTGATCAGATTGCATTGATTTGGCAGGGTGAACCTCTGGATGAGTCTAAGACCTATACCTATGCGCAGCTTCTCAGTGAAGTAAACAAGGCTGCTAATGTATTAAAGAATCTTGGAGTCAAGAAAGGCGATAGAATCACCATTTACCTTCCAATGATTCCCGAACTTGGAATAATTATGCTTGCCTGTGTCAAGATTGGCGCTATCCACAGTGTTGTATTCGGTGGCTTTAGTGCTGATTCGCTTGTAGATAGAATCGCTGACTCTCAAGGCAAGGTCCTTGTCACAGCTGACGGTTACTATCGCAGCGGCAAGATTGTTCCACAAAAAGCAGGCGCTGATTCAGCCCTCGAATCCACCCCTGTAGTGGAGAAAGTCCTTATCGTCAAGAGAGTCGGAATCGACGTTCCTTGGACGGAGGGTAGAGATGTCTGGTTCCACGAAGAGATGGCAAAGGTCAACGACAAATGCGAAACAGAGTGGATGGGCGCTGAAGATCCTCTATTCATTCTCTATACTTCAGGATCAACTGGCAAGCCAAAGGGTGTCCTTCATACACTTGGAGGATACATGGTCTACACAACTCATTCATTCCTCAACATCTTCGACTGGCATCCCGGAGACATCTACTGGTGTACTGCTGACATTGGCTGGATTACAGGTCACTCATATATCCTGTACGGTCCACTATCAGCTGGGTCCACAACTCTGATGTACGAGTCTGTTCCCACCTTTCCCGACAACGACCGTTTCTGGTTAGAGGTCGAACGATGGAAGGTGAACCAGTTCTATACTGCACCAACAGCTCTCCGTGCCCTCATGAGATTTGGTGATGAACCAGTCACTAGACATGACCTCTCCAGTCTAAAGCTGTTGGGTACTGTTGGTGAACCAATCAATCCTGAGGCTTGGATGTGGTACCACAGAGTCGTTGGGAAAGAAAAATGTCCAATTGTTGACACCTACTGGCAAACGGAGACCGGTGGTGTTATTCTTACACCTCTTCCTGGTGCAACACCTACAATACCCGGCTCAGCTACATTCCCCTATTTTGGACTTGAACCGATTATTGTTGCAGAAGACGGAGTACCAGTTGGTCCGAATGAGGGTGGTTATCTCTGTTTCAAGAAGCCTTGGCCTGGTCTTATGAGAACTGTCTATGGTAATCATAAGCGATTCGTTGAGACATACTGGGTCCAATTCAAGAATCCTGAAGATAAGAAACCAATGTACTATACTGGTGATGGTTCTCGAACCAATTCAGATGGATATTATTTCGTGATGGGTCGTCTTGATGATGTTCTCAAGGTTTCTGGTCACAGACTTGGAACGGCAGAGATTGAATCATCCCTGGTCAAGCATCCTGCTGTAGCAGAGTGTGCTGTCGTTGGCTACCCACACGAGATTAAGGGTGAAAGCATCTATGTCTTCGTGACCCTGAAGATGGGTGTTGAGAAGACTGATGAGCTGAAGAAGGAGCTCAGAGACCATGTCCGTGCCGATGTTGGTCCAATCGCAACTCCTGAGAAGATTCAGTGGGCTGATGCTCTACCAAAGACTCGTTCAGGTAAGATCATGAGAAGAATTCTCAAGCGAATCGCTGCTGGACAAGTCGATGATCTTGGTGATGTCACAACTCTGGCTGATCCAACAGTCGTTGAAACCCTTGTTAAAGAGCGTCTCTAGAAGGTTTAATAGTATCAGAGAGACTCATTTGAGTCTCTCATCTCTCTTCTTTTTTGATGGCATCATCTAAATCAAATTGATTATTGCGTACGATGTCCAATATAGGACGTATGACAATCAATCCGACTATTGAGGCTAAGAAGACCTTGACTGGTGTCACAAATCCTGCAGATAACCAAATCAGTTGCAATCCTGTTACTGAAAGTCCATATAGAATCCAATACATCTGACAAGGAATCAGCAGGAAGATTCGAAAGAGTATATCTGTTTCTAATCCTATGACTGTAGCAAATAGAATTGTGATACTGTTTTCCCACTCTTTTTTATTGTTCCATGCCTTCATCCCAATACAAACTGAGAATATCAGTAATAGTCCATAACCAACCAATATGTCCCAAATACCCCAAACAGGAAGTTCCCACGACATTGGTGTGATGGAATACCCTGCAAGCATGAATGAAAATATTGCCAGTACTTTTTTCCATTTTTTCTGAAATAGGAGTCCTGAAATGAATGCACCCAGAGGTGCACCAAGCATAAACAAGAATTCGGATGGATCTCGAAAATATATCAAGTGCCCGATGAAACTTCCAATAGCAATTGATATGGCTCCAATATTAGGCCCCAAAATTATTCCATATATTGGACTAATGAGAAACATCCATGAATCCCATACCCCACTATAAAATCCTGGGATTATTGGAATCGAGTCAAGAACGACAGCAAGAGCTGTGAAAGTAGCGATGAATGCCACGAATCGACTGCGATTGTTACTTTGTACTGTCATTTCTCACAGCTCTTACCAGACTTGGTTTAACTCCTCTCCCTAGTAAATGTCTGCCTATTTTGTCTGAGCATTGAAGATAGTCATGAATTTGTCATATGTTTTTGTTCTATAGGCAAGATTATTAATTTATTATTGTTAATTTTTGAGTGATACAATTGATGAAGGAAGAGATTCGTCAAAACACTCTGGTTCGTGCATCTCCTGAAGAGGTCTATAATGCTTTTTTTACGGCAGAAGGGATCAACTCATGGTTTACTCATAGATCTGAAATAGACGCACAGCCAGGAGGAAAGATAGTATTTAGATGGAAGAATTGGGGTCCTGATAAATATACAAATGATGCCGAGGGAACAGTCTTGGAAGCTAATCGTCCTAAGCGGTTTGTGTTCCAATGGTCTCCTGATACTCCAACGTATGTCACTACTATAGAGGTTAATTTTGAACCAGATACCAAGGGAACAATTGTCCGTCTACGTGAGTATGGTTATCGCAATACACCCAGTGGTAGAGCTGCCATGTTAGAGTGTGCAGCTGGATGGGGCGAAGCACTGACACTCCTAAAATACTATGTTGAACACAAGATTGTCTATTGATATCTAACGCCATACTTGTCCATACTTGTTCTTGAAATTCTCTGCTTTCTCTTTGAATCCATATTTTATCCAAGCATTATATGCTGCATCAAATGATTCTCGTGCTAATTTCAGATATTTCTCATCCTGAGTTCTCTTCCACAGATAAATCAGAGTTTCCACAAAGGGACTGCCCATCATGGCTACTTCATAGTCATACTTAGTCGGGTTTTGAATTGCAATACGGTTGAGAGCAATGACTTTGCCTGCTACTTTCTCTAGTTCTTCAGCATCAAGACTTTCTAATACCAATGTTGAATGGAATGTGGTCGATATAATATCATCTCTACAAATCAATCCATGTGAAACAAACCACTCTTGAATATCCAGACTGATATCCACACATTTTCTTAGAATGTCTAATCGCTCTTGATCTTTAAGCAATATAGATGCTAGAGCTGTTAACGTCGTCACAGTATTACCTAGATTTGTTGCATAGTCTTCAGGTCGTGTGATTTGCGACGCATCAATAGTGTTAACATCCAATAAGCGAGTAGCAAGATAGACAAGACGTACTCCTTCTTGTGGCATCTTTTCAGATTTGATCAAAATGGGGCATATTGCATTACCAACAACAAAGAGAGAGAAACGGACTCGCGCTTTTGGCAATTCTGTCTGCAATACATTATAGATGTCTGCGACGAATTCCAGTGTTCGATCAATATGTTCATTCCTATTACTACCGGTTGTCAAAGAATAGTATTCAGCATACGCAACACTCAAGCTCTGAAAGATACTATCTAGAGTATAAGAAAACAGAGGTATATCTGCTATCAATAGACTTCTGAAGTAATCCTGGTATAGCATAAGGACTTCTTCTAAGACCTCTCTACGTTCGCTTATTGTAAGTACAGGTGACTCAGCCAGAGCAGTCAGCACAGCAATATAGTTCTGCAATTTCAAGGAAGCAGTTACTCCAATCTCAATACCTTTTCCCTCTCTCTTAAGTTCCCATAGGAGGTCTGAATCCAAGACCCAATTGATATTTCCTAAGATGCTGGAGATTTGTGATTTGTATATGCTGAGTTCACTACGAAATCCATCGTAGCTTGTTATCGAATACAGTTTGTTAAACAATTTTCCCCTATCATTAATGGTATCAATTAATGAACAGAAAACTTCAGATTTTCCTCGATATAGTTCTATTAGTTTAGATGCAAAGTCTGGATAATTCACAACTCTGGCATCAAGGAAAAGAAATCCTAACGCAAGATGTTCTGCATCATTGACAAATTGAAATTTTTTGGTTGCTTCTCTAAATGCACGAGAATAATCCGCTGGAATGCGATTTCCTCCGATGAATCCCACGATTGTCTTTGCAAGATCAGTAAAAGGATAATCCTTTGGAAGAGCCATCGATATCTGTTTGAGTCTTTCTAAGGGTGGTGCTTTTGCCTTTGTCATGGAATGTGTTAAGGATCCCATTTTGATGCTAAAGACGCCTGCTAATGCCCCCTCTATATTCATTGCAATAGCACAAGCTCTATCAAATTCTCCTAAGAGTGCACACTCTATGGCCTCCTCGAAAGAACCCGATATTTCTGATGTGTAATCATTCCAAGTCGATAGCGACTCGGTCTTCTGCAAGACTTCTTCTACATCCTGAATAATCTTTACTAAGTCTGGATTTTGTTTCATGGCTTTGTTAATCGGTCCCCAAATCATGGATAATGTTTCAGGATATCCTATCTCGATATGGTCCCTAACATAGGCATCGACAATCTCATCAACAATGGATGTATGAATGTCCTCAACTGTTCCATCAGCATGTGGGATATCGGAGTCATCAATTCTATCAGCTATCACTCTCAGTAGACTGTCCATATAGTCCTCTGCTTTACTAACCAATGCAACAATAGTATATCCTTTGTGAGATTCGATAACAATCAATGTGTTCTCTCTAAATCCAAGTTTCCTGACTTCACCACTGCCCATCACGTTGCTCAGAGCTTTTGCTGCCTCTATTAGTGGCCCAAGTATCATTTCCCCATCTGCGTCCATTGGGCTCTTGATTTTTACAGGTATTCCACCTTGTGTAAGAACGCCAATTAGCTTAATCATTTGGGGATTCCTCTAATCATTTACTAGGTCTACTATATGAGAAAAGGATTATTGGTACCTTAGGTATCAGTATCAATTTTCTTAGAAAATACTCTATCTGCGAAATAATATATGACAACTGAAATCACAATCACTGATATACTCAATCCAAGTGACACAATTCCTGCAACATCAGGAGTTAGAACTATCCTGATAGTTATTGAACTTGCATTGACAACGAAACTTATTGATTGCATACTATCTGCTTCAATTATCTTTTCGTAAGTTCTGCCCGAAAGTGAATCAGTAAAAGTCACTGTATAGTCATTGCCTTCAACAAGGGGCAAATCTCCATTTTTAATGCAAACTTCTAATGGACCAGTAGAGTTGACACGCATTACTATTTGCCTGAATTCATACTTGTCGACAACAGCAATCCAAGTATTATTACTGTGAATTTGAATTCCTGTTTCTTTGACACATCCAATATCGAATATCTTAGATATTGTTGTTACATAGTTACATTGTCCAAGTCTAGTAGAGTTAAAAAGAAGAGTATCAGATAGGTATTCTTGATTTGTGATTAGCATCTCTCCGAATAATAGGTTTTCAGAATATACAGTCACAATAGTCCCTCCTTCTGATGGATCAAATATTCTTCCATCTGCAAAACCATATGGTGCAGGATATGCTCCTTTAGGACGTTGAAAGAGTGTAAAACTTAGTCTACCAAACCTATCGAACTGAGGTTCTGTCGATAAAACGTACCAATTAGTTGTGTTGATGAATTTAATTGAATCATTTCTATAGAGAGTGAATAATAACAATGCATCCCAACTCCAGTCATGCCTCTTATGATTTAAGAGGGTATCATTCACTTCGTGAAACACAATATTTTGAGAGAAACTCCAAGGACAAAATCCAGAATAACTATCATCGAGAGCTTCAAGATACAAGGTCTGTAGTACTTCGCTATTTTTCTGTCTTGAGTAGTTGTCGAGTTGTGTAGACCCTGCTTGCACAATAACTTCCTGTTTCAATAGCGTGCCTGCTTTTCTGAGCGATGTGCTATCAGACATATGATAGAGCGAGAGATAGTCTGTAGCATCCTGTAGTCTCTCATCATAATGCATTGGAACCAGACCTGTGTTCCACCACTCTTCATCATATTGGAGTGGCCACCCGTCACTAATCGTAACATAGTGATCCTCTGCGATTTCTCTAATTTCCTCTGCAGTACCATCAAAGAAATCAAAAAGTGCTGTTGCGTCAATATCCAACCCAAAGCCGGTTTCTATGTCTGTAAGATATTCTGTAAAGAGCGAGAATCCACTGACAAGTTCCCAAGTATGGATGACCTCACTTTGTCTATAATATTGAACAAAAAGCACTATACACGCTCTAAGATTATTTAGTGCCACAGGGTCCAATCCTGAAGTTGCATTGAATATTCTGAAATACTCAATCAATGACGGATGATCTGAGCTTTTCCACAAGGGCGCAAAGAATGACACTGTTAATATCATATTCCGATTTTGTACTTCTTCGAGAAACATGTTAAAGGAAGAAAGAACTGATTCATTGATGCCCATACTGCCAAATTCAGAATGCCAATTTAGAAATTGGAAAATTAATGCAGTTGTTCTAATATGACGTACTCCCATCAAGGCCATAGCATCTAGATCTGCACGTAGAATATTCAAATCAAATCCCATCTTTAACCAATATGGAGTAATATCTTCATACACTTCTGATCCATTACTGAGAGTCATTTTCACATGCTGAGTACTACTATACCATGGCATGTTGATACCACGAAGGAGAAAGTCTCTCTCTGGCAGAGGTGCGATTAACATATTTGGAGAATATGTATCTTGAATTCCAGCAGTAATTGCATTACTACTTGGCAAATTAGTAATTGATACGTTGCATATTACTGGGGTTAGATTGATTAGCCATATTATGGATAAGACCAAGAATATGCTAGGTCCGCTTATGGAAAACGAACTTTTCCATATCCTATGTTGCGGCAATCATTTTAGCCCTCCGACATCCATAGTATTCTCTAAAGAAAGTTAACGTTTTTGGCCTTTTATCATAGAGTTAGAATGATTGGTTTCTGAAAAAAAAAAATCCAAATCATTCAAGACCAAAAATTGGGAAAATAAGCTCCTTGACCTTTTTGATTGAGTCTTCTACTGCACGATTGACATTAGGATAATGTTCATCATCCATACGTCTGGGCCTGTCTGTCCAACCTCCTCTTCTCATCTGTAGGCCATATTTCTGAGCAAGCGTTATCCATTCTGCGGGCAGGATTGGTGGCAGTGCTATATCTGCAAGATCTGCCAATACAATTGTCCATACTTTTGCTGCTGTTACTGGTTCATACCCTCCACCTCCAACAGCTACAAGTTTTCTATTTCCAAGATGAATGAGTTGACGAATGGTCATAGATAATCGATGGTAAGTATCATAGGTGAGCATTAAATCAGCCAAAGGATCACTCATGTGTGCGTCTGCTCCTATCTCCCAAAAGACAAAATCTGGCTTGTATGCTAGCCAAATTGGCACAACCACATCTTCGAAGGCTTTCCAGAACTCCACATCATCTGTGAGTGGCGGGAGTGGAATATTGACTGAATACCCTTTTCCCTCACCAATGCCTATTTCTTCAGGTCTTCCAGTCCCTGGAAAGAAACCCATACTCATCTCATGAAGCGAAATTGTAAGAACATCTGGGTCATCATAGAACGCCATCTGCGTACCATCACCATGATGAACATCTGTATCTAAATACAGGACTTTTTTTCCTGGATTAAGTGACTTGTACTTCTTGATAGCTATGACTGTGTCATTGAGATAGCAGAATCCTGCTGCCTTGTTCTCCATTGCATGATGAAATCCACCAATAAATGAAATCGCGTTTTTGAATTTTCCTTCAGATACTCCTACTGTCGCATCTACAACACCCCCCACTGGAAGACTGGCATATTTATGCACATCTTGGAAAATGGGACATTCAGGCGTATCTAATCCAAATCTTGAAGAAAATGCTGAACCAGTATTTCCAAACAATTCTAAGGTCTCTATATATGAGGGATCATGAAACGAGAGTAATTCCTCTCTTGTAGCTTCTCTCATAGGCTGTACAGAGATTTTCGGTTCCTCAGTCAGTCCTGACATGAAGGGAAGATTCCATGCCACATCTAATCTAGCTCGATTCCAGAAAGGATTCACTTCTGCCCTCATTCTCTTCAAGTCATCAAGGCCATCCAATGCTAACAACTTTTCAAGACTATAGAGAGCAGTATGTTCAGTCATATGTCAGGTTCCTCTTCTTTCTATACATTTGATTTCGTGCCTCATCGCTACTTATGTGTGATGGAGTGTCACTCTTCGAAAGGCTCATTATCACCAGTGCGGCTTTACTATCTACCATGTCTAAGTTTGATTTACTAAAAGAGACCTTCCTTGGAAATCTCAGTGACAAGATACCACTCTCGCTCTGGAAGCATCATCCAGACAAAGACCGTACTTCTAAGGGTTTAGCTGAGGCTGAAATTGGCTTTCACAAGGAATTTGATCACGATCTTATGAAAATCTCGTTTTTTGGTCATTATCCTTGTATTGATTTTGGATGTACTGCTGAGTATGAGGGGAAAACTTCAGGTTCCACGACATTGACATCATTTCCGGTAAAATCATTTTCAGATTGGGAAACAATAGAACCTGTTGATGTCAATGCGGGGGAATTTGGTAATCAGGTTCACGCAGTTGAGTTAATCTCTCAGTACGCTCATGGGGTAGTACCAACAATGGCGACTATTTTCGATGCTCCGATGGTAGCTGACAGGCTCTGTGGAAAGGAGTTGACAAAATATGCTGAGGACTATCCTGAGATTTTGGAAAGCGTTCTTGAGTTGATTAATAATGTGATGATTGATTTTGCAAAGGCGACACTTGATGCTGGCGCCGATGGACTCTTCATCGCATCGCAGCATTCCACTAAGGCATCAATTTCTGATGAATATTACAATCGATTTGTCTATCCGAATGATCTCAAATTAATCTCAAAGACACGGGGAAAGGCGAAGTTTATCATAATGCATCTCCATGCAAGCAAAGACAATGAGGAGATTCGTTTTGATAAAATAGCTAGAACCCCTGGAGTAGTTGGAGTCAACTGGGAGGATCAGAGTTCATCACTCTCACTTCGCGATGGTAAGAAGTTGTCACGAGCTACAGTTCTTGGTGGTATTGACCATAATGGTATCTTTAGAACTGGCACTCCTGATGAGGCAAAGACGCAAGTCCTAGAAGCTGTCGACAAGGCAGGACTAAAGCGCTTGATTGTGGCACCCGGGTGCGTAATCACAACAGATACTCCAATGGAAAATATCCAAGTAGTGCGAGATGCTGTCAGATCAATCAATCCATTTTCCAATGAATAGGATGTGTACAGATGACAAAAAATGCTGAGGTTGCCAAGGTACTGAAAGAAATTAGTCTTCTCATGGAATTTGAGGGTAAGGAGCCATTCAAGATAAAGGCGTATCAACGTGCAATGCGGTCAATTGGAGCTCTTGGAGAAGCTGTTGCTGCCGTTTCCGAGAGAAATGAATTGACTACTATTCCAGGAATTGGCAAAGGAATTGCTGAAGTCATTAAGAGTTATCTTGAGACCGGCGAAGTGGAAATACTAAGAGAACTTAGAACACGTGTTCCCGTAAAAGTCATGGAGTTGGATTCCATTCCTGGAGTAGGCATAAAGACCATCAAGACGGTCTATGAAAACTTAGGAATTGTTGATTTGGACTCGTTAGAGAAAGCGGCAAATGAGGGCAAGCTTGCAGGTCTTCCCGGACTAGGAGCAAAGACAGAAGCGCAGATATTGGAAGGCATTCATTTGGCACGAAGCGGAATTGGTAGGACTCTTCTGGCTGATGCGCTCTCAGTTGCTGAGGACCTTGAGAAGTTCTTACGGGCACTACCAGAGATTAGACAGCTAACAGTTGCAGGATCGGTCCGCAGAAGACGCGAAACAATTGGAGATCTTGATATCCTGGTCAATGCAATAGATCCGAAATCTGTAATGGATGCATTTGTTTCATACAGTGATGTATCAAGTATCTCAGCTCAAGGACAAACAAAATCCTCAGTCCGCTTAACCAGTGGTA
>JAEOUN010000135.1 GCA_016839245.1 Candidatus Thorarchaeota archaeon
AATGAAGATACCTAATAGCTTGGTGAAAGATTGTGACCTACGCATTCATCGTATTCTATCGCTTTCATATGATGACCCCAGAGGAAGCAGGTAAAGCAAAAGAGTTCTGGAGTGAGTTCTCAAGGGGGAGTTGGCCTGAGCATCTCAAGATCATTGGAGACTACAAGTATGCATGGGGCTCAGATTGGAGTGGATTCCTGCTAGTAGAAACAGAAGACCCTCAAAGCTTCTTCGAATTTTGGGCGATCTTTCGGGATAAGACAAGATGGTACATAGAGAATACTCGAACGATTATTGCTATCAAAAGAGAGAGTACTGACTGGATGTAGAATAGACAAGAGATGAGAAGGGGAATTGAAACAAGTCCCCTTGCCAAATCCTATTCTGCTGCCTCTGCAAGTGTTTTAATGATCCAGATCAAATCCTTCTCTAGTATCCCATCTGAAGTCTTGAAAATTAAGACAGAGGAATTATCAAAATTGATAGTCGTCTTATAGGGTGTCTGACTAGGATAGATGAAAATTCCTGTCAATCTGGAGATAGTCCCATCATACATCCTGCTATAGTGCCCAACCTCAGCCTTGTGCTGAAGTTTCTCTCCCCTGAATTCAGCCTTTTGTAGTTCTTTTTTGATAATATCTGTGTATACAATATGGTCAACACTGATCTCAAGAGGTTTCGGAGGGGCTTGCGCGGGTTTGATAAGCATATCATAGATTTCTCTTCTTGTTTCTTTATCGAAAACCAATTGATCAGGTCGAACCTCTAATAAATCATAGAAAACCGATCTAAATCTGGTAGCAAGTCTTTGAGAACCTCTAATTTCCACCAGTTTCTGATCAAGCCGAATTATTACTGTTCCTTTTTCGATTGTGATAAAGGAGTTCTTCTCGAATTCACCTTTTTTATCGAAGGTATTGGTATACACATCGTGCGCCACAATCATTTCAGCTGTGACAGTCTTACCACGGGCATCAATATCTGTGAAACCAGCACGGGGTTTTACCTCAGGATTGAAGGAGGGCATCCCCTCAAGTGCGGCAGTCAGTTTTGCTGCGGTAAGTCTCTTTGCATCTTCAGCATAGAACTTGAGAAGACGAATTGACTGAAAGGGACCAGGCGGCATAAATCTAGTTGTGGTTTTAGCTCTAGTTGTACTCAATGTGCCTCATCTCGTTAGGTGTCAAGGTCAAATACAACTGACCTTAATTTCCTTTGGAGTATATAGCTCTTCTTTCATATAAACTCTACATCAAACCTCAAAACATAGCAGAATTACACGGAGATATTATCTGGATATGTCTCAGCATAATAGATGATTCAGAATTAGAGTAATCGTAAGAATACTCACGTCGTATTTGGCGCCAAACACTTCTACGAATCTAGCTAGGAAACGAGATTTTAGCTTTTCACTAATTGTCTATGACCTCGAAACAACATGAAAAAAGCAAAAGGATGATATGATGGATACAATACAGATAATCTAACATTGATGTGAATTTAGAGTGATGAGTGAGATTGAAGATTCTATTCGTACTTGGCTCAGGCGGACACACTGCAAGAGGATTGATCCTAAGTAATCAAGTAAAGGCAAAGAAGTATTACATAGTTCCATGGGAATCAAATGTTACAAAGCAAAAGGTAGGTAGGAATTACTTCAGTGTCCTATCTCCAAGATTCCGAGCAAAAGATAATGTCTTCATGACAATCTTACGAACGCTCTTCTTATTCATTCATAGTTTTATAATTCTCTTAATAGTCCGACCAAAGGTTGTCATCAGTACAGGTTCAGGACTCACAATACCGCCTTTTCTGATTGCAGGATTCTTGAGAATGAAAACGATTTACATTGAAAGTCCAAGCAGAGTATACTACCCTTCAATTGCTGGAAGACTCCTAATGGGAAAGACAGACCTTTGGTTGAGTAGTTGGCCAGAACTTGCAAAGCGATACGATGGCGTTGAGTATAAGGGGATGATATTTTGATATTTGTGACTGTAGGGACATCGCTGCCTCATGATGAGCTCATACAAAAAATCGATAATCTTGTTCAAAAGAGAAGTATCACTGATGAAGTTGTTGCTCAAATTGGAGCTGGTAAATATCGACCCAAGAACATTGAAAGCTTCAGATTCACACCTAATCTTGATGAATACTACGATAGGGCAGACATCGTGATTAGTAATTGCGGTGCAGGGACAATTATGGAAAATGTTACCAAAGGAAGAAGACTCATTGTTATACAGAATCCAGACATTACAGGTGGACATGAATGGGAGTTGGTTACTAAAATGGAACAAGGCAAACACCTTATCTGGTGCAAAACTATCGATGACCTACAAACCTGCATTGATCTAGCAAAGAACATGGACTATAAACGATTTGAACCTGAACGACTTAATCTTCCTGAGATTATCAAAGAACTCGTGCTGATACAATAATTTCACTGGCAAAGGAAAACTACTCCTGCGTAAATTATAGTGAATGATTCAATCCAAGTTTCGACATGTAAGCAAATAATATAATTTTGTGACAAAACGTTGCTTTATTATAGAGGCTAGTAACCACCAGACTAACGAGGTTCAAAGTATGACCGTCGTTCAATCTTCAGCTAGTCATCCTCTCTATAATGAGATTGTTTCCATTGTAGGAAAGAGTAGAGTAAACGATAATCCAGTCATCATCTCAGCATATAGCAAGGATTCTTGTCATCTGGTAGCTGAAAGACCTGGAATTGTTGTAATGCCCAATAGTGTAGAGGAAGTTCAAAAGATTGTGAACTTATGTTCAAGTACTAAAACGCCAATAATACCAGCAGGAGGAAGAAATGGCATCTGTGGTGCATGTCTACCTCGAGCAAAGAATGCCGTTATGCTTGACATGGTAAATATGAACAAACTTGTTGAGATAGATGAGGATGTTATGACTGCCACAGTTGAGGCGGGAATGAGATGGGCAGAACTAATTCATCTCTTGGATAACAAGGGATTCAAACTTGGTTTCAGAGGACCGTATGGTGGAAATGCAGCGACTGTTGCAGGTTCTGTAAGCATCAATAGCATGGGTTATGCAGCATCGAAGTTTGGACCTGCTCCAGAGGGAGTAGTATCACTTGAGGTTGTCTTGCCAAATGGAGAGATTGTAAGGACGGGGTCAGGATGGAATAGAGAGGCTCAAATCTTTACACGATACTCAAGTTTTGCTGACTTAACAGGAATATTCCTAGGAGATCATGGAACATTAGGAGTAAAGACAAAGATCACTCTCAAAATTTATCCAAAAGCAGAGCATTCAACATACCTTGACCTCGGATTCAAGAATCTTGATGATGCCACAGTTGCGTTTCTTGAGATTCAGAAATTGGGATTGACTGAGGAGTTGAACTGCCTCTTGGCACGCGAGTCAGCAGATACATATTTTCCAGGACTACTGGATAGTCATCCCGAGATCAAAGCGACCATTCATAGTGTTGTAATGGAAGTGGATAAGCAGTTAGCTGAGAGAAAGATACAGATTATTCGCGAATTGGGATTAAAACTCAAAGGGAAGGATCTTGGAAATTTCGCTGCTCAAATTCACTGGGCTGAAAAGTTTAATGAAGTACAGCCTATGTACAACAATGGATTCTGGTTAAATACATGTCATCTTAGACCAATCAATCGCATTCCCGAATTAATGGACAGAATGCGAGCAATCTTCAAGAAGTACAACTTAGAAAAGAATGGTATCAAATGGATTGCTGATGCACTTGCAGTAGAGAGATCATATCTGGCTGCATGGGTGACTATTTTTGCGCCTACAAAGGATAAGATGGAGCTTGCCGAAAAAGCTTGGAATGAAATGTTGGATG
>JAEOUN010000004.1 GCA_016839245.1 Candidatus Thorarchaeota archaeon
CGCTTCAGTAGTTCTTCTGCATTGGTTTGAATTCATGGTCCTTGACCTCCATCAGATCACATCGAGAAGTCGTGTTTCATCGACTATCATCTTTACGCCTGGAGCTATGGCTGCGAATCCCGCCGGTCCTGACGGATGTATCTGTCTGAAACCATCCAAGGCATCAGGATGTTTCGATGAAGGGTCAGTCCACCGTATTCAACTTGTTCAATTGAACCCTTATTCAAGAATAGTGTAGCTCTGCGAATCTCTTTTGCTCCTCTATCCTTGAAGAACTCACAATACATCCGCATTGTGTTGCCAGTATGTACCTCCCCACTGACAACAAGGACTTTATCCAGAAGGCGCTGTGGAAACCTTACCTTGAACAGAATGTCCTCAGTTCTACTGCCTTCTTCCCACTCATAGATTCTATCAATCACGCATAGTGGTCTATGACCAAGGCATCCAGAAATAAGACTTCCCATGATTGCTCCGCCCCTACCAATCCCAAAAACCAGACTCGGGAGGAAACCGTCACCCACCATCTCATCGGCGATACTGATGGCCAACTTGGTTGCAGTTTTCCAAGAGATGCGTTTCTGCGGCCTGAATCGTCGCCACACGTAGTAGATGGCCGTCACAATTGCAAGCACCGAACTGACTAGACCCAGATAGAGTGCAATCTCCTCCAGCAAGCCAAATCCGCCCCATCAATCATCATATCAAGTTGTTAATAGGAGTTGTGGTGACTCTAGTGAGGATTAGTCAAAGATACGGTTTTGTATCTTCAAACGGAAGCCTGAAGCTCTCTTGTAAGCCTTTGAAAGCGAGGGGGGAATATAGCCTTATACGGTCACGTCGTAACAGGAATCTCCTGCCACAGCCTTCCCGATATTTGGCAGATTCAAACAACCAAATGAACAGTGCTTGAATCGTCATGGGACGGGAGATCTTCGAACCTGAGTACTTGTCCTATAACAAGAGAGGCAGATGTGATTTTTCAATTATTCATTGAGAGGGATTTACGCTCTCATCTATTTTTGCTTTCTAAGAGAAGTTCGTTATCCTTAATAAGAGAGAAGCCACGCTTTAATCAAAACCAAGATTGAATTTTGGATTTTGTGTTAGTGAGGTAGGTGGTAATTGAGATTCTGTTTCTCACCATTTGGTTGGCGTTGGGAATGCGAAGACCCTTTTGATTTTGCAAAACCTGGAAGTGGTATCAAATTTATCACAATACAGGAAGAATGTGAAGAAAATTCAACTGAATCCGCTGTTTGGCGGAAAATAAGAACCTTACCTGATTACATTAGTGACAAGTTCCATAGTATTAGCGTTCCTGGAAAGTGTTTCATTTCGCGAAATAAAGAGCACCTGTTTGATGAATTGGCTACAATTGTGAACTACAAGCCTCGATTCGTACGTCCCACAATTGACGACAAGGATCCGCATATATGTCTTAGACGGTATGGACACGAGATTTATCCAACTTATTTAAACAATCCAGCAAATTCAGATCTTCTTTACAATACAGTCTGCACTCATATGGATGTTTCAGAGGGAGAAGAGGTTACTAGAAAGAAACTTGACGATGCACTAACAGACGGAACAGAGTTAGTTGCATTATCAAGATTCGTTATAAGAGCAGAAGAGATTCGGCCTCACATCGAGCAGCTTAGTAAGGCAGGAAAGAAGACAAGAGTCTACATGTCAGGTTTAGGTCAGCTAGAGGAGGGCACCAAAAAGGAATTCGATTGGCTTGACAAAGAATGGCTGTCTGAAGAGCAGAGTATTCTGGATTATCAAAGACTGATTGGAAAAGAGGATGACCCTATATATGCATGGCCATGTAGAGTGGGGAAAGAGAGTGTTGATAAACCGCACCTTCTTGGAAACCTGATAACCAGATTTGGTAACTTGATTGGGATATGGTATATGATTGAAAATCATGGAATCGATATTGATGGGAATCTATGCCAATGGTATCAATATG
This sequence comes from Candidatus Thorarchaeota archaeon, assembly GCA_016839245.1. The sequence continues at coordinate 1,976 of JAEOUN010000004.1, forward strand.
ATTCAGAGTATTGTTTCGGAGGAACTCTCAAGTTTGGTGCGAATGAAGAGGACATCATTGATTCAATAGTCTTAGCCAAGTTTAAGCAAGGTCCAGGGAGGTATTCATCATTATATGAACTTGGAGAGAAAGATGTAGATTTGGCTCTCGACTGTTTCAAGGAACTTGAGAACAAAGCTGAAAGACTTGAATCAGCAGATTTGAAGAATCAGATTGAAGAAACTAAGAATGAGGCAATTGATGTTCTTGACCAAGACATCATTCAGATGATTCTACGAAAGGGACTTCAGAATGATTTATGGAAATTGATTTGCGACCTATTCAGTAACTTTGATCACAATAAGGGAATCGAGCACAACAAAAGAGTTGCAGATAACTTATCAGAACTCAAGACAAGAATCTGTGTTTATGCGAGGAGTACATGGAAATAATGGAGAAGAAGCCCCTTGAATAGCGAAGATATGCCTAAACCTGATGCACTCCTCAGCGGGGTTCAGACGTTAGTTACTGTGTCCACGTTTCTAGCTGGTATAGACTTCGTGATGCTTACACTGCTATTTGAAATTGGCATGCAACAATCACAAGAATTGGTGTTCTATAGCGTAATATTGTCATCACTTTTTTCAGGTCTGGTATTGGTCGTTTCTTCCGTTATTTTTGTTTTATCTGTAAGCTATCATGTGACTCGTGATTTGTCAATAGCTTTTGATAGTGAGCAGAATAATGCAGATGTGAAGAAGAAAATCGCCAAAGCAAACGCAGATGTAAAACGAAGTGCAATGTTTGCTCAAAGAGGGATTGTGCTATTCTTTATTGGAATTGCATCCTATCCGATTCCATTAATGATTATGTTTTTCCTTTTAGGTGATGTTCTTGGAATATCAGCTTTGCTTGTTTGTATTTGGGTTATGGCTATTCTCTTCTATGTCGGTAGGAAACATCGAGATGCATGGAGATAGGATCAATCATTATTGGGATTGCCTATGTTGTTTGGTCAAATAACCCAATCCATTCCAAATTCATTTATTCCCAGTAGCATCAGATTTGCTAGACAATATGGTGCTATCCTCGCATTCTCAGAACGAATAAACTCATGAATAGAATTCCGATCAAGGTTAAGTATCTTGAATTCTGTGAACTCGAACTCAGTAGGTGTGTGTGCAAGGAATTCCTGTGAAGTCATTTCAATAGCTGTTTTATATGCCATCAGAGTTTGATAAGTCCCAGTCAACCCAAGACAAACCATCTGTTTTATACTGGCTGGTTCGACTCCAGATTCTTCTTCAAGTTCCCGAGTCATGGTGATGAAGGGATCTGGAAGGTTCTCCGTCATATCAGTACCCGCTTCCATATACCCAGCTATTGTGCCATATTGTCCATGATAGGAATCAACGTGTCCGCCTCTAACACCAATTATGCACTTCTCGTCAGATGTGATGACAATAGTACCAACTGATAGAGGATTAACAGCTGATTCAGCACTGAAGATGGTTCTAAACTTCTCGTTTCTTGTACCTACATAGGTCTTATAACTTGTATCTGAGAGCACCATGTGCAGTTCATCATCCTTAGCATGAAGATTTCTCAGATCATATAATGGACCATCAAACATTCCTGGATACTTCTTCCTTGTTTCATTCCACTCGCTTTCAATGAACGCCTTCATTTCTTCTGAGAATAGACGGTGCTTAGGATTGTACTCAATATGGATTTGGTGTTTATCGAATGGACCAATTGCTATGATGTCATATTGCTCTAACAGTCGTTTATTGCTTACCTGAGTCATAGGCTCTCAACACCTAGCCCTTGAATCTGCTAATCAAATATGGCATTACTTGAGATAAATTGTTATGGAACGGGAGATCTTCGAACCTGAGTATCTACCATACAGGCAAGACAAACAGATGTAGGTTCAGTCTTCAAATCGGGAAAGAGATTTTCTCTCTCTTCTTGCTCTCTTTGTGCCAAGTAGCTGATTACATCACTTTCTATTCATACCAAACCAGACTATACATAAATACCATGCAAAAGAAGCAATGAAAGGGAGTCTAGCTGCGAGGACCAACTCCTCTAATCGTTTGAAAATAAGAACTCCTGCCACTATTTCCCAATGAGATGAGATTTCCCTGAAATTTTGAGAAAAGCCTACTCCCTGCCATTCTGAATCACTGTTTCGTTTCACTCGGATTCCGAGTCTTTGGTCAAGTTAGCCCTCCAATTTCTTCAGTCGCTTTTCAATCTGCTCTAGTTTATCCATAATCATTGCCAGCTGTTGCTGCAATGGTCCAACTTCCTGCGTGCTGAAATCAATAGGTTGCTGTGGTGGTGAGAACTCGGGACTAGCCCATCGTTTAAATCCCATGCCACGTCCACCGCCTTGTCCTCGACCTCGGCCACCTCCCCGTCCCATACCCATACTCATACCTCGTCCCATGCCCATACCCATACCAGAACCATATCCTACCGGGGATTGTCCCGAATCACTGCTCTGCAAGTTACCGCTCTTGTACGCATTGACTGCATCTCGAATGGTCCCAGATACACCCGTAATATACTCTATATTTGCTGCTGAGAGAGCTTGGTGTGCATTCGGACCAACACTGCCAGTCAAAACCACTTGAGCGCCTCTATCTACAACAGCTTGAGCTGCTGAAATCCCAGCTCCACCAGATGCTCCTGCAGCCATGTTCTCGAATGATTCAAAATCCATAGTATCTGAATCCACAATTACAAAATATCGACATCTACCAAATCGGGGGTCAATCTGATCATCTATACCCGTACCGGCAGAAGAAAATGCTAGTTTCATTGAAAATCGTCAACCGTTTGCTTTCATGATGTAATATCACATCAGACAATTATGAGATTATGCACATAATTAAATAAAGGCTCTGGTAGGACAAGAACACGTGCGTATCTGGTATCTTCGAACCTGAGTACCGGAGCGCCTATTTCTTCGCTAGGTACGCCAGATTAGCTCTGTTAATCCATTCACCCTCATGTGTAAACTGCTCGACCCACTTAAGTTTCCAGACAATCTCAGTCCCATCAAAGAAGGTTTCTGGTTCTTCATCCTCAAAGAATGAATGTAAGGCTATGTGAACGAACTCATTGGGTGCAATCTCCTCACCACGCCCGTGCCTAGCATCATCAACAGAGAGGAAGTTTACAAAGATGTATCCTCCAGGTTTTAGAACCCGAATCATCTCCTTCATTGCCACAGCAGAATCCTTCTTCGATAGATGACATATTGTGTTGTAGGAGAAGACCGCGGTGAAGGATTCATCGGGAAAATCTAGGTTCCTCATGTCCCCCTCTTGTAGAGATACATGAAGATTCTCTTCTTTGCAGAAGTCTTCAGCCATCTTCAGACGATCTCTGTCAATGTCAATTCCTACAGTGTCAAATCCATAATAGGAGAAAAGCGCCAGGGGAGGCCTTCCACCCCCTGCACCACAATCAAGACAGTGCTTCTCTTCTAGTTCATTTCTCACAAGATTCATGAAAGCGTGTGCCAGAGTTGGAAACGTATGACGTTCTAATAGACTCAAATACCTACACCCTTTGTCCGACTGCGGAAGGCCTCTTTCTCAGGGAATAAATAGCTAATCATGAAAGCAAGCTCTCCCAATTCTTTCTTGACTCGTAGATTGACCATTTGGAAGGAAAAGACCTGTGAACTTCAAATCGAGAGATGGGCATTCCCTCTCAACACTTCTTTTCATAATAGATTAATTAATTGCTTCTATCTTAGCCTCACTTGTACTTCACTTCTCAGAACAAAAGGCAGAAAATACAATTCATCCATACCTAAGATGTATGCTGGTGGAGGCTAGGTTTGTGAATAAATCGTATTTTCTGAGCTTTTTGTTTGTTGTTTCGAGCTTAGTATTTCCATGTGCTGTTATGGAGTATAGTACATCATTTGAGTATACTACACTATTCTTTACACACGTTCAAGTATGGATTTTCCCTTTTGGGACTTTAATTCAAGAATTCGGGACTGGTAATTATCCTATATTCAGCGAATTTGTTATGCTATTCTCTCAGAGCCATCTGATTATATTCAGTATAATAGAACTAGTGACAAGCGTGACGATTGGACTGATTCTTGCCACAATAGTAGTTACATTAGAAGAAAGCACAGACATCATTAATAGAATATATGTCTTCACGATTTTATTATTGTTAA
>JAEOUN010000034.1 GCA_016839245.1 Candidatus Thorarchaeota archaeon
AGTACAAGTACAATTGAAGTAAAATGCGAAAAGTGTGGCAATCCCTATGAGATAGAAGTAATTGATCATGTCGATCTTTCTGTGGACCGTGTATTAATCAAATCCTTGCGTACAGGGAGAGCGAACCGTGCCCAATGTCCTAAATGCAAGAAAGTAATGTATCTCAATCGTAGTATCGTTGTTAATTTTGATCCCGAGAGCCTCATAGTCCTGTACGATCCAAATGCTAAGACAAAATCTGCCAAAGATGGCATCATGAGTGAATATCAAAGTATTATCTCATTTAATGAGATACTACAAGAGACTGGCGAAGATACTGAGTTCTCAATAATATCTGACATTAAAAAGCTCAAGAAGCTTCTTGACGATTATGATAAAGCACACAATTAAGATGCTTAGATTTTTCGTTTTCCTAATAGGAACTCTTCAACCATACGTTCTGCTCTATACATTGTTGTTGGGATTGGAGGCATTTTAAAGCCATATGCAGAGATGGATTCCAAAGATCCACCTAGTTCTCTCTTTAACGCAAGCTTTGTTCCTCTGATTGCGTCTAAAAGAATGGGGGCTGCATTTGGTCCATCTGTTACTTCCATTCTAATGTCTATCTTAATCGGTGCTCCCCCAAATTGACGACCATTGATATAGAAGTATGAGTCTCGTGAATTATCCATGAAATCTACATAATCTGATGAACCCGCAACAAGAGGTGCATCATATGGTAAGTCTTGGCTAATTGCTTTGCTCTTGACTCCTCGCTTTCTCATTCTTCCCCTGTAATGTGAGTCTAATGATTCAGCGCCACCACCAACGTCTAATTGATAACTCTTGTCCACTTTTACTCCTCTGGAAACAAGTAATTGGAGGATATTCCTGTGAAGGACAGTTGACCCAAGCTGATCCTGGATGTCATCACCAACTAGTGGCAGACCTGCCTCTTCATACTTCTTACTCCATTCAAGATTTGATGCTATCTGTATTGGTGTACTATTAATGAATGCACAACCTGCTTTTAATGCTGCATCAGCATAATATTTCGTGGCTTCTTCTGCGGAGCCTGGCAAGAGATTAATGAGAATTTCTGTACCTGCTTTTTTCAGTTCGCTTACAACATCTGCATCTTTTGCGTTAGATACCTTGACCAGAGCCTTAAGCATATCATCAACGCCATCAAGAAGCGGTCCCTTGAGTACTTTAATCCCCAACTTCTGTACATCGGTGAATTTCATTACATTATTGGGTTTCGCAAAGACTGCTTCTGCAAGATCAAAACCAACTTTGGTATCTGCAACATCAAAAGCTGCGACAAATTCGATATCTTTTACATGAAATCCAGCAAAATCTGGATGAGCCAGCCCAACAGCATCTTCTTCGTCCTTTGCGTTTTTATAATACTCAACACCTTGAACAAGTGCACTAGCAACATTTCCAACGCCGACAATTGCTACCTTAATGTCTTTCAAATATGCCACCTCTGGTTCTGTCTTTCAAGAACTGGTTTTTCCTTTTAAACTATTCTACAATTGTAGAATAGTCAAACGAATATTAACGAGGGGAAGAGTTTATGTTCATCTTTGTAGTATGTATTCTTGGACGTTTGGCCAAAGCCATGATGTTCCGTGTGTCGCCAAAAATCGTGGGAACGACACAACCGTTTCATACTGGTCCATACGAATGTCTAGTCGCAGGAGATTCGTTTCTCACCCAACTGGGTTCAGAGAACTTCCAGTGGAATACGTGATGGGAGCATCACTTACGTTTAAAGAGAAAAGAGGGTAAGTGGACCTCAAAACCCGAAAAAAAGGGTACAAGTCTTAGGTTATTGGCCATCGTCCCCTACTTTTATCAAAATGAAACTCACTCAAGAAACTCTGCTATTAGATCTACGATATCTACAACTCTTATCCCATCTTTCAGAGCTGCAGCTCCATCTTTTAGATTGTGTTCACAAAATGGACATGCTGAGGCGATAGTATCAGCACCTGTTCTTAATGCACTCTGAACTCTGTCTATTGCCATCCGTTTCGCTAGCTCTGCATCATACGACCTAACACCACCACCAGATCCACAGCACATCGCGGCATCTCTGATAGTTTCCATCTCTACCAATTCCACTCCCGGCAAAGATTTGATAATCTCTCTTGGTTCGTCATAAACTCCTTGCGCTCTACCAAGATGACATGGATCATGCCATGTGACTTTCATTGGAGTGCTTTTTATCTTCAAACTCAATTTACCTTGTTGGAATATTGATTGCAGATATTCAACAACATGCAGAATTTCAGGCATATCCAATCCAAAACGTTCTTTGTAATCTTGACGTAGAGTCTTTAAACAGCCAGCGCAGGTCACAAGAATTTTCGAGGCTCCAGATTCGTTAATCTTCTCTAACACTTTCTCAGCGTTTTGCTTTGCTTCTTTCACCTTTCCTGTTCTGATCATAATTGAACCGCAACATGGTTCATCTTCTAAGACTGCAAAATCTATTCCTACTGCTTTAAGAACCTTCGCCGTGGATTTGGCTGTTTCAGGAAGTTTTAGTCCTGCTGTGCACCCAGTGAAATATAGGATGTCACCATGATTTGGTATTTCAAATCCGACTTCTTTTATCCACTCTCTCTTTGATTGGCTATCTTTTACATAGGGATTGTCATTTGTAAGTATCTTGTTTGCAATTGAATCGCGAGTATCATTCGGAACATCATTTAGTACTTCCCGAACCATTTCCAAGCATTTTGCAGGATCAAATTCAGCTGCACAGATTGAGGTGCAATTTCCACATAATGTGCATGTGAA
>JAEOUN010000136.1 GCA_016839245.1 Candidatus Thorarchaeota archaeon
CTATAGCCTCTAAGCCACTGGGGCAATACCATTTTCACGAAATTATGTTGGTTTTAAAACCTACTCTTTTGGATGTATATCCATTTCAGTCAGCAAGTCTTAACCTACTTATCATGATATACATTATCAATGATAATCGCATATGCAAGTAGCATCAATCTTGGAGCATTTGGATTTAGTATGTGAATGACATAACGGTCTTTGAAATTGAATGCAGGTGCAAAAACATCTCTCCATCTGTCAGCTTTCTTTATTTCTGCATAGATGTTATTCTTATCATCTGCATCAGTTATCGAAAAATTCCATTTTGTGACCCCGCCTTGTGCTTTGTATATCATTTTATCCTCTGAATCGTACATATCTATTGATCCTCTAAAGGCAATCATTGGTCTTTTACCACGACCAATTAGTTCATCATCTGGGGTCTTTACATCATAGATTGGACGAGCACTTACTAACTTCTTATTAATGACACAAATCTCTGACTCATCTGCATTCATCAGCTTAATCTCCGCTCTCATTGAGATGAGTTTTCTCTTCATAACACCGACTTTCTCGCCCTGTGGATTATAGATTTCACCACCACCAAATTTCCAAGTTTTTTCGTGTAAAACATAATATTCAATTGATGGATCTAGAAGACTCATAATTTTCACCTTCATACTATATCATTAATAAATATCCAAGAGCAATTAAAGAAAACTAAGCTGAACTTGTCATGCATATATTTGTCGAAAATAATTATTTCTTTGATTTTTGATGCTAATGATATAAATCAAGGACATGTTTATGAGTGACCATGTGCAAATAACGAGTAGAAGAGTTTACTTAGATGAAATAACCGTATCACATGTGCGTCTTACAAACTCTAATGCTTACGAGAAAAGTAAAATAGCATAGAAAAGTGCATCTTAGAATGAAATACCAGTAGGTGAAAGCAATTGCAATCATTATACTTTCAATTTATAGAATTCTTATATGACTTATTTTCAGGACTAACGGACTTTTTCTTCCCATTAGGTATCCCCTTTGGACCTTATGCTTGGTTTGTTATTCTAGTCGTATTTACTCCGATGCTTCTAATTATAGTCCTACTGGTAATCCGCGGTCGGTCTAGTACTGGTAGTGTAAGTGTAGATGAAGGCATTAGAAAAATCATTGCATCTACAGGTGATGTATCTAGTGGAATGGCTGGTGCGAAAAAGCTCAAGTTTCTAAAAACCCCTGCTGAAGCTTTGATTTTTCTTAAGATTGAGGAGAATGCAATTCAGCAAGCATTGTCAGCTATCGACTATTATGTTCAACAGGGTGAACTTGATGATTTTCTGAAGTCCAAGTTGATTGAAACTTATCAGGCTCGTCTTGATTCTGTTCGAGGCGCAATAGCGAAAGACGAGGAATTCAAAGAAATCGTTGACACATCAACAGCCGTTGACAGAGCACGATCTGATTATCTTCAAAAACTTGCGGCAATGTCTGGAACGTCTATCGAAACTGATGAAACTGATGTAACAGGTCCTGCAAGTGTTGGAATGCCTAGTACAACTACTCCCATTGATGAAGTTCCTCCAAGTGCTGGTCTATCCGGTGGTGCTCCACCTGATGGTGGTCCTCCAAGTGCTGGTCCACCTACAGGCGGTCCACCTGGTGGTGGTCCCCCAAGTGGTGGTCCACCTGGTGGTACTCTTCCGAGTGGTGGTCCACCTACAGGTGGTCCACCTAGTGGTGCTTCTCCTGGTAGTGGTCCTCCAAGTGGCGGTCCCCCCGGTGGTGGTCCTCCTGGTGGAATTTCTCCAAGTGCCGGTACACCTTCAGGTGGATCTCCAGCAGGTGCTGCACCTTCTTCTACAAGCGGAAAGAGTTCTCTACAGTCTGAGATGCTTCAAGAGATGGAGCGTCTGAAGGCTCTCATGGGTGGCGACTAATCCCTGACTGACTAATCAGGGTCACCTGACAGAGGAAGAATGAACAATTCATTTGTTGTCATCATTATTAGGCAAGTTGTGTATAGAATAGTATGAGTTCGAAAAAGTGGTTGTTGCTAGATGGAAAAATCTTCAAACTTGTAGACTCTTTTAGTAGCAAACAAGAGGCTCTCAATCTTGCATGTGCTTTAAACGAAAATTGCCAGACTACTATACATAAACAAAAAGATGGTAATTGGGCAGTATATCGGCGTCCTTATAGAGGAACCATTTGTTTTCATGGTATTGTCTAGAAGGTTAAACTGTACTGCATGACTATTTGCTGATTCTAGGAAAGTTTTTTCGTGTGTTCTTCTAAGATTTTCCTTGGTGTTTCTCATATTGTCAAACGTCAAGTTGAATGCTGCAAAAAGCGCTGTAAGTCTAATTCCTAAAGAAGGAATAATTGGCCTAGGCAGTGGTTCTACAGTGGCAATTTTTGCTGAGGAATTAAGTAGAAGAATCAAATCAGGTGAAGTAACCGTTTCTGTTGTCCCAAGTTCTTATCAAGCATATCAACTTGCAGTGAAATATAATATACCACTTACCAACCTTGATAATAATCCTGAATTATCTCTTACAATTGATGGTGCAGATGAGGTTGACAAAAATCTTAATCTGATTAAAGGTGGTGGTGGCGCTTTATTTCAGGAAAAAATTGTGGCATTCGCTTCAAAAAAGGTCGTAATTATTGTTGACGAATCAAAACTTGTTGAGAAATTGGGTTCTAAGTTTCCTGTCCCTATCGAAGTTCTTCCATTCTCTCTTGGTGTCGTTCAAAAGGCTATTACAAAGATGGGAATAAATCCCATCTTGCGTGAAGCAAAAATGAAGATGGGTCCAGTGGTGACAGATAATGGCAATTTCATTATTGACTTGAAGTTTTCTCAACCAATCCATAACCTTCAACAATTAGCTATTGATCTAAAAATGATACCCGGCGTTGTAGAAACAGGTCTTTTTGTCGGGATGACTGACGAAGTACATGTTGGTACAGAGAAAGGTGCTTACATCTTAAAAAAGTGAAAAAGTAATTAGTATATTGACCAGAATCTTCGATATCGATTAGTGAAATCCAAAATGTCTGTTGAATCGACATACTGATCTATTGCACCTAGATATTCTGGAAGTTGTTTCACTTCATCATCTTTTATTGCAGATAGTATTGCAGCTGCAAATTTATTCGATTGAATAATTCTAAATGGGCGATTGTGGAAGTATACAGGTTTTGTGTTCAGGGATTTTGTTATTCCTAAGCTGTTATGCATCCTAGCTATGTATTCATAGGCTTTTACAAGATGCTTTTCTCGTTCTTGCCAATTGTCTGCATTCAGTGATTGAAGAAAGATAGGCTTAAGATTCTTGGCACAACTAAGTCTTGAAAATGCTGTTCCAAACCATTTGATATAAGGTGCATACTGCTTTTCCATAAGAAAACATAATTTCATCATATCCTTTACTAACCTAGCACCTATTAGTTTCGAGCCTATTTCATCTCCTACCTGTCCACATCGACCCATGAATGCCTCCTCTTGTGAAATTCTTCTCCATTGATTTGCAAGTAGATACAACCATAGTTCATGAGGGTAATATTGCAATCTATCAAATATCGATTCTAATTCCTTCAATCCGTCATAGAATATATGTCCACTTACTATGCTTCGCAATTTCTGTTCGGGAATTGTAAGCCAATCAATAATGTTGAAATCTTCTGAAGGAAAGAAACCAAAATACTCTATGAAGAACTCAGTTATAGTACTGATTTCGACCTTGTGATTCACTGGTCCTGAGGTAATAGATGTCATTATCAGATTTCCACTGTCATGAACTGCAAAATTGGTTGGAAATCCTTTGAACTCATAAGGTATATTGTCACAAAGCATCTGATTGATTTCATCTCGATAATGATCAAAATCAGATTCTTTCAAGAAGAGTAGAAGTCTAGGTCCCCAATCATGATCCATGGACTGTGGCGTATCAAAACCTAGTACATCCGATCCTTGACCCAAATGTGCTGCAGAATATTCCAAATCGGGATAGAACTTTTCTAGCAGAGGTTTTACAACATCCTTGAAAAAAGCTTCACTCAATTCAAGCCCAGGTACAAAATTAAAGTCAGGATTACTCTCTTTATTCATGAAAGTATCTCCATCTTTTACAGTATATTTCATGGATTTGGATATTCCGTTTCAAGAGAATTCAAGATGGCGGGCCCGCCCGGATTTGAACCGGGGATTACCAACTTTCTCCAATAACAGTGTAATTTAGGAGGCTGGTGCCCTATCTTCCTCATACAAGAATATCTCTCTGTAAGACCAGGCTAGGCCACGGGCCCGTGACATTGTCGAACTTTTGTCTGTTGTTAAAGTTTTTGCAGTGTATTACGAAGTCATTCCGTTATTTTTGCAGTTATTTTAGAACCTTCTTCCATAGCATCAACTAATGCAGCACCTTGTCGTGTCTTAACTCGAATGGAGCTTTCTCCATTTCCACCAACCACTGCAGTCAAGAGATATTCATCATCTGCAAAGATTTCAATTCTTTGTTTTGCATATTTTCTACCTGCATAGACAGTGATTTTCTTCTTACTATAACTCACTGAAACTGGTACATCTTCTCCGGGAACACCACGAGTTCTATCTCCTCCTCGAAATGTAGGGACTCCACTCCTTACAGGCACAACCACCTTTTCACCGCCAAAGGTGAACATCTCATATTCTAAGATTCCAAGTTCGAAATCCCTTACTTCTACAACAGGACGTGCAAGGTCTCTTTGTGAGCTACTCATACCAGTCGGAAGTTTGACCTTCAAGGACATCGAGTTAACTTTTGCTACTTTCCCATCTTCTATATGTACGATAGTATCAACAGTACTAGGGACTTGTCCAAGTTCGACTCGTCCTCCAAGAAGTAATCGTTGAAGAGCATCAATAGCAGATCCCGCATGAACAACACCAACCATTCCTACTCCTGCAGATCGCAGGTCTGAATATGCTTGAAAATCAGAATTTTTCCTTAGTTCATCATAAATCACAAAATCTGGACGGACAAGAAGGAGAACGTCCGCAGCCTTTTCCATACTTCCATCAAGTGGGGAATATTGAACTATTGACTCCTCTACCTGTAAATCTCGAGGTTGTTCAAGAGTCTTGACAATGTTACCCTTTCTTCCGTAGAATTCTGCTAAAGCTGCAGCAAATGTGCTCTTTCCCGAGCCAGGAGAACCTGATACTAATATACCTTCAGCACGTGTTTCCAATCTTTTCATTAATTTTGCACTTAAATGATAATCATCCAGATTTAATTTCACGATTGGTCGTATCGCAGAGATTTCCATCTTGTCAGCAAAGGGTCGTCTAGCTATTGCTATTCTCAAATTACGAAGTTGTACTACTGCTGCACCTTCTTCTTCTATCTCAATGAAAGAGTCTTTATCATATTCAGCTGATTCCATGATTGCTTCTGCCAAAGTATCGAGTTCTTCATAGGTGAGAATTCTATCAGAAAGTTCTACGAGTTCCCAATTTCCAGGTGCACCTCTTTTTGCCCTTGGAGGATTTCTCTCAATCAAATGAACACTCATCGTATGTTCATCGAAGAATGTTTCAAGGGTTATGATTTCATCATCATACGGCTCATCATCTCTCATTATCATCACCATTCAAATCTCTCAGGGTCGATTGTGCCACCTTGTAATAATTCACTTCTCCATTTTGATCTACAAGAGCGAAAATCAAGTTCTTTCTTGAGCTTGAAGCGGTCTTTGTAATTAAATCTAAATCACTTAGAGATATTGGAATGCCCTCTTTTAAAACATAAATCAATTCCTTTGCATTTGTTGTTCCTGGGTGATCTCCTCGGGCATAGACTCGAAATCCTATTCCTGCTCCAAATCCTTTTCGTACTGCATATCCCCTGCTTCGGAGGTCTCTAAAAACAAGGTAGCGCACCCAGAGGTCAGGATCTTCATTCAATAGGCTTGTGATGATATAATCTGATCCTACATTTTCACCTGATGGTGTCATTACAATTACTCTTTTTCTCTCAATGAGATGAAGAATTTCAACAGGTTCCAACTCAAGCCGATTCCCCTCAATTCGCGTACCATAGAATCCCTGTTGAGATAACCTGTCTGAGTCCTCGCTACCAACATACCCCTTTCCATCTTTAAAGATGACATTTGCAGGATTTTCCTCAGGTTCGATACTCTCTTCTTCTATATCTTCATCTTCTATCTCATCAAGATTTTCTTGGTCTAGGAATTCATGATTTTCATCGGGCAACTGACTTCGCCTATCAGGTGTTGCTCATGTGTCTTTTGAAAAACCCTTCGCCTAGACACAATATGACCAGATTCTACATTCTGATACTAATACAAATCCGAAACAACAAGAACTATAGCCTAAGTAGATTCCTGCAACTTGTGGTCGACAGTATCGTACATGCTCTGAAAGACTTTATCAAAGGTGCTAGAAAGATCGCCATACTTGGTATTGGTAATGACTTACGTACTGATGATGGTCTGGGACCTTTCATTGTGAACTCTCTCAGGATTAAAAATGCAAATATCATGATTGAGAATGTAGGCTCTGTTCCTGAAGGGTTTGCTCGTCCTCTTGCTGATTTCGGTGCTGAACGTGTAATTATGGTCGATGCTGCAGATATGCACAAATCACCAGGTCATATTGAACTTGTCACAAAGGACCGAATTGGTGGCATCAACATCAGTACTCACAGTATGCCACTCTCTTTTCTTATGATGTACCTAGAACAGGAAACCGGTGGCCAAACCATTCTTCTTGGCGTGCAGCCAAAAAGTATACAGTTTGGTGAAGGTCTTAATCCAGAGATACAAGAAGTCGCTGAAAGACTCATTATATACTTTGAACAGATACTAAAAGAACACATACGAGGACTAGAAGATGTTTAGAACAATTGAATGGATTGATGAAACTTCCCAAGTTCGTCTTGTTAATCAGACTAAGCTTCCACTAACCCTTGAAGATATTGTGACAGGAAGTCATGAACGAATTGCTGAATCTATTAAGATCATGGAGATTCGTGGGGCTCCTGCAATTGGTGCAGCTGCTGGGATGGGTATGGCTCTTGCAGCGATTGAAAGCAAGGCACAAACAAAAGAAGAATTACTGAACTATCTTAGAAAGGCTGCTGACACTCTGAATACACGTCCTACTGCAGTCAATCTTACTTGGGCCACTAGAAGAATGTTAGAGGTTGCAGCAAACGTTTCTGGTACTGTCGATGATATTGTTCAAAGATTGATTGACGAGGGCAAGGAGATTGCAGAAGAGGACGTCAGAATGTGTAGAAGCATGGGTGAGAATGCACTTGAACTCATAAAACCAGGTTTTACTATCCAAACTATCTGCAATGCGGGTTCACTTGCCACTGTACATCTTGGCACTGTTGGCGCAGTTGTGAGAGTAGCCCATGAGAAGTATGGTGGCGATATCAAAGTGTATTCAGCAGAAACTCGACCTCGCCAACAGGGAGCTCGGCTCACAGTATTCGAATTCATGGAAGATAATATTGATACAACTCTGATTACGGATGGTATGATTGGAACAGTCTTTCGAGAGGGACGAGTAGATTGTTGTGTTGTAGGTGCTGACCGAATATTGCGTACTGGTCATGTGATTAACAAAATTGGTACCTATACTATGGCAATCACTGCAAAATATCATAACATACCCTTCTATTCCGTCGCACCAATATCAACAATTGATATGATTACCAATCCTGAAGATGTTGTCATTGAGGAGCGTGATCCTGATGAGATTCGTGTCATTAATGGTGAACCAGTTACAGTCCCTAATGCCAAAGTGTATAATCCCGCATTTGATATGACACCTCCTGAGCTAATAGATGCAATCATCACTGATCGAGGTATTGTAAGAAATCCAACAGAGAAAAAAATGAGAAGTCTTTTCGAACAAAAATAGAATCCTTGAATCAGTTAGATATTTCTCAATCTCTCTTAATCTCTCATTAAATACTTCAAAAGCTCTATGTATTACACTGGCTGTTAGTCATTAACGAGAACAATTCGGTATGGAGGTTTGTTTTCCTTTAACTTGCGAATTGCCTTATTGACTAATCTCATTGGCATTAGCTCAATTTTGGGTTTGATACCTTTGGCGTGTGCTAGAGAGAGCATCTCTCGCATTGTCACTGGACTGCCAATGAAGGAACCAGTTATTGACTGCTGGTGCACTACTAGATCCAAAGGCTCAAATGTTACAGGAATTGGGGAAAATCCAATCATCACAAGCTTCCCGTTGTTTTTGAGGGTGAGGAGCAAAGATGTCCAGTCGGTCTGAGCGTGAGCAGTATACAGCAGCAGGTCGAAAGAGAACTTCGCCTGCTGAAGGCTAGTCTTGTCTTTGGCAACAATGAAGTGATTCGCGCCTAGAGTCCGTGCCCATTCTTCCTTTTCTGGAGATGTTGAGATAGCTGTGACTTCATAACCGAGAGCGTGCGCGAACTGGATAGCTAGATGACCGAGACCGCCCACGCCGATAACGCCAACTTTCTGTGTGTGGTCAGTCGCATACAATCGGAGAGGAGAGTATACAGTGATTCCTGCACATAGGAGCACTGCAGCTACCTCCGAAGGCATGGTCTGGGGTAATGGATAGGCAAACCGACTATCCACTTTGATAGAGGATGAAAAGCCACCATAAGGAGTCCATGAACCGTTATTAACAACATCATTGCAGAGGTGTTCTTCTCCTCTCAAGCACCATTCACATTGCATACATGAATGCCCTTGCCATCCAATACCGACACGATCTCCTACCTTCAATTCAGTTACCGAAGAACCCATTTCGGATACATGCCCAACAATCTCATGACCAGGCACAAAGGGGTACGTAGTAATACCAAAGTAGTCGTCGATGGCGTGAATGTCAGTGTAGCAGAGACCGCAGTGAGTGACTGAAACTCGAACATCATTTTCGCCTAGATCTGGAGGCTTATAGATGAACGGCTTCAACGCTTGTCCTTTTGCTTTTGCAGCATACCCACGAATAGCTTGATTGGACGTTCTCAAAATCTAGTCCTCCGTACGTAATACTCATAGAAAATTATTATTCTACAAGTATTTCAAATTTAGGTTAATCTTCCATTGAGATATATCCGTTTCATAATTCATAGTATTGCCTAATAGAGGGGGGAGAGAAAACTCAACATGGAATATGTTCAATGACTCTGTAATAGTATTTCCTAATATAATTCGAAATCTTTGTCCAATAAATGAGCCTGTGAGTATTCCGTACTTTTAATCAGAATAACAGGGGGATATGGC
>JAEOUN010000035.1 GCA_016839245.1 Candidatus Thorarchaeota archaeon
GTTGGAGCAGGAAAGAAAGCAGCTCATGCAATAGACCTCTTTCTTAGAGGAGAGCAAGTTCCGAAAGTAAAATCAAAACGACCCATAATTGCCTCTGTTGATATAGACAAAACTCAAGCAAAAGAAGAAAGAAGGACAGCAATGCCTACACTTGATCCTGACGAGAGAAAAACCAGCTTTTCTGAGGTCGAGCTTGGTTTTGACAAATCTATGGCTATGACTGAAGCAAACCGGTGTATCAATTGTTCAATCTCCAATATGGATGTCACAGTATATGGGAGTAGAATCAATCCTGAAACAAGTCGTGTACTGATAACCAAATTCCTTCAGGATGAAGCTGAACGCGGACTGATTCTAGCTCTGGTTCGTAATGCAGGACCACTGACATCTAAGTATCTCACAGAAAGGACACACATCTCACAAGATAAAGTGTTTCTCCATCTACTTCAGATGAAGCGAAATGAAGAGCTAGTTACACGTGGTGAGGAACATGGATATGTTCTCTATGATGTTCTCAGAACACCCACCGAAGCTGAAACGATAATTCAGACAATCTCTGCAATTGCTCTACAGACAGCACAAGCTCGAAATGAACTGGATGAGATTCTACAAGATCTAAAGGCTGAAAGCATTGGTCGATTAGCCAATGCACTTGAAACCTTTTCACGCTCTCGTGATAAACTCGCTAATGTTACCATCAATTCTTCATCAGTTGCTTTAGATGTATTGAAAGATGTTGAAGAGAAGATTCAATCAGCAGTGCTACTTGCGTATCGAACTCGTGCGAAACTTCCATCAACCAGAACGAAGGTAAAAATCACTGATCTTACAGATGTTGACGTACCATCCGTGCTTGAGGAATACAAGAGCCAAATGGGATATGCTCCACTTCTTGGATTTGGTACAATCGAATGGGAACATGCAAAATGTCTAGGCTGTAAATCCTGTGAAATAAGTTGTCCCGAAGATGCAATCAAGCTCACTCAGGTGCTAAGAATACCAGAAATTTTTGAATTTACTGAAGAATCACTCAAGGAGCTCCCTGTTAATAGAAGTCTGTTCTATAAGACAGTCATGTCCCTATCAACCACGAAACCCGTTGATAACATCCTTTTGGATAAAGAGGCCCCAGGTTTTGGTTCCATTGAAGTAGATCTCTGGCTATGTGTTGCTTGCAGGACATGTGTTCGAAGATGCCCTGGTCCTGCGGGTGGAGCCCTTGAGCTAGAACTCAAGTGGAGTCTGCCAGAGGTCATAAGACAAATCACCTCACAGACATAGAGTTGCATCAATATAGGTCGCTTAGGAATTCACTTAAGGAATCAATGGAAAGTAGATTGCATTATCTAAAATTGGAATGAGCACAATGATTGACTTCACCTTGACCAAAGAACAAATGGAACTCAGAGATCGAGCAAGGCATTTTGCCCAAGAGTATATGCTACCTTACGCACATTACTATGACAAGACTGGAGAATTTCCACGTCCAATTATCCAGAAATGTTGGGAAGAGGGTTTGATGAATTTAGCAATCTCAAGGGAGTATGGTGGGCCTGGTCTTGGGAGTCTGGAACAATGTCTGGTTGTTGAAGAAATGGCTGCAGGATGTGCTGGAATGACAACAAGCATCTATGTAAATTCTCTTGGAGCTGAACCAATTCTTATTGCGGGCACTCCCGAACAGAAGGAGAAGTATCTTCGCCCCCTCACTGAGGATCTCAAGTTCATTAGTTTTGCTTGCTCTGAATCTGGAATGGGATCAGATGTTGCTGGGATTCAGACTCGGGTAAAAAGGGAAGGTGATCAATATGTTCTGAATGGGTCAAAATTCTGGATTACCAATGCGCCTTATGCTGATACTTTCACTGTTTTTGCCTCTCTAAATCCAAACATGCGGCATAAGGCATTATGCGCATTCGTTGTGGATGCTGATACACCCGGCCTTAAGACTGGTCGTCCAGTTGAGAAGATGGGCCATAGAGCCTCAACAACTTCTTCCGTTATTCTAAGAGATGTAAAAATTCCAGCAGAAAACCTGCTGGGACAAGAGGGTGAAGGTTTCAAGATTGCGATGAAGACCTTTGCAATGACTCGACCATCTATTGCAGCATTTGCTACAGGTCTTGCCAGAGCTGCTATGGAGTTTGCTCGTGACTATACAACCAAACGAGAAGCCTTTGGTGAAAAACTCAACAATTTTGAGGTAATTCAGTTCAAACTTGCAGATATGTATATGAAAATCGAAGCTGCTCGCCTAATGTATCTTAAAGCCGCGTGGACAGCTGATTTTGTTGGTGATTCAACAATTCCTGCCAGTGCTGCGAAGGCCTTTGCGACTGATGTGGCTATGGAGGTTGCTAGTGAAGCAGTTCAAATCCATGGTGGGTATGGATACATAGACCAATATCCTGCTGAAAAGCTGTTCAGAGATGCCAAACTCTACCAGATATATGAGGGAACAAGTGAGGTTCAACGATTGATTCTTGCCCGTTATGTTCTCTCGGGCTATGAGCCAGCAATGGGAAAAATTCCTCGATGGTACAATAATGAGCCTCCTAACTTCCACTGAAGTTCAGAGAATACCTCTAACGACTCTGGGTTTCAATGTCTAAAATCAAAATGACGGATTTCTGAAACTTAAAATTGTGATATGTCATAACACCATCAGTCAGCGGTGGTCAGAAGATGCCAGAATTGCCAGATATCTATGTGCTTGCAGCAAGTATGAATGAGGTTCTGAGGGGCAAAGTGATTACAGATGCTATAGTAAATCAACCAAAGTGCTTGAATACAACAGCTAGGAAATTCAATACTTCTATCAAAGGTCGTCGTATTCAAGACATTATGCAACGTGGTAAGTGGGTCATTATCACTTTGGATGGTGACTACATACTCGCGCTCAATCTTGGAATGGGTGGTGAAGTCCGCTTGCATGAACATGAAGAACACCCAGATCCCGTGCGAGAACGTGTAGTATTGCATCTAGACACAGGTGAGCAGATCTGGATTCATCACTGGTGGTTTGGGCATGTGCATCTCTTCAAATCAAGTGAAATCATTAAACACAAGCAAATCTCGAAACTTGGACCTGAACCACTTGATGAGAGCTTCACAGTGGAAAGACTCTTTCAGATGTTGAAAGGCAAACGTGGTCGTATCAAGAGCTACCTTCTTGATCAGAGCTTTATTGCAGGCATAGGAAATGTCTATGTCCAAGA
>JAEOUN010000036.1 GCA_016839245.1 Candidatus Thorarchaeota archaeon
AAATTGCCTTTTCATACAATAATTCCTGGTGCGCTCTACAAGGATGGCGAATTCTATGGTGTGTTTGGAATAATGGGTGGTTCCCATCAAGCGCAAGCTCATGGTCAGTTCATCAGTAATTTGATAGATTTCGGGATGAGTCCTCAAATGGGTATCGATTTTCCACGTTTTGATCATAACCAAAAAGAAAATTTTGTTTCATTAGAGAAAGGTATGCCCACGACTCTGTATAATGAACTTCAAAAGATGGGTCATTCGGTTGTTGAAGGTTCCACTGTAAATTTTGGAGGTGGGCAAGCTATTCTTCGTCTTGAAGATGCTTGGATTGCTGGTTCTGATTATCGAAAAGATGGACAGGCTGCTGGATTCTAATTGACTAACATTAAGAAAGAGTCAATAACATTCCTGTCTTGATATCTAGTGAAGATGTGCTAGGTGATAGTGTTGAGTGAAGAATATATCGAATATCGAGAAGAGAGTGATTTACTTGGTTCTAGAAAGATACCAAAAAATGTCTACTGGGGTATTCAGACACTTAGAGCTCAGGAGAATTTTGGTGTATCTCTTGTAACATTGAACCAGTACACTTCTTTGGTACAAGCATTAGCGATGGTGAAGAAAGCATGCACCTTGGCAAATAAGAAACTTGGACACATAGAACCTGAATATGCTGATGCAATAATTCAAGCCTGTGATGAGATTATTGATGGGAAATTCCATGATCAATTTGTAGTTGATATGCTTCAAGGAGGGGCCGGCACATCTACAAATATGTGTGCGAATGAAGTGATTGCTTCTCGAGCAAATGAAATATTGGGTGAACAGCGGAATTCCATGAATCCTGTATCTGCAAATGAAAGTGTGAATCTCTCTCAATCAACCAATGATGTCTATCCTACTGCCATTAAGATAGCTACTATCTATGGACTACGTGACCTGTCTAGAACCTTGGCGAGTTTAATTGGTGCACTCGACGAGAAAGCGGAAGAATTCAAGGACATTCTAAAATTGGGTAGGACAGAAATGCAAGATGCTGTTCCAATTACTCTAGGGCAGGAATTTGAGGCTTGGTCTTGTGCCCTGAAACGAGACCTGACTCGAATCACAGCAGCAAAAGAAGTTCTGAAGACTCATAATATTGGAGCAACTGCAATCGGGACATCGCTTAATGCTGATCTAACATATATTGAATTAGCTGAGAAGTATCTTATTGATGTAACAGGTATTCAGGAGCTTACCACGGCAGAGAATTTAGTTGATGATACACAGAACTCGGATGAGTTTGTACATGCGTCTGGTCTTCTACGTGTAATCGCAACGAATCTGGCAAAAGTATCTGGTGATCTTATTCTTCTTTCTTCCGGGCCCATTGGTGGATTTCATGAGATTACTCTACCACCTGTTCAACCTGGTTCGAGTATCATGCCTGGCAAAATTAATCCTGTTATTCCAGAGATGGTAATGCAGGTTGCCTTTCAAGTAATTGGTCATGATATGGTAATTACTCTTGCATCCAAATCCGGACAATTGGAACTGAATGCATTCGAACCTGTTATTGCATACAACTTCTTTCAGTCTCTTAAGCTCATTAGAAATGCTCTGGTAATTCTAAATGAGAAATGTATTCGAGGAATTCAACCAAATCATGCAGGATTAGACATTGTCAATAAGAGTATTGGGTTAGTCACAGCATTAAATCCAATTATTGGATATGAGGCTGCAACAAGAATTGCCAAGACTGCTCTTGAAACCGGGAAGTCGGTTCGCGAGATAGTGATTGAAGAGGGTCTTATGGATGAGGAATGGCTGGATTATGTTCTCTCTCCCAAACGTATGACTAGAGCAGGTGCTTTAGAAAAAAGGAAATCCTCGTCGTAAAATAATCTTGAGTATGAGAATCAGGTATCCATTATTACATCATATGCGATGTTGTCAGAATGGTCGCCAATTCGTTCCAGATTCCTCAAGGTTTCGACAAATATCTGGTCCGCTTCAGGATTACAGATTCCCGCTTGTACTCGATGTACATGTGACGCTTTCAGTTTACGTTCGAGGATATCAACTTGGTCCTCAAGTCTCTCCGCAACTTTGGCTACATCCTTGTTCTTTGTCTTGAGTGAGTTTATCGAAGTTGAATAGGTCTCCTCAACAAGTTTGAACATCTCTTCGAGATCCTTTGTGCCTTCAATCGAGAATGTGATTCCATTCCTTAGCTTGTCGATAACAAACTCTCCGATGTTTGAAGCAAGGTCTCCGACCCTTTCAATATCTGTGAGAATTGCCATCAATTTGATTCTCCATATAATATCTCTTTGATTTAGCTCTTCTTCTCTGATTTTATCAATAAAGTCCTCAGTATCTCTACAAGCTTCATCAACCTCATCTTCTAAATGTATGACTTTTCGAGCATCATCGAGATTCCTATTCAGCAAACCTGTTTTACTGAGTACAATCATTTCTAGTGTTTTTTCAGCGGTTCGTATTATTTCGCGTTCCACTTCAAGAAGTGCAACTTGTGGAATGTGCAACATCTCATCATCAAAGAAGTGTTTCCCTATGACTTCTCCTTCCTTATCAGGAATAATGCGTTCACAAAACCTCACTGTTAAACCTACAAGTGGGACAAAAATGAAGCTCACAACGATATTGAATATCGTGTGCGCATTTGCTATCTGTCGTGGGAGTTCATTTGATGTTGCCATTACAACATTTGTAAATGGCGTTAGAAATGGTAGGAAGATGGCTACACCCACGACATTAATGATTGTCTGCGCCACTGCTGTTCTTTTAGCTGGACTTGTAGCTCCAATACCTGCGAATAGTTCAAGAAAACAGGTTCCAATATTTGCTCCCATAACTAACGCAATAGCTGGACTCAAATCAATTGCTCCTGCTGCCCCCATTGCGATAACAAGACTGGTTGTTGCTGAGCTGCTTTGTGTCACTCCTGCAATTAATGCTCCAATTAGAATACCAAGAAGTGGGATTGATCCATAGTCATTGATAATACTACGAAAGAACGGATAATCTGTCGTTAATGGTTGAGCTCCCTGTTTCATAAAATCCATTGCCAAAAAAAGGAGTCCAAGACTAAAGATTGTCGTACCCAACAATTGGACTCTTTCATCTTTTGTGAACATTTTCATAAAGAATCCAACTGCAATCAAAGGCCAGAAGATGCCACCAATATCAAACGAAACAAGTTGAGCAGTTACTGTGGTTCCAATCTCTGAACCAAGCATGACATTGACAGATTGCCTGAATGTCATCATACCTGCATTTACGAATCCGATGAGTGTAAGTACAGTGATACTTGAACTCTGTGTCATCACAGTTGCAGCAGTCCCTGCAGCCATACCTCTAATTGGATCGTCACTCACTTTTTCCAGAATTCGTACTACTCGCTTACCTGAAATTTTCCCAAGTGTCTCCCGTAATAGAGTGACACCATACATGAAAAGGGCAAGACCTCCAATGATCTCAAATGCAATAGTCAGCTCTTTTATCATGTCCAACGGGTGCCGCTGGGTACATATGCCACATATGAACATTCTGGGTTGCTTATATAATCATTTGAAGAAAAGAATCTTCAGATTTTGGTCTGGAAACCGGCATTACTAGAACCTTCGATGACGTGTTAATCCCGAGCATGTATATGTCTTAATTTCATTCTTCTCTAATTCATCTAGAATTAGATTCATTCCGATAGAATCAGAACTATCATGGCCAGCTATTACTACATAGAGACCCTCTTCTTCACAGGCTTTTTTCACATCCTCTCCCATATGCATGGTGATGATTGTGCTTACTCCCGCTCTAGATAATTTAGGAATTGATTTCGGACCTGCTGAAGTACCTCCAGTGAAGAACACAAACTTTTCACCTACACTTCCTCCTGGACTGCCAACCAATATCTCCGGACCTGCTCCTACTTTCTCTGCTTCCTGATATTCAGGAATTTCAAGGAGAACTTCGACCAAATCGCTTAAAGTAGCCGGATTCTTTTCTTTAAGATATTTTGTCAAGAACTGAAAACCCAGTGAATCTGCTGGGGTGTGAGAGCACATAAATGGCATATCTATCAACCGTGCAGCATCAACAGTTTGGGTATGATTTCTGGGTTTGGTTCCAAAATGGACCTCTTTCAATCGAGCAGCCATTGCTGATTCAGCTTGAGCAATAGGCACACCCACAGCAGCCCATTGTTCAGGCTGCAATTTCATAACATAGTCAAGGTTTGATATGCCTATCCCATGAGGATGGTGTGCAAGCACAAGATCTATTTTTGTTCCCAACTCAGATAGTCTGTCCGCAAGTAAGATCTCTCCAGTTCCAATATCAATTCCTGAGAGAACACTTCCAATTTCCATGTCTGGGTCGCCGTAGAGCAGTCTACAATCAGTATATGGATTCCAAGTCACATCTTTGTCAGCAAGTTCTTTTTTCTTCCCTTCGAGTTTTTCCAAATCTTTTTTTGATTTCTCAAGAATCTGGTTGATTCTATCTCGACCTCTGGGATCTGCCTCTATTCCCATTTCAACAATTCTTCTATAAATATCACCTAGCTTCATAAGCAAACAATTTTTTTCCTTAGTTTGAATGTTTCGACAAACGCATGGACTAAGACTTATCACTGGCTGATGTTATCAAATTGATGAGTGATTCATTTGCCAAAGAAAGAAGTTGAGCGGAAGGTAGGTCCAATATTTCGTATTCTTTCACAGGACTTGTATACTACGGGATTCCACAGTGAAGAGATTGGATTTCGCCAAGATGAAGTGTGGCGTTCAAAAAGCAGGCAATTCTCAAAGGATGCTGATATTATTGGAAAAATTGAGGAGTCTGAACGAACCAATGAGAAAGAGAAACTTCCGTCCTTGGAGAAAATCGGATTCATAATTTTAAGGCAATCTCTGTGGGGACAGGTTGATGAATTGGACCGTCGCTTAGTGATTAAACTCTTTACAAATAGGGGGGGATGGATTGCGACGATGGAAGAAATGGTGGCAGAGGAGTATGCTATGAGCTATGGTTCCGATGAACCACTCATCGCTTTCACTGTTGTGACAAAAGATAATGAGTTTATTACATGGGTAAAACAATATCGACGAGGTGGGCTCTCAACGGAGAATTATTCGTTTTACTTGCTAGGTCCTAATAACACATTTGAGACCTTTCGAATAGAAGGAGCACGTGCCACCTTAGGTGATGATTTTCGTGTCTATCGATTGAATGGCGAAAAAGTGATTGCAACTATTGATAGCAAATTCGGTGACCTTGGAGGTGAGTTCATGGTTCGAATTAAAGATTCAATCCTTGCAAAGAATGAGTGGTTCTCTAATATTCTACAATGTTTCTCGATTATGATTGCATATAGAGGTCAGATTCGAGAGAAGATTAACAAAGGATTCCATTTATGGAGAAAGGGAAAAAGAATACCTACTCAACATAGATATGAAATCAGTCTATTGGCAAATCCACGAAAATTGACTCTAAAGACTGACGAGTTTGAGGAGGTCTAATGCTCTTTAACGAGTTGAGTGTTCTTCGAAAGTCTTTCATTCTTCAATAGACAAGTAGAAGACTCGATTTTGAACTGAACCGCTCGAAATACTCCTGGTTGCTCCTGACATTTTGGCTGTAGTTCATCATGACATGTTTCATCAAACTCTGGATTCATGTCTTCCATTAAGATCATGACATCATTATGACCAAGTATCACGTTTTTCTTAAGTAACTTTGAATGATTAATTAATGCCTTCTGAGTCACATATTATCGCTCTTTTAGATGTCTACCAAATATCATATCATGATGTATGTCTTTTATTCTCCCTATACGTTGACAGAATTCTTGAGAACTATTACGAAATTGAAATAGCTCACTGGCAGAACAGATTTCACGAATAGAACGCATTATTTTTGGGTCTTAGAGGTTGCCTGATGATATGACGATAGAAGTTTTAATTTAAATTCCTGAAAGAGAAATTTACAAAAATCGGTTTTCAACTGTGGAATCAAACATGAAAACTTCGCCCGGGCGAACTTTTGCAACTTGGTTCAGAAAAGAGGGTGTGACCAGGTCTAGCAGGGCTCATGTGGTAGGAGGGGGGGGAGTTTATGTAATGAGGGCATGCTCCGCCAACGGAACGCACGTTTCCGAAGTTTACGAAAACGAGGCCCTACTATAACACTGGTCACATGGTTTGCTTATGTGGATCTGCTATAAGAACCTTGTTTTGTAATAAGCCCTTATAGAAGGGACTTTTTACGAAAACGAGGCCCTACTATACCACTGACCACACATTGTTCTGGTAGATTTCCCCTATTAAGGATGTTGTATTGTGTAGATAATCACTTGATCTATTTAATTCAGTATATGTGCATAGAGTAATTCTACTTGGGAATGACCAATTCGAATGCGGTTTTTTGTGTACCTGCCAGTTCAATATTCCAATTATGCGCTTCAACAATTCTTTTGACAATGGTCAAACCGTATCCTTGTCCCGATTTACTTGTTGTAAAGCCCTTGCTAAATAGTTTTGATCTAATATCACCAGGTATCTCTCTGCCATCGTTCTGAATCAAAATATGATACTCACTCTCATTCTGCATAAGTCTTATTTCGATTTTACTTGGTTGACCATGTCTAATGGCATTATCTAAGAGATTTCTGAAGACTTGGGTAATTTTTGTTTCATCACCTTTCACTCTTGGCAGTACATCTTGTTCATACTCAATCGATTCTGGGATTGTAGAATTTGCAATGGATTTTACAAGTGCATCTAGGTCTATGTCTGTGAGATTCTCTTCCACGGTGAGTCCTGCATCAGCCAAAGCTACTGAATGATCCAGTAGGTCACTAGTTTCTCTAAGCATCTGGCGTAATTTTTGGAGGTGATTAATATCATTTTCATCTTCCACGAGTTCAATAAAACCTAGCATGTTGTGAAAGATATTCTTGAGGTCGTGACTCATTGAGTGCGCAAACTCACTTAGCTCTTCTCTCTGTTTTCTCAACATTTCAAGAGCGTGTTTTTCTTGTGTGATGTCAGACATCACTCCCTCTATGTATCCCTTTTCCTCCAAGAGCCGCAGAGAAAACCTCATCCATAACCTGTGATTGCTCTTGGTTATGGCTTGCAGTTCTGTAACAAGACTCTCTGTTTCCTTCAGAGTACGTTTAAGTCGATTCCACGACTCTGATTCTAGTAAGAAATCCTTGAAGAGATTAGAACTATCTATTAGTTCTCTTCTATCTATATATCCAAAACTATTAGCAAAATGATTGTTACACTCGAGAATCAAACCATCAGAGATTCTCACACGAAAGAGTCCAATAAGAGCATTGTTGTACAGCTCCTTAAAGCTCTCACGACTTTCCCTCAATGCTTGTCCCGCAAGGTGTCGATCCGTAACGTCTTGAACGTGGATAATGAATCCCTGTAAATCCTCTTCTTTTCCATAATGAAGTGGTGAAAAGACACAATCCAGATGCATCACACCAGATTTGGTAGTCCTGTGCAGCTGATGTATCTGATTCTTTGAGAAGTCAAACCTGATTTGCGATATGACTGAATTTCCCTGATGAAGCTGTGTCTTAACATACTCCGGAATATTTGGATCTTCAAAGAGATTCAACCCAATGGCATCTTCTTGATTTTCATATCCAAATAAATCAAGACTTGCTTTATTGGCTCTGACTAAAATGCCATCAGAATCAAATAATTGGATACAGATTGGCGATTCTTCAAAGATAGTATAAAACATCTCTTCATTTGCGCGTAGTGCTGCTTCAGTTTTTTCTCTATCAGTGATATCATTTGCATGAAGTACGAAACCAATTGGATTTCCATCTGAGTCTTGCAGGGATGAAAGAATAACATCCATGAATGCTATGTCAGAACGAGATGTATCCAAAATATCTCTCTCTTGAACATATTTGAAATCCCATTTGTATCTAAACCGGTGTACCCTTCCTTTTTGAACACTTTCTAAAACTTCTTCTGGCAACCTAGAATCTTTGAATAAACTCAGGTTGATCAGGTCCTCTTTTGTCTTAACACCCAATAGATTCACTGCTGCCATATTTGCATCTACCAACAATCCTTCAGCATCAAAAATGCCAATAGCACTAGGTGCGTGTTCAAATACTCCTTGCCACCATTCGTATTGTTTCTTAGAATCCGTTATGAAGACTGAGTCTTTCGAATTAGTAAACGATCCATTTTCGTCGACTATCTGTATTGAACATAGAATTGAGGTAACTTCGCCATATTCATCTCTGATGGTAGTATCATTACACATCACAGACTTACTCTCCCCTGACGAATTCTGTATTTGAAAAGTACAACACGGTTCGTTGTATTGCTCTTTTTGCTGAATCAAACCTAACCTTTCTCTTGCAGTAGCTTGATGTTCTTCAGCGACGAATGTTTCTATCCAATTTTTCCCAATGACTTCTTCTTTTTCGAGACCAAGGATTTCGCATCCTTTTTTATTTATCATAGTTATTTTGAATGAGGAATCAAGAGCAAATATCATAGTACCCGCTAGATCTAGATACAGCAATGCCTTGTTCCGTTCTTTTAACAATGATGCTTCCTGTTGTTTCTGTTCTGTGATGTCTTGAACGGTTCCCATCATTCTTAGTGCTTGTCCATCATCAAAGGTCACTTCGCCTTCTTCATGGACATATCTAATGCTGCCGTCAGGGCGGACTATGCGATGATCTATTCTGTAAAGCGTTCTACTGTTAATAGCATCTTCCACAGCTTTGCGAACTACTTCTCTATCATCGGGGTGAACAGATTGAAGAAACGCATCATAGGTCGCTTTGAACTCTTGAGGTTCTAATCCAAAAATACGGTATATCTCGTCAGACCATATCTCCTTGTCTTCTTGAATTTCCCAGACCCAACTTCCTGAATGTGCAATACGTTGTGCTTCTGCCAATCGCGCTTCACTTAATCTTAACTTCTGTTCAGATTCGCGTAATGCTCTCTCAGTCTTGCGCTTTTCAACGGCCGTAAGAATATAGTATGACAATTCCGCGTATAGTCCATCAATATTAGTCGAGCTCTTTCGGATATAATAGTCTGCACCAAGGTTTAAAGCCTGAATTGCGAATTCTTCACGACTCTTCCCTGTAAAAATAACGACGGGTGTGTTAATTCCTTCGCTTCTGATATATTCCAGAATATCCAGACCAGTCATCGAATCTCCAGCAAGATCGATATCGCAGACCGCAGCATCAAACTCCTCTTCGCTAAGAAGTCTGACAGCTTCTTCACTGGTTTCCACCGAAACGATATCGTAATCTGGGCTTTGACGATTAAGAAAACGTTCACTGAGTTCAAGGTGCACCGTATCGTCATCGACCATTAGGACACGTACTGCCATAGGACATTTTCCCCCTTTTGGGCTCTTTCCTATTGCCCATTTTCCTTATTATCTTTCAGTATCTATATTGGTCTCCATTCCGCTAAACCTTAAATCCTTCCGACTACAATCCGTAGATAACAAGGGAGGTTAGATAATTGGATATCCCCATTCTCTCTGGAATAGTTGAAGGTGTACAAATTTTCTTCAAAACTCGAAGATATCTTGCATACTTCATAGTGTTTGTAGCCACGACGTTTCTTGGTCTATTCGTTTCGTGGTTAATGACAATAACTGCTGGAACTGGCATTGAAGAGATTCTTGTGAACTTCTTTGTATATGTTGGTTCAGCAGGTACAATATACTTTGCACTCGGCTCTTTATTTACTGGACTTGGGGTTGATAACCTCTGGTTGACAAGACGGAGTCGAGGAAGAACTACCGAATTGAAAGGCATCTCTTGGATGGCCATTTCTTTTGCCATTTCCGTCTTCTTGTCGTTATTGGCAGGTGCGATTGCTCTGCTATTTTTTGCTATTCTTTGTTGGGTTGGTTGGATAGCTTTTCAGGCATATCTTTCAACAAGAACAAGCCTACGAGTCGCGACTCTTGCTGAACCCAAGAAAGGTGGTTTTCTTCTCGGGACTGGTAGCTTCATTATTCTGCTGATTGGTCTAGTGATTATTGGCGCAGAAGCTGTAATTGCCTTGTCAATTGCTTACCAGTTTGATATTCTTGGATTAGGACCAATACTAAATGGAATCTTTAGCAGTGCAACTCAGAATCTAATCGATCAGCGGTCGTTCCTACTTCTTGCTTACATATTCATGGGCTTTTTTGCAATAGTAATGCTCTTTGCATTTCTAAGATATTTCCGCAGAGGAGCAGCATTGAATATTGCAATTCTGACATTATTCATCTCAATTTATGCTGGTTACTTTCTTGTCAATGTGATGAGACGAGGAGATATCTTTGGCATGGGTCCGGTTGATATAGCGATGTCTCTATTCTTCTTGGTTTACGCAATGAGTGGAATAGGTGCCACTGTGACAGAAGCTATTGAAGAGTCACGAGTCAGAACAGGGGATTTTGGACCCCTACTAACTTTCTTCTTAGCAAGTGGATATTTCTTTGTAGATTCAATAATTGCTGTTGCATCTAATAGCAATACTCTAATCTGGGACTGGTTCCATGCTGGCGGTGTCTTTACTGATCCTAGGTTCTTGTTCCTCTTTAGAGATGTTGCCAAGCTAATGGCTTTCCCTCTTGTAGCAATATTTACAGCGATTTATTATCTCCGTGTTGAGCGACCAGAGCGGGTTGTTCAAAAAGCCAAAGAAAAGGGTGAAGCTCTGAAACCTGAAGAAGTGGATTCAGATATTGCAGAGGAGATAGAAGAAGAAGAGAAGAGGCCAAAGTCTCCAGAAAGATACTCTGCTCAGGAACCTGAGCGTGATTCGCGTAGACTGCAAATAGATAGTGGTCGTCGTCTAGGTGCTCCAAAACGCTATGGAGAAGACGATGAGGATTAGACATTTGAAAATGAAACAAGGGTCTCCCAAAGACCCTTCTTTTTACTTTTTAAAATATGCCCAGAGTTTTAGTCCAATATATGTCCATACTGGATAGATCATGATTTGAAGGGCTGCTAGCGTGTCTATGAGTCCATTAGTATTTTCAAATTCGAAAGAGAATATTCCTGAGTTTATCATCAAATCTCTTCCTGACGATACTGTAGGCGCAAAAGGTTGCCAGAACCAATCCATGTACCATAGATTAAGATACAAAGATGTACTGGTGAACATGATGACACAAAGACTGAAGATGGCAAGTATTAATCCCACTGGCTTTGATGTTTTCTCTCGTAGAATTTGACCAATCCAACATGAAACTAATGTGAAGAAAATCAGGAGACCTGGATCTATTAGGAATGTCATTGATAATCAGACTCTGCTACAACATCATGACAATCATCATGAGAATGGTTATCACAAACGAGGCTATTGCACAATTTACACAAGCACCACGTTCTATTTCTCTCTTGTCGCGCTTACTTAGTTGTGATTCAACAATATCATCATTTTCCTTTTCGTTGTCTGTCATCGTATGACCTCATCCATTGAATAAACACTGGCTGATTTAAACGTACGTTTTCTAGTTATTCGAGGATTCTCTCCATCTCAATTTCATCTCGAATAGGAATACCATATTTTCCCACAAACGGGAGTTGAGGTTTTATTTTACGTGACTCTTCTATGGCATACCGGTGTACAAAGGCAATCTCATATCCTCTTCTTTGATAGAAGCGAATTGCATCTATATTATCATTAGTCGTGATTAACCAGATTCTTTTGCACTTGTGTTCTTTGGCGATTTGTTCAATTCTATCAAGTAGCGCTGAACCAATTCCTCTCCCTTTTTCAATTGCATTCATTGTGACAATTTCTAATTCATTGTCTTCGATGCTATAAGTAAGAAGCCCCAATGGTTTTCCACTTACCTCAGCTATTAGTCCAGGCAGAAGGTCTGCTTTGTAGCTTATGCCACGGGTGACTATAATATTAGATGCCCAATTATCAAGCAATACTTCTGTTATCCAATCTCTATCATCTGGAGTTGACATTCTAATTTCAATCATCACGAGAACAGTCACCAATAATTCATGACAAATTCTATGTTATGCGTCTTTTGGTTTAGATATCTTGTACACTCCAAATAATTTATGTCGAATTATGTACTAAGAAGAAATTGTTGCATCAGGAGGATAAGCCTATTTACAACTACGCTGAAATAACAATTCGACATGCTAATCTCTCTGAAGTTGATGTCATTAAAGAGATCATCACTGAAGCCTATGAACCAATTCGTAAACAACTTTCTAGAATGCCTGCAGCTCTAAAAGAAGGTTTAGACAAGATTGCTCGACATATCCAAATGGGTGACCAATATGTTGCTGTCGTGGGCGATACCGTTGTCGGTACAATGCGCGTACGAATAGTCGGTCGCGTTGGAGTCATAGCTCGCGTTGCAGTTCGACAAAGTTTTCGTGGTCGAAGAATTGGTTCCATGTTGATGGATTATGCAGAAAACCTCATAGCACACATGAATGGGACTGTTGTTGAAGTTGAAGTCTATGGAGCCATTGATGAACAACTTGCCTTTTATGAGAAACTCGGTTATGTTGAAACAAACCGTCTTGAACGATTAGGTGAAGAAATAGTCGTTATGCAAAAGGAGCTTGTAGAATCCGATATTGAACCTGAATCCTAACTTTTTCTACGATTTTCAATAAACTGCACGCTAGTGAGAATAAATTTTCGCAATCAATCTTAGTCACTTAAAATACTAGGGGATAATCTCACACCCATTATTGAATTTAGGATATTTGAAATCTTCAATTGTTATTATGCCATCTCTCAGGTGTTGTTGAATGAGAGGCAATCGATTTCTAATACTAGAGATTAGATGCTTCACAGTCAAGCAAATCTTGTTAAAACCTTCATCTCCCCATAGTTTTTGTTTATTCGCGAAGAGACACCTTCCGCCGCAGATTCCATATTCACTACATGATGGGCATGGCTCATCTACATTCATGACATTACGCAAATCAGTTGGACTTGTTTTCCAAATGTCACCAACAAGTGAAAAGTCCCAATCTGGTGAGATTGGACATACTCCGATACTTCCATCGACATGAATTGCAAATGTATCAATACCTGATCCACATCGCAATTCTGATGCTTTGCTAGTGAGTAAAGAATATGTTATCGGAATAAAAGGCACTATACCTTCAACAACTCCTTCTGACATGTGATTTACCCAATCATCCACTAGTTTTGTAATTCCCGGATTATATGAATCTCTTACCCATTTATCAAAGTCAATCCAATTTCCCTCAGCATCCCAAATGACATTCAACTGCCAATGAACATGATCAAATGATGGAGCTTTGATATCTAGTAGATGACGGACATCTCTATAGATATCTGATTGTTGAGAAACTGCCATTCGTGCAACAATATCTCCTTCGTATAGATTCCTACGCAGCCAACTAACATTTCTGAGAACCTTTTGATATACTCCCCTTGATCTGTAATAGTCAGTAACAGCTTCGACTCCATCAATGCTGACTAATATAGAATGAATTCGATTGATATACTCAATTGGAATTCTATCGAGTAACAATCCATTTGTTTGTAACATGAATCTGGCATTTTGAAATCTATCCATGAGTTGGATAATTAATGGTATTCGTAGGGTTGGTTCTCCTCCATAGAGCATGAGTTGGATATCATCATCTTTTGATAGAAAACTGCTTATATCATCAATTGTATACTTAATCTCTGTTTGTGGACCTGTTTCCTCACCACCATGACAATATTGGCAGTTGAGGTTGCATTGTCTGGTCAACACAAGATGGTAATTCAAGAAACATTTCGCCTCTTAAGATAGAACCTTCGATTAATTCAGATAGCATAAAGATTGCTTTTAGTGAATTATTCCATTCAGTTGTTGTATTCAAATTCTATAATCAAATCATAGTGCCCTATACCTGAATATGAATGCACCATTATTTGTAATATACCTGGCTCAGGATAATCATAATAGACATCTTCTCCTCCTGTAGTAAATCCAATGAAATCATAATCATCCAATGTTGGCAAATCACCAAATCGCCCGTAGAGGTCAAAATCAACACCACTACACTTGAGTACACAATGAATGCTAGAAACATTCTCGGAGACCCTAATGGAATGATATCGCACTTCTCCTTCTCTTTCAATATTACCAGAAAAAGTGGCATTGGCATCTTGGACAAATGGTGATGTGCCTTGATAGTCGCTAAGAAAAGCGGCAGCAATTGATATGGATATCAATATCATGAAGATAGTAGCCACAATTAGATTGCTACGTTTCAGCATAACAAAGACGCCAACAAACAGAAAGATAATTGTTTTTGAAGTGTTTTATGATGCTGTTCTTGGTTTCCTATAATAGGACAGAAATCGACCAATCGACAAGCTTATGAAAACACGACATAGGACAATGTTGGAGAGATAATCATTGAGAACATCATCCCTAACTTTAATGTTTATGATTGTTTTAATAATCACTCCCGCAGTCGTCCAAGCAAAATCAGATTATGCTATAGTTGATTCTAACTTCACGATATCTGAAGCCAAGATACTTCCCGAAAAACCATATGTGTGGCAAGAAATTAACGGTTTTTGTGCTTGGGCTGCAACTGCTATGGCAATGCAATATGCAGGAGTTGATATAGATCTCTATGATGTCTTTGCAGCTTCATCGGTAGGTTTCTCCTTTGCGTATTTCCACATAAATGATACAATGTTGATGTTCCCTGGTGTTCTCTATTCGCAAGTAGAGCCAATCGATTTCTTGGCAAAATTCTATGGTATTAATTACACACTATATGTTGGATCCATGATTCCTTATATTGATCAAAATATTCAGGTCTGGGAAAGCGAGGATATTTCAGTTGGAGTCCTTGATGATAAAGATGCTGCATTCGATTTGATGCGTAAAACCATTGATTCAGGGTATCCCTTGTTAGTGAGTGTGGATCCCACATTTCTTCCAGAATATGACTATGACATCTTGCGAGAGAATGATCTAACTGGAGGTGGACATGCGATATTATTAGTGGGCTATAATGACACACTTCAGTCTGCGACCATTGTCGATCCCGGTGTAGGATCTTTTGGAGATGACTTTGGTTATCCTGAAGACGAACGCGGTTATTATGCCAATATCTCTTACTATGATTTGGATAATGCTTGGTCTTCTCGATATTATATTGCAAACACCTTTCTTCCAGGAGGAACTCAGTTCACAAATCCTGAAGCAAGACTTGGTCGCTTAATACGCGATAAACTTCTTGGTGTTGGAACAACATATTCTCCATCCAGTGCAAATGCATACGTTGGAAAATTCGGGCAAGCTGCATTTAGAACAATGAGTTCTGATTTTACTGCTGAAGGTTTGAAATCATATCTGTCTGTATTTGATGAAATTGATGATGAAGTTCAATTCAAAGCATCAGCAATCATGTTCATTGGTCTTGGTCTTGAGGCACAGGTTACTCTACAATATCTATCCTATCGAACAGCATTGACTGCACTTCCTGAGATAATGTCTGATACAGATCTCACTGATTTTGTACTCGCCGGTGAAAAGGCCTTACCATTCTTTGAACAATTAACAGATAATTCAACACTCATATATCCCACTAATATCACTAAAGCTACCGGATATATCGCTACCACCTTCAAGGCAATTGCAGAGTCTTATAACTCGACTGGCGACATTGATGATGCATTTGCTCCATATGAAGACACACTCGACAACATCTCTGCAATGCTTCTTGGCATTGCAGATTCCTGGCGAGATGCAGGAAATGAACTGGCGAAATACTGGCCTAATGATATACTATCTCAATATGGTACTGTATTGGCATTTGGAATTGTTGGCGTAGTCGCCATTGTGGTTTATTTCGTCAATTGGATGCGAAAAAGACCATCTCAGTAGATAAGATGAGATATTGAAGATGCTAGATGAATAAAAAAACCTCATCAACAATTGTCATTATAGAAATTATCATGTTATGCATTGTTTTGCGACATAAGTTTAAAACAGAATTTCATGTCTTCGACTACATTGCTTTCAAGCGTTCAAACAATGATTCATTTGTAATACGCACAAACTAGTCTTTATTTAATTCAGATAGACTGATACAAGTGGTGTTTAAGGTGGGCGATTCAGAAAATTCACAGGTACCGAATGAGAGTAAGACCGAGAAAGCTAAAATGAGTATTCTCAGTGCCACGAGTTATCTTCTCCCTTTAGCTTCCTCTATGCCTCCTTTCTGGGGAGGATTAATGACTTTGCCATTTTTATTGTACTTGATTGGTATGATTGGCAATTGGCAAGCAATCACATTTCCTGACGACGTTTTCAATCTAATTGTAATCTTTGGGTCTCTCCTCCTAATTGCCTATTGTGTTGTCTATTTATGGCAGAAAAAGAAAGACAAGAAACTTGTGACAACTGGACCCTATCGATTTGTGCGTCATCCTCAGTACTTCAGTGTTACAATTTTTACCTTTATTTTGACATTCCAGAGTGTATGGATTCTACAACATACTTTAGGAATTGGTTGGCTATCCATTGAAGAAACAATACTTCTATGGATTGCGACTCTACTAGCATATATCGGAATTGCTTTAGTTGAGGAACATCATCTGAACAGCATATTTGGTCCAGCATGGCAAGAGTATCGGAGTCAAGTTGGATTCCTTATACCATTTGTAAGATTTAATTCAAAAGTCCTTGAGTCCATTGTTAGCCTATTCATTCCTGTAATTCTTCTATACGCTAGCCTTTTTCTATTTCAATAACTTCTCAATCATCTTGAAAAATATTGCAAATAAAAACGACGAAATTAGCACGACGAAAATTGAGGATACCTGAACGAGATATCAATCCTGAATGCGGTTCAAGATATAGAATATATCTGAACTGCTTTAGATTGCTACAAGTTTTCCGTGTTTCTCTTCGATCAGATTTCTCACAATCAATGAATCAATATGATGCTCAATCATCCAAGTTTCGAATTGTAAAAAGACTGGATCAACGAGAGAAGGATAGATGATTGGACTCATGGTGATATCTTCAATTGATTTTGCGCCACCCATTATAGCTGTTAATACAATGTCCTCACGAATGTCTATCTGCTTCTCGTACGCTGCTAGAGCCGTTTTATAATCCTTAATTATAGGATTCTGAAGATGCCCACTAATTAAAGCGTCATAGTCATTATCTTGAAGTCTATATATTGAGCGTCTGAATTCTGAGATTGAGGAATTTGGATGCCCGTAATATGGTCCGAATTCAGTTAAGTCAATATCTGCCGCGAAGATAGCATTGGATTCCAGAATCTCAAAGCACATATGATCTGGCGTATGTCCTGGTGTGTATAATGTCTTTATTGTTATTTCCCCTAACGATAACTTGGTTCCATTTGATACAACTTCATCAGCATGCCCTTCCTCTAGAGCCCCATACATTTTGGAATTGACTAATTGTTCCCAGAGACCTCGAACAGGATTTGCCCTGTGAAATCCAAGAAACTCTTTCATCATTTCTTTGTTATCAAACAGTGGCGCTGTAATTTCATTGGCGACAATCTTGCATTTGGATAATCTATGGAGTCTTGTGGCATGTGTAATATGATCTGGATGAATGTGACTAAGAATTACTGTATCGATGTCTTTGAGTGCTTTATCCTTACTCTGTAGTAATGCTCTAAGATCCTCAATGCCACAACCTGGATCAATGACTGTTATTTCATCCGAGAATATGACTAATGAGTTACATCTAGGAAATGCTCCGCTAACGACAACAAAGAGACCTTCTCCCATTTCTATGAAAGTCATCACAAAAAACCTCTCAAGAAATAATTAGAAAGGGCTTGATAGCCTAGTACATAGGTCTATCAGCCAAATCAATTAATATTATACTCCAGTCATTTTGACCTTTTCTTCAGCCTCAGCTCTTGCTGCTTGACGCCAAGTTCTGAAGCTACCCCACATCACTGGGATTACAAAAGCCATAATGAGGAACATAATAAGCATGACATTTACGACATCCGTTTTAGTTGGAATATTCCCCGCCTGCAGTGTGTCCCACCAGATTCCAAGCATCACTAGGATCGCTGTTGGAAAGAATAATATGGTGAGAGCGAAAAATATCAGAAATCCGATTAAAGGCGATTTCTGAATAATTCTTGCAAAGACACCCAAATAGGGGTGTTTCTGCCAACGGGATCCTTCATGGACAATCCAGAATATGATGAACAACACTAAATTAGCGATAAATGGGATAAGCATTATTTCTAGCCACATTTCGGAAGACTCCAAATGCGTTGAAACGCTGAGGTTTATGACACGCATTTAAAGGCTTTGATTTAAGACACACTTTGAATCAATCGTTCAAAAATGGTCTTTTTGATATTTTAGTCCGATTGTATTTTACCCAATACGGTATCAGTATTCGACAATGAATAAGAAATGCAAATCCTGACTCGGTTTAATCTCTAGCTGATTAATCATTCTTCTTCTTTCTTCTTTATTCTCAGCGTTTCCGCTGCAGTCCTCCAAGAATTTGCCTTAAAATTCCTAGCAGATTCAATATTCATCTTTTTTTCTTTAGAGTGTTTAGTCATCTGTTCTTCGTCCGTAATTGATATGTCCAATTTCTTTAAAGCAGGTTTTTTAGTGCGCTTGCTAATATCAACTGCTTGGAGTAGATTATGTACATAGAGGTTTACAAAGAATTGCTGACTCTGTGATGAAAGACCTTGTGAGAGATTCTTACATCCCTCACAATTACATTCTTGAAATTTTGCATTTCTGACTGGTTCACTTTTTGACTTGAGAAGATACTGTCTTCTTGCAGTAATATAAAGGATAGCAGATGTATCAACACTATCTATGTTAATTCTATGGAGATAGTATTGCAATAATCCCATATGGGGGAGACCAAAGACATGGAGCCAAAATTTCTTTGTAATTTCTCGAACATATAATAGGACTTTCTCCAATAATTCTTTGCTGTGGCGATATAAGGGAATAACACCTCCCATTGCAAAGCAGGTTATCCCTAGACTTCTGTAATAATCAAACAAATTATCAATTGTAGACTGTGAATGTCCTTGAATCACTGCTATGATTTTTGAAGAAGGAACAATCTCTAGCAATTCAAGAAGATTCTTTCTAATTTTTTCCACTTTAAAATTAACATGGAAATCATCATCACTTGGAAGTATAATCTCATCGGGTGCAACAAAATAGTCTGCTCCCGTCAATTGATAGACTTCGAAAATTTGCTCATTTGAAAGTTGAATTTCAA
Source organism: Candidatus Thorarchaeota archaeon (assembly GCA_016839245.1). Next base: position 19,309 of record JAEOUN010000036.1, read on the forward strand.
CATCAATTCCAAGTTCTTTTGCTAGACCTGCCTTCTTTGCTTCCATTTCGAATACTCCCGTATCCACAACTAGAGTATTTTGCTTTGGAAAACCAAGTTCTAGAAGTCCTTCTTTCAATGTCTTGCCTGATCTGACTATTTCATCAAGCCAAAAGTCACTTGACCGATAGATATCATATGCAGTAAAAAGACTTGCTTTTGTGAACGTCCAATCGATTAGAGGTGGTTCGCGAAATATATTCATAGAACAAAAATGATTTTTTGGAATTAGCCGAGATAATTTTCTATCTCGTTTTTCTCCCCTCATTAAATACTCACGCCCTACATCATATTGTCTTAATCCAACATGATACATCATTTTGTTGGTTTCTTTGCTTATTTAAACCAGCCAACTAACGCGCCTTGAATCTAAACTGGTTGTCGTATATCTCCCGTAATTCTGAGAGCGTTGTCACATCTTGAGTCCCTTTGTCTGTTCTGATTTTGATGATTCTAGCAAATCGTAAAGCCATTCCTGATTTGTATTTTGGACTCTCCTGTATTTCTGATGCTAGAACTTCTACTACTATTTCTGGTTTTACTCTGATGAAACCGCGAGATTCTGAAACCTGAATTTGTTCGAGTTTTTTAGTCATCTCCTCGAATTCTGTATCAGTCAAACCCTTGAATGTCTTTCCTATCATTACGAACTCATCTGAATCCTCATCTCGAGCCGCTAGATGATAATCTGAATACCATCTATTTCTACGACCATATCCCCTCTCTGCTGCGATAATGACCAAATCTAGAGTTTCCAGAGTATGTTTTATCTTCAACCAATTTTTGCCACGTATGCCTGGTACATATGTGGAATCAAGTTTTTTGGCAAGTACTCCTTCATGCCCCAGTGTTCTTGTTTTGTTAAAGAAAGCCTTTGCTTCTTCCAGATCTTGAGTCGCAATTTTTTCCACAAGTAACTCCTTTGGTATATTTTCTTCTAATAACTGCCTTCTCTCGCTGTATGTACTATCAATAATCATTGCATCATTTAGTTGAAGCATATCAAAAACATAGAGTTCAAGTTTAACCTCTCTATGTATTTCATCAACATCTTGACTTCTTCCGAATCTACGCATTACTATTTGAAATGGATATGGTGTACCATCTTCTGCCACAGCAACAACTTCGCCATCAAGAATGAGTTGATCTATCTGCACTTTTTCGTGTATCAGTTTTACAATATCTGGCATACTCTCCGTGACATCGTTCAGTCTTCTAGAAAAGATCCTAACTTCTTTTCCGGATTTGTGTATTTGGACTCTTGCGCCATCTAGTTTTATTTCAAGTGCAATTGGTCCTACTGTCAAAGCTGTTTCCAAATCATCAATGGGGCTTGCAAGCATAGGTTTCAAAGGTGTCATGATTTTGATTGTCGTCTTCTGTAGTTCCGCAGATCCCCCTTGAGATGCAATATTTGCGATGATTCCTATATTGCCAGTAAAGCTCCACGCTCTCCGAACCAAGTCGCTATCAATGGCAAATGCTTCTGCAATACACTCCACTAATAATCCCTCTGAGAGTCCAGTTCTCATATCATTCAAAATAAGCGCTGTAAGATATCGTGCTTCTCGTGGTGATGCATCGACATACAGATTTCTAATAAGTAATTGCTTCTCCTTTGTTGAACCAGGTCCTGACGCATGTGCGATTTTCAAGAAGATTGAATACACTCTCTTAATTGTCAAAGATTCCTGAAATAATACCAATTGCTTCGATAACTGCTTGGATGATAACAATGCTGCAACTGCTTCGCCAATATCACCCTCATAGTATTCATGTAGCTGATCATCACCAAACTCAGTTAACTCCTTTAATGCATTGAAAAGGCCTCTCCATGATACATTGAGACTCCTATCAGAACTCTCTGGAAAGACTTTTCCCGCAAGGAATAGAGATGCGGGTTCTATCTCTGCTTGATCTAAATTTCTTAGAAATTGGGAAACAATCGCTATCTTCTTTTTTCTCTTTGTTGTTTGACTCACCTGATCAAGAGTGTCTGCTAATCTTTCAAATTCCATATTTCTCATATATCCTTAATCATGGATGTACTTGTCTTTTGTGCCATTTCTCATTCATTTTTCATCTGTATTGCACTGTTCGTTGCATCTATAACCTGAGAATATTGTCTAGATTTAGGTATAAACCATGGGTAGCATTTGGTTTAGTAAGAAAGCTTTCCTCTATTTTGGTGGAGCTGCAATTATACTTCTTGGTGGCTTTATTGTAATTGTTTCTCCTCATAATTACATATTGTATCCTATGAGTGAAAGCCTTCACAAGCCATGGTCAATGAATAACAAAAGCGGATTCTATCCCCAATTAGAAATATCGATTTCCGTACGACCAGTAAATGCGACAATAGTAGAATTGGATCTAGTCATAATGGATAATTCAACTACAGAGTTGACAACAGTAAATATGACTATAGGTCCTGAGTATCAAATTGGTTCTACTACTCAGACGTTAATCGGGCCGCAAAGTGTGATATATGAATACAGTACGGACATTGATTTGCCTTTTGGTAACTATACTGTATGGTTTGACAAGATTGAAGGCGCATCAATCCTTGATTTAGGATTAAAACAAGAAAGTGATTATCGAATTTGGATTGGTATTGGTGGCTTTATGAATTTCTTGGGGATTGCAATGATAATCGGCGGTTATTTGATGAAAGGCACATTTCTTCCATCTGATACTGACACAATTGTTGATTGGGGCTATGATGAGAAACAAGAAAATCAATGATTGATACTAATCCCATTTTTGATTCAATATTGATAGATAGAGTAAGGATGTTATTGTTCATGATTACGTGTACATTATAATGTGTACATAATAATGTATATATTGGTATTCGTCCTATAATTACTTAGAACAAAGATGTCAATGCCTACTGAGTTGCCAAGCTCTCCAAAATATTTCATTGCCATGAGTAAAGTAATTGCAGAGTTGAAGAATGGTAATCCTATGTCTATCGGTGCTCTTTCAAGGAAACTGGGCATTGATCGAAGGACTGTTGGGAGAGTTGTAGATATTCTACTAGATGTCCAAGAAACCTTGTCCACCCAAGAGATACGAACAAGACGCGTGGGTCGTCGATTTGTCATTGAATTTAAACAACGTACAAATCAAGCTCGTGAAATTCTAAGATCCGCACATGATGTTGTGAGGAGAAAGACTTCGTTTTCTATTCTTAAGAGGCAAAAATAATGTCCACAAAAATAGGTGTTACTCTAACACTCACATTTGCGATGTTATGTGTCATCACTAGTAGTATTCTCATGACTCGATTTGGGAATATCGTTAGCACTCAATTGATACTTATTCTGATTATTGCAGCAATTGGCGAGCATCATGTTTCAGGTAAAGGTTATTATCATTACACAAAGAAGAATGGTCTGTTCATTGGACGTGTTCCGCTATGGATTCCACTTATGTGGGCTGTTGCAATCCAAGGTTCGTTTGCTCTTCTTTTAGTTTTGAGATTCAATACTACAGAAGCTGTAGCTTTATCTGGTGTAATTTGTACTTCACTGGATTTCTATTTCATTGAACCTCTACTATCTAGGAAAATAGGCATGTGGTTGTGGAACTCAGTAGAGAATGGTTACTTTAGATTTATTCCCACTCGAATCAATAGGTTTACTGCTCCATTTGGGAATTATGTGACATGGATGATATTTCCGGTCATTCTAAATGCATTTCTAAACTATTCTTTTCTAATACTGACTCAAATTTAGATAAAGTTTCTATCCCACCCTAGTGTTACGGGAGAAATGCCTCCGTTGTACACAGGCTCATTTTGATGTAAAACATTATGAATCTCGTGGAGCACTATGGAGAACGACGAAATGAAATGGCTACTCAAGGGAAAGATGGTCTGCGATTTCAGAGGTTTCCCACTGGGTCGAGTTAAGAAAGTCTGGTTTGATGACAGTAATGGACCAATGGTTATTGTTGAACGGAGAGGATCTCTTGAGTCACATTTGAATTCATGGGAAGCCATTCCACTTAGAGCCGTTGATTCTGTTACTGAGCATGTCAGATTGAAACCACCAATTTTTGCAGAATAGAATTCAAAAACATGTCGTAGGAGATGAAAGAATGCAACAGCGAATAATGCTAGATTATGACCTTTTGTTAGACCAAGAATCAATTCAGCATGAGAATGAACCACTTCAAATAAACGTCTTTACAAGCCAGTATTGTTCATTTTGTAGTGATGCACTTGATGTTGTCTATTCTGCTGTGGATAGATTGTCTTCTATTCGAAAATCCATTCACGTTGTAGAAACAACAATTGATGATAAACCCTCATTGGTTGAAGATTTGAATATATTGGCATTACCAATGATTCAGGTTGGACACCTCAGGATTATTGGATTACCTCGTGCTGAAGATGTTGAAAAGCTGGTCAACCAAACGATTCTCATGGGTCTCTAATCTACTGGTCTAGAACTGTAACCCAAGTATTAACCATGCATTCTCGCTCAACACCAATCTTCGAGTTTCGACATTCATATCAATCATATTTAATGCGGCAGTCATATCAACATACTGAGTATGATACCCGGATCCAAACACCAACTTACGAATACCAATATCTTGAACTAATGCGTCTAGAAATACTCTCAATGGAGATTCCACGAGTTTGATGAATGTTGTAGAGAGTTCAATCCACATATTCTTCCTTGAAACTAGAGGGATAATTTGAGGAAATCCGAAAAGACCACCCATGCTCAATATCACAAATTTTCCATCATTATAAACTGACGAGATTGCATCGAAGAATGTAATTGTATCACTTGTCATGTTTTGTATCTGAAAATAAATCGGTAAGTTCTCTTTAACTGCATAATTAACGATTGATTGGGCAGCAGGATCTGATGGATGGAATGTTTCATCACTTAGAATCAATGCAACGCAACCATCATCAATATACTCTCTGAGTTGTGCTTTGGCAATATCTATTGGTCTTGGAATGATTGAACATGCAGTATATAATCGATCGGGATATATCTCTGTAGCTTTAAGGTACAACTCATTTGAAATCCAAGGGACATTAGGCGTTAAAACAGCTCTTTCCACTCCAAAAACATCCATCCTCGAAATGAGCATGTCGACCTCTTCGTTTAGAGTATCAAAATTCACATCATTGACTTCATTGTGACTTGTCCCAAGGTGAGTATGGATATCTGTGGTCATCTAAACATCCCATTGTTATAGAGAAAAGACTCCCTTTTCTATTAATGTATGATATCATCATTACAAACATTATCTCTATATGCGAACTATCTCCATCTTCGTACGAGTACAGTGACCGAAAAAACAAAAGAACGTCATATTAGTCTAGAGAAGCAACTCAGACACATCGCGCAAGATATGCAAATAGATCAGTTCATGCTTCTTGAATATCTTGTTCCTGTGATTGATGGCTGCAAAGCAGCTTTGAATGTAAGCATAGACCGAGCCAGATCATTAGAGAAGATGTCTGAACATGAATTTGAAGAATATATGATTAGTGCAGAAAGTTCTTTCAGAGATATCGGATTTTGTTTCAAAGCAACGGATACTAATGAAGAGTCTTCCATTGTGTTTCAAAAAGGAAAAGTGTTTGTTTATGATGAGTGCCTTGAATCAAGTATAACTATCTCTGCATCTCTAGAGACCTTGCTAACAATTCTCGATACTGATTCCAAGGAATCTCCAGTTGAGCTATTGGGAACTGAAATTAAAATAAATGGTGATGATACACAAGATATCATCCAAGGGCTTGGACTTCTTTGCTATCCTTCTCTATTACGAATTGCCAAATCTGGGGTTGATCCTTCATCACTTCTTGCAGAAGATGCGGATTCAATTATTATGGCTGCGGCATCTGACCTTATGATAAAGATGATACGAAAATGGATTGACATCCAATTAGCTCTTGAAGAGTAAATTGTCTTCACACTGTTACAGACCATGATACGGAAATACTAGTTCTTTCACTCTACGAATTGTGCGCTCCAAATCAAGTGTGACTTCTTCTCGAGAGAAATACATCTGTACGACCTCTTCTTCATCTCGGATTGTTGTTATGTATTTGTTGTATCCCATCTCTTCACATTGCTCAATGAATTCCTCTGGTATTTTTTCAGGGACTTTTTCACCAAGAATTATAGCTAGAAAGAGTGTCCATAATCTAGCTACATTTACTGGATTATAGCCTCCCCCTCCAACAGCCAACCACCCTAGTTTACAGATATCAGATGATTGTTTCTTTAATCCTTTAAGCACTGTTTCATAACCAAATGACGTGTAGGCTAAATGTGCCAAAGGATCTAGATAATGTCCATCTACTCCCAACTGCGTTACAAGTAAATCAGGTTTGAACGATTCAAAGAGCGGTACAACAATTTCCTCATAGACCTTTATCAATTCAAGACTCCCAGCTCCAGGAATCACAGGAATGTTTACAGCGTAACCTGTGCCTTCAGCGCCACCGGTTTCATAAACAAAACCTGAACCTGGAAATAGTGTCTTTCCTGTCTGATGAACTGAGATCGTCAAAACATCCTTTGATCTATAGAACGCGTTCTGAACACCATCTCCATGATGCGCATCAAAATCAAAATAGAGTATTTTACAATCGCTTTTCTTTCTTAGATAATTAATCGCAATCGCTACATCATTGAATATACAAAAACCTGAGGCAGCATTTCGATGAGCATGATGCAGACCTCCTGAGATGCAAAATGCGTTTGATGAACCTTCAATGATTTTTTTCATTGCATCTAATGTTGCTCCTACGTATCTTGCACCAGTTTCGTAGATCTTTGGAAAGACTGGATTATCAGCTGTTCCTAGACCATGACGAGGATCTGAGCATAATTCCTTGCCACATTTCACTACTGCATCAATATATTCGACTGAATGGAAGAGCTCAAGATTTTCTCGTGACGCTGTAGTTGGTTCAAAGATGTTGCATTTTTCTATAAGTCCTAGTTGGTTAGAAAGGAGGTATGTGAGTTTGAGTCTCTCTGGTTTTAATGGATGCTCTTGACTAAACTCATATCCAAGGAGTGCATCAGAATATGGATAGACTAGCTTACCTCTCATTCTACATCACCTTTCGCCAGATATGTCTAATTTTCTTAATCAATGTTTTATAACTACTTGTTCCTTTGACACTATCCTCGTGATATTATCATAAGGATTATTGATTTGACACAATTGTATCGATAATATCTTGCAGTCCAAATTCTGCTAGATAGACGAAATAGGTTGCTAGATAGATTACTATAACGAATATGAGAATTGAGTGGATCAGTTCTGTATAGACATTTGGATCTCTTAACTTATCAAGTGCTCTCTCTTCAGGAGAGTTCCTGTAGGCCACAATGAATAATGTTACAAAATATAGGTTTATCAATACGCCAAAGTATCTGACATAGTTTGCAAGAAATGGTGTACCTACTGAGTTTACTATTTCTCCAGTATCAAAGTCCATAATGGTTAGTGATGTTATGAGTGGGTCTGCTGTTACAATATATCCATGACCATTTACCTCATAATAATCAGATTCATACGGTTGCACTAACCAGTCTTTTCCATATTCTCTAATTACTTGTTTTGTATCTCTTTGAACTAGCAGGACTCTGCCATTATTTGAATCTGTTATTAGATATAGACCATTTCCGAGATCATCACAATCTCTTGCCCATCTTAATTCACCATAGGGGAAATCAAGATGAAACTCCCACACTGTTTCTTTTGTTTTATAGTCAATCTCAACAATGCGATGATTCTCGCTATCACAGATAATGATGTTTCCATTTTCGCGTCTATCTGGATTATGCTGCTGATATAGAATATCGTGATTCTGTGGTTCACCATAGCTCCAAAGAATTTCCTTTGTTGCAGTGTAGTTGACTTCTAATATCAAATCGAAATTTCTTATTGATATAAGAAGTGAATTGTGCGACCTGCCCATAAGCGAGCCATTAATGAATTCAACATCATTGATATGCGTCCAGTCACCTCCTCCTTGATCTGGGTTTGACACATAATCAATTGCTGCTTCATTCCATCCCTGCTCGATACCATATTCAGTCCAATTAACAGTGTTAGGATCAGTTGCATTCCATTCCCAAATGATTTCATCCGGATTGTTAATATTGACCTCAATTACACGTTGCATGCCTGTATCAGTAATCATCACATTTCCGTCAGGCATTATTTCAGACTCGTGAACGAAAGGTCCCGGCAATTCTGTTCTCCATAGTTGCTTGAGATCTGATGTCACAATCATTGTTGCACCTGCTTCATGTGTAATAAGAAAGTCCCCTTTATACGGTCCCGATGAAATATAATCTGCATCAAGGATTAATCCAAAAGGTTGTGATGCTGGTACTATACCAAAGAAGAATGGAATTCCAGCTATTGTGCAAATCATTAGAATCGTAATCAAGTATCGTTTTTTGAATTCCATTGATTCACCATCCAAAGTAGAACATCACTGTTGCTAACACAAAAAATGCAATTATCCATGTCTCCGTATATTTCAGAGCAAACTTGACCATTGCTTTAGGTTCCATTTCTGTTTTTATGCTTTTTAATCTGTTATTTAAATAAACATATGCAATTAGAATCGTAACAAGGTAGAGCAAAGGCGTAATGACGTAAAATGTAATGTAGCTATTGAATCTGAGGATGAAATAGCTTAGAGCACCAGATCCAAGTCCAATAAACAATTTCATCCAGAATAATGAACGCACTAACGGAGTTAGGTTATTTGATACCTGCATTCCGTCTGATGGCTCATTCATTACCGTTCTTCTCCTAATCTTTGAATAATGTCTTAGTTGTTACTCTGATGTCTACAATAACTTGTGTAAATGATTGGTATCAGTAATTATTTTTTGTGTGACCTTTATCATAACTATAAGGATTTCCTTCTATCGAATATTGTATCAATACCATTCAATTGTTGCTGGAGGTTTAGAGGTTAAATCATAGACAACTCTATTGATTCCACGAACCTCATTTGCAATTCGTGAAGCCACCTTCAACAGGATATGCCATGGCGGTGTACTGACTGAAGCAGTCATGGCATCACAACTTTCAACAATTCTTAGGACTACCGCTTGTTCATAGGATCTCTCATCTCCCATTACACCTACCGTCTTAACTGGAAGGAGTATACAGAATGACTGCCATATCGATGAGTAGAACTCCTCTTTTTTGATAGTATCTTGAAGAATGAAATCAGCTGCTCTAAGAATTGCCAATTGTTCTTTTGTGACTGAACCACTAATCCGGATTGCTAAAGATGGCCCCGGAAAAGGTTGTCTGTTAAGCATATGTTTTGGAATCCCAATTTTTTTGCCCACCTGTCGTACTTCATCTTTGTAGAGGTCTTTTAATGGTTCAACTAAATCTAGTTTCATCCAATCTGGAAGTCTCACATTATGGTGACTCTTGATGATAGCAGTAGCTTTTCCTGTTACTGCACTTTCAACACGGTCTGGGTATATGGTTCCCTGTCCAAGAAAATGAAAATGCCCGTATCTTGATTCTAATTCTTTTGATTTTTGTTCAAAGACTTCAATGAACTTGTTCGCAATTACTTTCCTTTTATCTTCAGGATCTTCTATGCCTTCAAGTGCTTTAAGGAACTCGTCTGAAGCATCAACAGTGATGAAGTGTTCAAAATTCATCTTTTTGAAGGCCTTTTCTACCTCTTCTCTCTCTCCTTGTCGTAATAATCCATTATCAACGAAAACACAAAATAATCGTGATCCAATTGCCTCTCTAATAAGATAGGCTGCTACAGTCGAGTCTACTCCTCCACTAGTAGCCATGAGTACTTGTCCATCGCCTACAGATGTTTGTACCTGTTTAATGATTTCACGAATCTGGTTCTCTGGTCTCCATGAATCTTGATAGCCACAAATATCTCGTAGGAATGATTTGAGAATGATGATACCATTTTTCGTATGTGTGACTTCAGGATGAAATTGTACTCCAAAAATTGTTCCTTCTTGATTACTATAGGCCGATATTCGATTATTACCACTCAACGCTAAAGGTATAATTCCATCAGGGAGTTGTTTTATTTGATCGCGATGGCTCATCCAAACTGACTCTATTCGTTCAAGTCCATTAAATATGGTCTTCTGATTGATAATTGAAACTTCAGTTTGTCCATATTCAGGATTTTCGCCTCGTTCGATTTCGCTTCCAAAATGGACTGCAAGTAGTTGATGACCAAAGCATATTCCAAGGAGTTTGATGTTGTGTCTTGAAATGTATCTAAGATTTGATTGGAAGGTTTTTCCCAAATCATTTTCTGTAACTGTTCTTGGTCCCCCTGAGAGTATGATTCCTCTTATTCCATCATCTGCTACATTTTCGAGTTCAACATCTTGGGCTACAATTTCTGCAAAAACACCTAACTCTCGACAACGTCGTGCGATTAGATGTGTATATTGCCCTCCATAATCCATAACTATTATTTTTTCAGATATTGATACTCTCTATTCCCCCTTTTTATTTTGCGATATCTGATCTGTATCTGACTCTACCTTTGATACGTGTAGCATTGGTGTAGGCAATCTCTCTTGCCTCTTCAACAGTGTTACCTTTTCCTAGAATTCCCACTGCTCTGCTGCCTGTAGTTAGGATTTGATTATCCTTTTCATAGACTGACGCAAAATAGACCTCTGCTGATGTTGCAGCACTTACATCTATGGCGCTATCTTTTATTGTGTCTTCTCCAGGGTAACCTTCTGGAACAACATAGACGCAGACCGTAGCCAGTTCTGCAAATCTTGGTTGAATGAGATTTCCATCGATTATGCTCTGACAGATATCGTTGAATGGTGTTTCAATGATTGATAGGACATTCATTGCCTCAGGATCACCAAATCTAGCATTGTATTCAATTAACTTAATACCTGTGTCAGTTTTCATGAATTGACCATATAATATACCTTTGAATTCAGAACCTGCTTTGCTCTTCATTCCCATTAGTGTTGCAGTCATTATCTCCATTGCACTTTCAAAATCAGCTTGTGTGATATAGGGTAAACCATGATTGCTTGTAGAGTATGATCCCATGGATCCAGTATTTGGTCCCTCATCGTTATCATATGCTCTTTTGTAATCTCGTACAAGAGGCATTGCCTCTAGTCGTTGCCCATCAGAGAATGCCTGAATTGTAAACTCAGTCCCTACAAGTTTCTCTTCTAAAACAGCAACTCCTTGATTTATGATGAGGTTTTTTGCATATTCTTCCAGATGCTGGCGTGAATGTAGATGCTCACCATAAATCCTTACGCCTTTTCCTCCAGTGAGGCCATTTGGTTTAACAACAATATTCTCTATTCCGACTTGCTTTTCGAATTTTCTTAAATCGTCAATAGACCGAGCTGCGATGAACATTGGATTAGCTTTGGGTGAGGTCTGTTCAATCAAAATTCGCGCAAAGGCTTTACTCGTTTCAATTCTCGCGGCTGCGGTATTTGGTGCGATACATGGAACTCCCTGGGCTATAAGGAAATTTGATATGCCTGCTTCAATTGAAGCCTCAGGACCTACTATTGCATAGTCTATGCCACTAAGATCTGGAAGGTGTTTGATGTCTACGATAGATCCAATTGAGTAATCCTTTGATAGCTTGGTAATTCCTGGATTCAATCGCTCCATATGTGCATGTACTTCAACTTCAGACTTAGAGAGGGCTGCAGCTATTGCATGTTCTCTCGCACCATTTCCAATCAACAACACTTTTGTCATTCTAATAATACTCCATATTTTGGAATCTCCACTACACTCTTCTTTGAAGCTTTAATACTTCCTAAAATAAAAGAGGAGTCCAACTCTGAGAGGATTTCTATGCTTTCTTGCGACTCTTCCCGGGAGACTACAACAATTAATCCAATACCCATATTGAAAGTCGAAAACATCTCTCTCCACTCAATATTGCCTGATGTTTTAATCAATTGAAATATCGGTTGTATCTCTGGTAGATTCTCAATCATGAAATGAAACTTGCCAAGTCGAGTGATTTTGCGAAATCCTGAACCTGTGATGTGTGCAATTCCCTTTATGTTGATGCCTTTCGTCTTTAATGCATTGAAGTGTTTTACATAGATCTTCGTGGGTTTCAGTAATTCATCGCCTAGAGTAATCCCCCATGGCAATTTGTCATCAATGTTGAATTTTCCAAGTAAGACCTTCCTTGCCAAAGTGAATCCATTAGAGTGAATTCCATTTGATGATATGCCAATGATTACATCATTTGGTACTATGTCACTTCCATCGAACAAATCATCCTCGCGCGCAAGACCGACAGCAGTTCCTGCTAAGTCAAGACCAATAGCTCTGGTTCCTCTTATCATATCGGGGAGGATAGCTGTTTCGCCGCCAAGAATTGGTATCTTTGACTCTGCACATCCTTGAAGTAATCCTTTTCCTATTTGATCAATAATCGATTCAGATAGCGGCTTTTCAGAGGCTAAGTAATCAACAAATCCAATGGGTTTTGCTCCTATGCAAATCAGGTCATTAACATTCATTGCCACACAGTCAATACCGATTGTATCATACCTGTTAGCTTCTTCTGCGACTAGGACTTTACTACCAACACCATCGGTTGATAGTGCTATACACAATTCATCAGTAATTTTCACAGTATTTGCATAGTGTCCAAACTCTTGTGTTACTTGACCGTACTGAAAAGAGCTCTTGACATATTCACCAAGTTTCTCTAAACCTTTAGCAACTATGGACTCATCCACGCCTGCTTCTGCATAGGTCTGTGGAGCTTTCTTTTCTTGCTTTGTGATTGATAGCATCCTTGCGGCTAGGTATGCGGCATTTTCACCATTATCGATTCCAACGGTTGCTACTGGCACTCCTTTTGGCATTTGCATGGTTGATAGAAGTGCATCGAGTCCCTCCAGTTTGACGTTTACAGGTACGCCTATGACAGGTCTCGTTGTATGAGATGCAACAATCCCGGGAAGAGCTGCAGCTAGCCCTGCTATTGCAATCATAACTTTCGCGTCGCTACTTTTGACAATAGCTTGAATTCTCTCTGGCTCCCTGTGAGCTGATGCGAATTCAATTGAGTGACTAATGTCGAGTGAATCCAAGACAGCTACTGCTCTGTCAACAATCTCTTGGTCACTTTTACTTCCTGCAATAATCAAGACATCCGGCATAACAAATCACTCCAAATATTTTCTCAATCCTCTGGAGAACACATTGTTTGTCCCTCGTATCTGAATTTTAAATGCACCAAAATCAGCTACTTGATCAGTTACAGTCAATCCAATCTCGCAGATTGGAATATTGTATTTCTCAAAGATCTTTAGGAATTCTTGTTGATTACTTTCTGTTACTTCTGCTACGTAGCGTCCTGATGTTTCTGAAAACAGTCTTAGACCAAGACTGCCTGCTGTACCTGGTGTATAATCAAGATTGAGCTTGAAGCCATAATCGCTATTGAGTACCATTTTCATTAATGCCACAGCTATACCTCCTCTACCAACATTATTACATGAGCGAATCAGATTCCTCTCATGTGCTTCGAGGATAGCTTGCATGGCTCGCTTTTCCACATCTGGTTGATATTTTGGAGGTACTCCTTTCACTTGTCCAATTGTTATACGCTGGTACTCGCTGCCGTTGATCTCAGGTAAGGTTTCACCTATTAGAAAAATATTCGCCCATGGAGCAACTAAATTTCTACGTACTGGAGTAAAATCTTTGTTCATGATTCCTGCAATCATTATCTGAGGTGTTGGATTTATCCGTTTGATTTCTCCATTAACAAGTGATTCATTGTACAATGAAACATTGCCTCCGACAATTGGAATATTGAAATCATGCGAAAATCGTCCAAGGCCCTTTACAGCTTCAACAAATTGACCATAGGATTCAGGTCGCTCAGGATTACCAAAATTCAAGCAATCTGCGATAAGGATGGGACGTGCTCCTGTTGAAACTAAATTCCTTAATGCATTGCATGCTGAATTTGCTGCTCCTTGTTGTGGATCAAGAAGGCACCAAAATGAATTGCAGTCGGTTGCGAAGGCTATTTTTTTACCATTCGGAAATTCAAGAACTCCACTGTTCTCTCCCAAATCTACAACGGTGTTTGCTTGAACATGTTGGTCATACTGACTATATACCCAACTTCGATCACAGATATTTTCGGATTCTAGTAATTTGAAAATCACGCTTTGAAAATCTTCTTGTTCGATATACCAAGTGGTGGATTCTGTCTGCGCTGGAATTCTCAGCTCGACTCTTTCAGGTTCAGGGAATCCGCCGACTAAAAGATCTATAGGTAGTCTTACTTTTGCTTCTCCCTTCCATTTTGCTGTGTAGTATTTATCATCTGTAACCTTACCTATGATTCCATAGGGAGTACTATTTTTTTCAAGTAAAAGGATCACTCTATCGAGATTTTCAGGAGAGACAATTCCAAGCATACGTTCCTGCGATTCTGAGATTACTATTTCAGAAGGATCCATATCTTCCTCTCTAAGAGGTACCTTGTCCAAATTAATCTCCACTCCTGTCCCTCCAGCGGCTGCCAATTCTCCTGCCGCAGAGGTAAGCCCTCCTCCGCCCAAATCCTGCAGTCCTGATAGGAGATGTTCTTCGACAAGCTCTGCGAGTGTATCGATTAGTACCTTTTTAGCGAGAGGGTCTCCAATCTGTACAGCTTTTCGATTCTCATCTTCTTCACTAGAGAAAGTTTCTGACGCAAAACTTACACCTGCAATGCCATCTCGACCAGTTGTTGAGCCAAACAAAACAAGATGATGTCCTGGAGTTTTCGCTGAACTTCTAACAACATATTCAGGCTTTACCCACCCAACACATACAACATTCACAAGGCAATTTTCATCATATGAGTCATCAAACTCGATTTCACCACCAATGACAGGGATGCCAACACTGTTTCCATAATCTGATATTCCTCGCACAACATTCTCCAGTAGATATGCATTATGTGGTTTTGAAAGATGTCCGAATCGAAGACAATTCATTAATCCTACAGCTTTACATCCTTGAGAAATAACATCTCTAATAATCCCTCCAACTCCTGTGGCAGCTCCATTATACGGATCTATCTGACTTGGATGATTATGAGACTCCATGGCTACACCTATCAAATAGCCATCACCAATATCAACAAGGCCTGCTCCTTCTCCAATTCCGAGAACAACATTTTCTCCTTTTGTATTGAACAGATAGAACCATCGTTTACTGCTTTTGTAACTGCAGTGTTCACTCCAGAGGACATCTAACATACCTAGTTCAGCTTTTGAGGGGTCTCGTTTTAGTACTGATGAAATATGTTCTAATTCTTCATTGGTTAACATTTCACTGCCCTCACGAAGTTCTCAAGAATTTTTAATCCATCACTTGACCCTAATACAGGTCTGCAGGCTCTTTCTGGATGAGGCATAAGTCCAAGTACATTTCCTTTCTGATTGGTAATTGCTGCGATATTATAGATTGAACCATTGGGATTTGCTTCTTCTGTTAACTCCCCCGCCTCGTTACAATAACGGAATGGTATCCGTACTTCATCATTAAGAACTGTCCATTCGTCATCTGAACAATAATAATTCCCCTCAGCATGAGCGATGGGCAATCTAATAATACCTCCCTCTAAACCTTCAGTAAACAATGTAGTATGCTCTGAAACATGAATGTACACCCATTTGCAGATAAATCTAGCAGAGTCATTTGGCAAAAGGACGCCTGGTAATACTCCCATCTCTGTTAATATCTGAAATCCGTTACAAATCCCCAAGATAGGATATCCGTCTTCTGAGAAGTCTCGGACTGCCTCAACAATTGGCTCCACTGAAGCAACTGCACCTGCACGTAAATAATCACCGTAAGAGAATCCTCCTGGGATTACCACGCCTTCGGCATCTCTAAGGCCCGCAATGCCTTTTCTCGATGGGACTAGATAAGGATCTGCTTCTTTAATCATTGAGAGTGCTCTTAGAACATCTGATTCGTTGTTTGTCCCTGGGAATCTGAGAACAGCAATCGACACTATTGGAGCCTCACTTTACTTCTCTCTGATATTGGATTCGAAAGGAGTTTCACATTCATTATCTCAAGCTTATTCAATACTTCAGTTGTAATTGGTTTCTTGAGTATTATACTGAATATCTTCCCCATTCGTACATCCTCTACATCTCCAAAACCAAGACGATTCAATGCTTTTCTAGTCACTTCACCAGGGGGATTTTTGATTCCTAGTTTTGGTTCTACAATCACCTGCAAAATTTCGCTTCTTGATTCGACAAGTTCTGGTTTTGCTTTCTGAATTGTATTCAGAAGCGCTGTATACGTTTCAATAAGGTTGCCTTTATCCTCTCGGAAAACATCCTTATCCATCGATTCTGATTTCGCATCCCAGACTCTCATTGTATCCGATGAAATTTCATCTGATAAAACTATATAGCCCTCTTCGGTTTGACCAAACTCCAATTTGAAATCAACAAGAATGAGGTCTTGTTGTTTGAGGAGTCCACTTAGATAATAATTAACTGATAATGTTACAGATCTTAGAAATTGTATTTGTTGCCTTGTAACCAATCCAATTCTTATCGCAGCTCCCTCAGAGATTAGGGGATCGTGTAGTTTATCATTTTTAACAAAGAACTCCACTAAAGGATTTTCAAATTCCGTTCCCTTTTTCACTCCATATCGCTTACAGAATGATCCTGCAGCTCTATTTCGACATACTACCTCTATGGGAAAAATTCCTACTTTTTTGCAGAGAAGTTGAGGTCCTTTAAGCCGTCTTATGAAATGAGTGTCTATTCCTTTGCCTTCCAAGTAACCAAGAAGAAACTCAGACATATCACATGTAAGATTGCCCTTCCCTGGGAATTCATCCTTTTTTGCGCCATTTCCTGCTGTTACAGTATCCTTAAACTCGATAATGACACGGTTTGCAGATTTCGTGTCCTGAAGAACACGCTTTGCTTTCCCTTCATAGATTAATTCCATGTTTTTTCACCTTTTTTATTTTCATTTCTAAGTTGTTGCTTCAGCAAGATTATCTTCCTCAATAGCTTTCATTATATCAATCATACACAGATCCAGTGGGGAGTGTATCTGTTGGCTGAACTTGAGAGAGAGTCTTCTCATTTCTGGACTTGTTGGACCAATACAGGGAGCTCCTGGAACGCGGGGACTAAGATCAAAGACCACAAATTCTGACGTATTTGTAAGTGCTCCTTGCAATGAAAAAAGCCCTATCATTTTTGGTGGAAAATGCTCTTTTACACCATTGATTAATTTCTCAGCTGCTTCATATACTAATGGTTTCTTGCTCTCTCTCATTGTTACTCCTTTATGCCCCACCTCTTCGTTCACCGTTGTAAAATTAATTTTCATTTGTTCAGTAGCCGGGAGATTTAGAAGACCACTTAGATTTGTTTGAATTCGGTCTTCAAAACCTACTAAATCCAAGTCTCCAAAATGCTCACTCATAGCATATGCCTGGAAGTTGGCATTGAATCTTGGGGCAATAATAAATTCCTCAATAATTGCATCGTGCAAATCGTCCTGTGTAATCAATTCTTGATCAATCATAGATTGACTGTTTTTTTCATAGTCTTCTGGTGAATTTGCATAAAAGAATGCCCTTTCCAGTGGTCTGTTTTTTTGTTGAATCTTTATTATTACTAATCTATCAATGGTATTTGGTGTGAAGAATTTCGGAATCCTAATACCTGATTCTTTAAGTAACCAGTATTGGTCTTTCTCTAATCCTCTCTCCTCCACTCTGAGCAACTTACGATTTCCATAGATTGGTATCTTGAATTTTCTTTCGATATTTTCATAACCGACATACACAGAGAATGAGCGATTGGGAATCCATAATGTGCCAAATTCTGAGAGTTGATCTTGAATTTCATCCTGAACTACATCTTTGAATTTGTCAAGTACTATAACATGATCATAGAGGTGTTTATTGTAATGAGAATATAATTTCTCTCTTCCTTTCTGACAGACCACTACAGTTTCAAAACCTGATGATTTAGCAGCAACACCAATCTCCTCTGCACTATGAGATCCTAGCATACCAATAATTGGGAGTTTCATTCACCGGCCTCCAAAATGGAATACCGCTCTTTTTTCTGATGTACACTGGAAAAAGTCTGTTTGAAAGTATTTTGTTTTTTGTTTTTCATCAACTAAAATCACCTCAGACCCTCATCCAATCTTCCTTGTTCTTCGAGATTACGAATTTCAAGAGCAATTCTTCTTCCCATCCACATTTGTTCTCCGAACAAAACATAAGAATAAGGAGAGGATGGAATCCAGACATTTGTTCCTGCTACAATTCTGCCGCTAAATTCAAAGCAATAGATATCTTGGTTTTTATCAATAATTGTTTCTAGACAGAATGGACCAACGAGTCTTTCACCTGTTATTTTTTCAAATCCTTTTACGAACTTCTGTCCCATATCGAAGTATTGTGAGAGTGTAGATTCGCGAAGAACCAGTGGAAGATTCCCAACTACGACAAAAGATGGCGAATTATCAAATCTTTGATTGGCATCAGCATCTGTTTCATATCTAATGTCCGCTCCAAAGACTTCTAGTCTGTTTCTAGATAATGAATTGAAATATGTCATAAAGATTTTAGTTCCAATAATGTATTCTTGATACATATACTCTATTCCTTGTTGCTCTCTACTTTTGATTTCCTCTTCATTTCTAGCAATGAAATATCCTGTTCCTCCTGCTGCACCATCTGATTTGGCAATCACTGGCGTGCTGACTTCATCGATGCTCTTGTATTCTCTTGGAACCATCAGTCCTGATTCTGTCATAAGCCTTGATTTGAGTTTACGATTCTCCTCCCAACGGAGTAGTTCTTTATTGCCAAAGATATGAATATTAGAATTGAGAATTCTCTCTGCCCCAACATATGCAATAAAAGATCCGTGGGGGATGATAATAACATCAGATAAATCCATGTCAATTAATTGATCAAATGAGTCAAGTTCGACTATTGAATCTTCAAGTCCAAATGCTTTGTAAAACGCAACTCTATCTGGAGTACAATAAAGTTCGGTTTCGAATCCTTCAGCTTTTGCTCCTGTAATTATGTTAAGAGCACTATGACTTGCTAGTGTCCCAATCTTCATTCAACAAACTCCCTCTCATAGTCTCTTTGATCTGTAGTATTCTCATGTTGTTGTAAGTTATCTCTGATTTTCTGTGCATATTCAGTCGGATAATTACCATCTAGACATGCTAAGCATAAATCCTTCAGACCAATTGCATTCTCCAAGGTATCTCTCTCTTGATATACCAGTTCATCTGCACCGATGAAATCAGCAATTTCCTGCATATCTGTTGTAGCAGCTATCAACTCTTTGTCAGTAGAGATATCAATACCATAGTAACAGGGATGAGTTTGAGGTGGACATGTAACAGCGAAGTAGACTCTCGATGCCCCTCTCTGCTTAAGATCTGCTACAATCATTTTTGCAGTTGTACCTCTCACGATACTATCGTCAACAACTAGTATAATTTTGCCTTTGATTTTATCGTCTAAATAGAGATACTTCTGTCGTGCCATTGAGTCCCGTTCATCCTGTGAACGAGCAATGAATGTCCTTCCAAGATACCTATTTTTCAGAATAATCTCTCTCATTGGTACATCGAGAAACTCAGCCATAGCTTGCGCTGCAGGGCGACTTGTATCTGGTACAGGAACAACATAATCCGGTAGATTCACCTTCTTTTTAAGAAAAGTCTGAGCTAGTGCTCTACCAAGTCTAAATCGAACGTCATAGACCAATTGGTTTTCCATCTTGGCTGCTGGATGGGCAAAATAGACATATTCGAAAAAGCAATGTGAATGAAGTGAATTTTGAGAGATTGAATATGACTCCATAGTGCCATTCTCACCAAATATAAGAAGTTCTCCTGGATAGACATCTCTCTCTATTGGAATTCCTGCCATGTCCAATACTGTACTCTCTGATGCCACAAGCGTGAGTCCATTGGTACGTCCGAAGACTATTGGCTTGAAACCCCGACTATCTCTATAAGCGAATATTTTATTCTTGTAAATACCTACCAGACTAAAAGCTCCATCAATCTCAGTTTCTAGGGCTTGAAATGCTTCTTGCAAGATTCCACCATTATTCTGTAGATGGAGTGAAATCCTTTGTGCAATGAACTCACCATCACAGTCATAGGTATGGTCTGAAACTAGTTTCATATTGGTAATGTTTCCATTATGAGTCAGTGAAATCTGACCTACATTGAACGGTCCCACAAATGTATCCAGTTCATCCATTGAAGCGACTCGTTTTCCAGAAGTAGGATATCTTGTACTCCCAAGAATCTGATTCGAGTGTTTATTAGGAATTTCTATTCGACTCGGACTGCCAATAGCTTTCGCTGACTTGATTTCATCCTGATCTATCCATAATAGACCTGCTGCATCTTGACCGCGATGAGCCAATAAGAGTAAACTCTCTTTTGCCATTTTAATTGAATAATTTCCCAATATCCCCAATAGACCACACATAAATTGCTACTCCTTGATAATGACCTTCTTTCCATCGATTGTTAGTTTATGTTCACAATAGAGTTCAACAGATTTTACTAAAATTCGATGCTCTTCTGTGAGAATTCTCTCAGACAATGCATCCCCAGTATCATCCTGGAACACTGGCACTGCTTTCTGCATTATAATAGGTCCGTCATCCATCTCAAATGTTACAAAGTGCGTAGTGCATCCAGACACTCGTGCTCCAGATTCCACTGCTTGCCACTGGGCTTTAAGACCTTTAAAAGATGGAAGAAGTGATGGATGAACATTGATGATTCTTGATCCATATCTATCTATGAAACGATGGGTCAACATTCGTGTATACCCAGCAAGAACGACAAGACTGACATTGTATTTTTCAAGAGTCTTAATGATTTGCCTATCGAATTCATCTCTATCCGGATATTTGATTCTTGTAATAATCTCAATTGGAATTCTAGCTTTTCTTGCACGTTGTAGCGCCAAAGCATTACTCTTGTTGCTGATAACGACAGAAATTTTTGCTCGAAGCTGCTTACGGAGTTCAGCATCAATAAGTGCCTGTAGATTGGATCCTCGCCCACTCACGAGGACACCTATCTGCTCCATGCGAACGTTGCATCCAATAGTCCCTTAATAAAATCTCTTCCTGCTTGAAATGGCTAGGAGATGCACTAGAATGGTTTTTGACGGCATCATGTTCCATTTGTTGATTACACAAACTCACGGAGTATAGTTCCTATTACAGAACCAAGCAAGCTCGCGACAATAATCATGATGAAGTATCCAGATGTTATTGTTATACCACTCAAAATAAAGTTACCAATTCCCAGAGATGGTGTAAGTAAAGCTGGTGTTGTCAGAAAGATAACAAAAATCACAAAGAAGAAGATGGAACATAAAAATCCTCCAATGAGTGCTTTTCCTGTTTCTGATACTACTAATCCTATCGGAATTGCCGCAATTGCGGGAATGAAGAACAGAAATGTGGCTGAGCTCTCCCATATGTTCACAGTGACAAATGAATAAATTGCTACATCAATAATTGCTACTAGAAGGGGGATTAAAAGGAGGACTAACTTTTCCCGATCTTCTTCATACATGTGATGACCAAAGAACCTGACAACAGGTTGGGGTCTTCCCTCTTTTACTAACGTTTCTTTTTCAACAGATGGAAGTGGTCTAAAGAGTCCTTTCTTCTCTTCTTCGGGGGGACTCTCTTCAGGTTCCTCTACTCTATATTTTTCCTCATCAGCCATATTTGTCACTGGACACAATGTAAATGAGTCAAGAAAAAAAGGCTTTGCATCGCGCAATGAGCTAATGAGCCTGATATTATAATAGACCACAAGTTCTATCTGTATATATGACCTATCTTCAAATTATTACATGGGAGATAAGAAAATGGTCGAAGACATGCCTTTTCACGATGATGATATTGATGATGAAACTAGTGAAGCTTCAATGACTCGACGACGGAAAATTGAGCACATTGAGATATGCCTTGACGAGGATGTCCAATGCAGACGAACCACAATGTTTGAAGATATTGAATTCATTCATAATGCATTGCCAGAGATTGATAAAGACAAGATTGATCTTACGACAAATTTCTTCGGCCTAAAAGCATCTGCTCCGCTTGTAATCGCAGCCATGACTGGTGGACATCCACAGACAAAGAACATCAATGAACGACTAGCAGCTGCTGCAGAAGAACTTGGCTTGCCTATTGGTGTTGGGAGTCAGAGAGCTGCTGTTGAAGATCCATCATTAGCTGACACTTTTAAAATCGTAAGGGATCGAGCACCATCAGTGCCAGTGATTGCCAATATTGGTGCGACTCATGTTTCAGCGGCAGCAGAAGCAGTCGAAATGATAGATGCTGATATTCTTGCAGTTCATCTTAATCCGTTGCAAGAAGCCATTCAACCTGAAGGTGATTGCAATTCTGAAGGAGTCATTGATAGTATTGCTGAGATTATTGATTCCGTTGATGTTCCTGTAATAGTAAAAGAAACAGGTGCAGGGATATCTACAGAAGTAGCACGAACACTTGAGGAAATTGGTATTGATGGTGTAGATGTTGGAGGTGTAGGTGGAACAAGCTGGGCTGCGGTTGAATATTTCAGAGCCTTGAAGGATGAAGATGATGTTAAAGCTCAGCTAGGTCTTGAATTTTGGGACTGGGGTCTGCCGACTGCTCTTAGTGTTATTATGGTACTAGATGCCACTGAACTTGATGTAATTGCGACAGGTGGTATTAGATCAGGATTAGATGTAGCAAAAGCCCTAAGTTTAGGTGCAATAGCGGCCGGCTTAGCTCATCCTGTTCTAAGGCCGGCTGTCCATGGTTCATCTCTTGATGTAATAGTCCACCTTGAGAAGATACTAGATGGATTGAGGGTGGCGATGTATCTTAATGGTTGTTCCACTGTGAGTGAAATGGCTTCAAGACCACTAATTATCAAGGGACAGTTAGTTGAGGCACTACGCTCACTTGATATTGATTACAAGAGAGTTGCTGTTGGACTCTAGCAAGCTCCTATACGTTGAAGATATTTTGTCCTTTGCCTAATACCATGAAGCATTTGAACAGCTTCTTCAATTGTATCTGCAGCAGGTATTCCGTTTAGTTCAAAACCTCGAATAATCACTTCATATTTTTCCAAGTCTGGTACATAGGCAACAACTGTTTTTGGGTGTCGTTTTGATACATTGGCTACTCTTGCACCAATTTGCAATGAAATCCCAGGAGCATAAGGTAGTAAAAGCAACAGCGCAGCATCTATGGAATCGAATGACAACATTTTATCGAGTACATTTTCATAGTCTATGTCTGAAGCTGAACCAGTAAGGTCACAGGGATTTCTAAATGACGCAATCTCTTGATATGCTGGAGTCATAGCTGACCTCATCGAATCTTGCTCCTCCTTCGAGAATGGAGGAAACTCAAGTCCGTAGGATGAAGCCTCATCACTTGCTATTACTCCATGGCCACCACTTACTGACAGTGTTCCAATTCTATCTGACATCATCAATTTAGGTTTGAACGAGAACATCTTGGCATACGCCATGACTTCATCTTCATCAATTGCGTGTATTACTCCATATTGTCGAAATGCTGCACCAGCAATCGCCTGATCTCCTGCAAGAGAAGATGTATGGCTTTGAGTTGCTCTATGACCTGCGTCAGATTCGCCACCTTTCAACACTACTACTGGTTTTTTCTGGACTATCTTTTGGCATGCTTCGACAAATTTTCTTCCTTCACTGATACCAAAGCCTTCCAAATAGCAAATTATGACATTGATATTGTTGTCTTTTCCAAAGTGTTCAACAAAATCTGTGACCTTTATCTGTGCTTGGTTACCAATAGATATTGCTGCAGCAATTCCCACTCTTCTATCAGCAAATTCCTCAAGTCTTTCGATTAGCCATCCACCACTTTGAGATATGATGGCCACATGACCTTTTGAAGGTCTAGCGACACGCTCTGACGGGAGAAAGAAGGTGTCAAGGACTTCTGGAACATAGACACCAATGCAGTTTGGTCCAACCATTGAAATTCTATAATTATTTGCAATTTCCACAATTTCTGATTGAAGCACTTTTCCTGATTCTCCAATCTCACTAAAACCGCCTGAAACGACAATCACAGATTGTATTCTCTTTTCTCCACATTCTTTTAGAACACTTGGAACAAATCTCGCAGGTACTGATATTACAACAAGCTCAATATCATTTGGAGCCTCTGTAATTGATTCGTACACCTTCACTCCTTCCACATATCCGCCCTTGGGATTGATTGGATATGTTGGGATGCCATTTTCAAAAGCTAGTTTTCTAAAAATTACATTACCTGGTGAAAACGGATTGGATGTAGACACACCTACTACTGCGGTAACTTTAGGCTGTAGCATTGTCTTTAAACCAGACATTGAATACCCTCGATTTAAGATTAAATGAGAATAGTCATTATCCCTTATATCACTGTGCCTTTAAGATTGACTTGGAACATTCGTTCTCAAATCATGGTTTCATTTGTGATAGTATTTCACTTGGTCGCGGTTCTGCAAGTATTGCATGCTGCAGTTTGCAAAGGAGTTTGGTGATTTCTGCATAGATGACCTGCCTTGCTTGATCACTTGCAGATTCCGCACTTTGCAATGCCTCTTCGCATTGTTGATTAATCCTCTTAATAATCCGCTTCTCAAGATCAGGACCCCCCCAACCAAATCCATCGAATGCTGTCTGAGCTTCTAAGATTTTTTCCTTAACATTAACATCCTGTTCCTTGAGTATTCCTTCGAGTCCTTGGAAATACTTTGCAATTGCCCGTTCAATTCTCTCCTGTTCTGAATTATTCAAATAGTTCTCCTGCGACCTCTTCTTCATAAGATCTTGGAGAAGTCGTGCTCCTGGTGCCTCTGTCAGAAGACTCTTTGTAAGTTTCACGAGAATACGAGCTGGAAGTTCTATTACATCTCCGAAATACGGAGAATCTGATCGATATCGATGGATTTCACGTAATGCCTCTAACCAGAATGTTGGTAGCAGAACATGACATCTAGAACTGTATTGTTGTACAAGTCGTTGAGTTTGTCCAATTAAGCCAAATTGATCGTCTTCAACATCAACTTTTCTATAAGCTTCAACTGTCTTTGCTTGTTCTTCACCCACAAGTGGAACTAGTTCTGAATCTGTTTCTGATGTTGAAGATGTGGCATCCGCAGCTTGTTGAACTTCTGAACGAACTCCATCAAGGAATGAGAGAATCTCTGTCGTTGGCGACTTTTCAAGTTGTTTTGCCTTATCCGAGAGCTTGGGCAGGAGACTCTCAATCTGTGATAAACGCTTAACTATTAGGCTTAAGATGTTCTGAGTAGATGGAGGGACACCTTTCATGGTGGTTGCTTCTTCCATCCATTTTCTTGTTCGGAGAAGTCCTTGATTAAGTGAATCTACTCTATCTGGATCTATTGTTCCTTCAACTTGTGAACTCAAAAGGAAATGAATTAGGGTTGAGTTGAGTGTTACAATAAGTAACAATCTATCAATGAGGTCTTCAAATTGAAATGATGGGGAATCAGACAACCATCACTCACTCCTCTATTATTCCATAGTTTCTCCAGGAGTCATATAGTAACTGAATAACTCTCTGAAGTCGTTTATTGCATCCACAAGCTCTTTTCTCGATGTTCCCTTAGACCGCATGAACCAACCTTGTTTTAATGGTGAGGCTCCACTATGGAGGTTTACAAGCTGAGTAGCTTCATTAATGATTGTGACAAGTTCTGGTATCTTTGGCAGACCAAGTAATAGAAGTAGGTCTGTTCGTGCATCATGCGTGTGATATTGAACATATGCTGGTGTAATTGCTGCACCTGGTGCAATGAATTTATCAAGTGCTTCTTTGATATGCATTCCATATTCAGCTTTCGCAATATGTGTTGGTCCAGACATTACATAATAGACACTCTCTGCATTCGGCTCTTCACCAACATCTGCGTAGCTGCATTCCTTCACAGCATAATCAATCATTGTTCTTATCTGACGGGGCATACTTCCAGCATCGGGGATTAGACCAACATCAGCATAGAGTGCAGGCACTACAACAGGATCGAGCTTTCGTGAATAGTCTGCTAAGTCTGTCGTTGGAAAGACATCCTTGTGACTTTCCCAAACACCAGGTGATAACATAGCTTCAATGACATCAAGCGCCATTGGGTTAACAAGCTCGACGAAAGCCTGCTCAGTTTTTTCCTCTAGAGCATTTGCTTCATCCAATGTTGAAGGAACCATCTTTTCAATGGAGTCGATATCCGCAACATCAACATCTAATTCTCTTCGAAGATAGTCCACGGTATCTCCTTTTCTCCACTGAAGGATTCTCTTCAGCATAGTTCTGTTCGAGAGAAGAATAGTTAGATCAGCACCACGTTCTTGCAATTGTGCACGGAGAAGCTTGGAAACTGCCCAGATTGAGTTCAGTGCTTCACTGGATTGCCCTTCAAAAGGTAGTATTCCAACCACATATACAAAAATACGCCGACCTTCTTCTTCTTGAAATCTCTGTTTAAGGAGTTCGATAAGTGCGGGTGTACCTCCACAACCAGTACCACCACCAAGAGACGTGAAGATACAAAAGCCTGAAACTCCTTCAAACCCAAGATTGGCAAGCTGGTCAAAGATGATGTCTTTCGATTCCATGATTGCATTATATCCATCCATGAAACGTCCACCAACACCAATTTCCGATGCACCATACAAGAGAGTATTTTCTTTTGGAATGCCATATTTTTGACGTACCTTTGTGAGATCTGCTCTATCAGTGTTAATGAGCAAATAACCTCTAACTCTGGATGGTAGTTTGTTGTCACGGCTTGTCTTGAGATATGAGCCTACAATATTTGACCCACATTCTCCAATACCTATAGCAAAGACTTCAGCTGCTTTTGTGGTTTCATCAATATCTACGCTAGGATTTCCTCTTGACATGGAATGTATCTCCTGTTATCCTTTCCTTGCAACTAGAGATTGTGCGCTCTCTTTTATCGCCCAAGTAAGATATGAACTGATATCTTCTCTGGAATAAGTTTCTTTTATTTTCCTTACAGCATCTTCAATGAATTTATCACGTTCTTCAGCTTTTGCTGAAGGACTGAATCCAGTCATGAACATTCTCAATGATTTATGCCAATCATCCATTGCAACTGCTTGGTCAAGCCATTTCTTTCTCATATCTTCAAGGTTATGGAAACAATCAATGGCTTCATCCAAGCCCTGTGAAGAATGCAGAGTCTTCTCTAGATTTTTCATCTTGTTAGTGTTGAAGACTGTCTTACTGAATTCATCTGGATGCTTCTCTACCACTCTCTCGATTGTTGAATAATACTGACTCTTCTCTCTGAGTTCTTTCTCATATTTCTCCCCACTCATATTTGCAATGTTCTTGATAACACTAAGCATCTCTTCTTGGATGTTTGCGAGTGTTAGACAAACGTCTAATGCTTCATTCACATGGGGTGAGTCATTCTCTAACTTGGCTGGTACTTGATCAATTAGAACCTTCAGTTTCTCGACGAACTCGGACATACCTTGGTCCTCGAATAATGAAACTGCATTCTTAATCTGTGTATAAGCCTCATCAACACGTTCTCTAATTTTCTTATGAACTGCAGGTGAAGTTGTAAGATTCATGAGTTTATCAAATGCATCAGCAGCCTCCTCAAGTTCTGAGGGTGGGTTTTCTTGGAGGTCACGAAGCATTTTCAGTTCCTTGTCAACTTTTACACCAATGCTGCTTGCCTTTTCCAAGGAAGTCTTTAGGGATTCAACTTCAATGCCTAGCTTGTCAATGACTTTCGATTGTATCTTCTTCTCATAGATCTCAATCATTTTTCTAGCAATTGCTGGCAAGGCAAAGACATTATCTGCAGCTACCCCTACATTGTTTAGTTCACTAATAGCTTCTTGGACTTCTGGTGGAATTTCAACTCCTGCACCCATCAGTTTTGCTGCAGCCAGTCTAATTTTAACTCCCAATCGAAATCGAAGGTTTTCCAAGGAATCCTTTGCTTTGGCTAACATGGTTTCCTTGATTGTTCGCATCTCTGTCTTGATCTCTGCAAAATCATCCATATTCTTGATTCTCAATGAACCCTCATCTAATTCGATAACAATAGGCATGAAAATCTCAGCATATGCTGGTTTGATAGTCTGTAAGTCCTGAACTATCGCATCAATCTCTTGTTGACATGCTTCTCTAAAGGTAGCAACTCCACTCTCGACCGCTCCTCGAAGTGTAGAGAGAGATTCGAGAAGGTAAGTGATTCCTCCTTCAAGCTCTTCAACTTTTGGAGCTTTTTTACTGAGTTGTGCATGATCTAGAACTCTATCTGCCGATGTAGCAAGTTCGTTGAATCGTGCTAGATACGAACGAATATTTTCCATAATGACTTTCCTATGTTCATCATCCATTACTTTTGCTTTCAAGTAAATTCTGACCATCTCGTCGATATCTGCATTTTTTAGAACACCTTTTGATTCTGTAATGAATTGACGGACGGAAACGACATCTTTGATACCCGTATCCTTGGGTACATCTGTTGCTTTTTCCACATCATCAAGAATTTCAAAAATTTGTTCTCGAAGTGCTATCTTGACTTGCCCTTCCCACTCAACCATTCTTTGATAGTTTGAAAGAAGTGCAGCAATCCCTTCTCCCTCTACACCAACACTTGGAGGTGTAGGGATAACATCAGAAGTTGTAGGTATTCCGCCATCTACAATTTTCTGAGTCACTTCATGCTTCATGTTGATAATTTTATCTCGAAGCAAGTTGGCTAATTTAATTTTTGAAGTATGAAGCTGATTCTCAAGAGTTACAAGTTCAGTTAGAGTTTGAGCCTTAGCAGCATCTCTTGAGAGTATTCTAAGTTGCTGAGAGAATTCAATAGGTAGTTCAAGCCCTAATCTGGACGCAGTTTCGACGGATGCCTGAAGAGATTCAGTATCACTCACAAGTGATGAGCCAAGGAGTCTGCTCACCTCATCTTTCCTACCATCTAGATAATCTCTGTCCTTGAGAAGTTTATCGTTTAATATGATCAGATCTTTCATCGAAAATCCTGTGACATCTTCATTGGATACAGTTGTAGAAACCTCACTTTTGTCGATAGTAATATGTCGTTCATAAGTTTCGACGGTGGCTTTGTTCTCATCTAGGGTTGATTTTACATCTCGAGAGACATCTTGATGGATGACAATATATTGTTTGGAGAATGCTTTTGCAAACTCTAGAAGTTTCTCGAAATCTTTGAGATCTCCTGCACCAATTCCTGGAAAGTTCATACTGACTATGGATTTTGTTTCGGCAGGCTTGATTAGCTCCAGTTTCGGAGCCATTGAAATTACATCTTTGTGTTCCTTCTTAAAGTGCTCTGCAAAATCACGAGTTGCACGCATAAATGCATCTTCAAGTTCGTTTGCGCTTTTGTCAACCTCTGTCTGCACTTTTCTTTTCTTCAACAGACCTACCGATGTCAAGTCATTCTCATGTTTACTCAAGTTTGCGAAAATATCATACAAGTGTCTGACCTGACGACTTGCTTGCTCTTCCATTACAGGATCTACAGTGACAAGTATTCCTTTCAATTCAGCGAACTTGTCGAGTTCTCGTCTCCATCCATGTGAGTCCAAAATGCCTACCTCCGTCTAGTATGGCTTTTATCACGAGGTATACCTTATGTGCTTTCTGTGTGTTGATTATCCCTTTTGAACGATTGCGGTACGTATTCCTTTATCTAAACTTCAATAAATCGTTATTTCTGACGTTTTTTGTGTAGAAAGAAACTAACATAAGTGGTTCCAAATCTAATAATTTAGTCAAAAACAGGAAAGAGATAAATATGGACCACTCCTCATTGAACAAAAATGACCTATCTTTACTTAGTTCTGAGTCCATATCCATAATTGAAGAAGATGTCGTTGATATTGACAAAGACGATGAGTTCCTCTATGCCGCATGTTCTGATAACCATGTCCGTGTATATTCGAAAGATAATTGGCAACTTGTCGCAGAATTGGGTGAGACCGATACTCCTCCATTAGCTGTGGATGTTGATAATGAGCAAATCTATGCTACATGTGATAAGAGAGTGTATGTTTGGAAAAAAGAGACTTTCGGAATGATTGGTTGGTTTGAACTTAGTTATCAAGCTATTACATCTTCATTACAAGGTGATTATTTCTTTGTGGGTGCAAAAGAAGGACGACTTGTATCAATACAAAAAGAGACTCATGACACTTCAAGCTGGCAATTACACAAGTCTGACATCTCAAGTATTTGGTCTGATAACACAATTATATGTACAAGTACAAAAAAGGAGGAACCTCGAGTTTGGCTTAAAGACTCAAGTAGTGCACCTTCTGAATTAGCTCGACTTGATAAAAAAGGCAAAGGTGGAGTTGTCTTTGGTAATTCAGAGTTTGTCTTTGTTGGCAGTACCTCTGGAGAAGTCGCTCTCTATGATAGATCTGATTGGGACCTCATTCGGACGCTTAATACCTCAGGCACTAATGCAATCTCTTCAATGTGGGCAGGTGAATATTATCTTATAGCTGCTGATTCTTCTGGAACACTTACATTCTGGCAAATAAAAAATGGTGACACACTTGGGTCTATCTCTTTGGAAGAGGCAAAAATAAGCTATTTTACTGCGGATCATGACCTATTGTACATTGCTTCGACAACTGGATTACATATTATTCGCGTTATAGCTTCAGGAAGAACACTTGATCTCAATGATGAAGGACCATTTGTATGGAAAGAGAGTCTCCTGAAGACCTCTCCTTATGATGTTCTTGAAGATGCATTAGAGAAAGAACGTTCTGGCGACGAGAAGTTTCAAGATGGACTATTTCACGAAGCCGTTTTAGAATATGAGAATGCCATGCGATTACTTGTTGATAATACCCATACTCTTCAGGAAGTGCCAACTGAACGCCAACAATTAACTGAAGAACTCAACAATCGTTTAGGTAAGGCACTTCTAAAAGCCAAGATACAAGAAGTGAATGCATTAATTCACGAAATACGTCAACTTGCAGAGGAATTGGAGGTAAGAAAACGGACTGAACGAGATCCAGAAGATGTCGATAAGCTTTGGGCTGCATCAAGTCGTATAATTAAAGAAAGCATTAATCTCGCAGATGCGCAATCTGATGATATCCTCAGCTATCAATTGACGCATGTTGTCGATGTTTTGAAAGAAGTCTTAGATAACGCTATTGTCCAATATGATAAATTCAGAGAAACTATCAACAATGCAATCGGTCTGACAAGACAAATTTCTAATGAATGGCATTGGATGGAGAGAAAACGTACAAGTCTTAATGAACGGAAAGAATTCCTTGAAAAGGAGATAAAACGACTAGAACAAGCTTTGAACGAAGCAGAACCTGGTGGTGAGGTTGAACAGATTCTTACTGAAGCTTTAGATGGATATCAAAAAATACTCAAGCAAATAGAGAATATCCTTACTTCTTATGATGAGGATATAGATGAAACATTTGCCAATAGTGATGAAGCAAGTGAAGCAATCGAGGGTCTCCTAACGACTATTCCGAAAAAAAGAGAAGAATTGAAACAAATCTCAAATCAAGCGAATTTTGGCAAGGAGTATAAAGCTCTCATGCAAGTTATTGACCAAGCAATCGAAACTGCAAAGAACTTCAAGCTAACAAAGGAATTAAAATCTCTTGAATCTGAGCATGAGGCGTTGGAGCATCTTTATCAAGAAAAAAAAGAAGCGAATTAACTTGCAGCAATTCCAGAAATTGATGGATAGTCCTCTTCGATAATGTCTTCATCATCAAATAGATCTATCCAATCTTCACCAAGTTCCTTAAGTGATGGATCAATTGAAAAAGCGATTTCGGCTGCTCTAATTGCCTCATTATAGTCATCAAAATACAGATAACAAAGCGCAAGATTATACCAAGATACTGATGAGTTTGGATTTAAATCCAAGGTCCTTTCAAGTGCTTCTTGAGCCTCTTCCCAGCGTTCCTCAGCTAAAAGAACAGTACCAAGGAGCTCCCAGTTTCTAACTCTCCGCGGATTAATTCTAAGGCTTTCTCTTAAAGCATCAATTCCTTCAGATGTTTCATTCATTAGTAGATGTAAAAATCCCTTCTCCGCCCAAGTCGATGGTGATGTGGGTTGTATTCGAAGGAGATTATTCAAAGCTTCAATTGCCGACTTCGGTTTTCCCATTTCAAGGTTGCAAATGACTACATTTTCCCAGGCTTTTGAATTAGTAGGATTAATGGAAAGTTCCTTCTCAAGAGTGGACATGGCTTCATCAAAAAGCTTCTTCTCAATGAGTGATGCTACCTTACAAATTAGATCTTCAGCATCATTGTTTTCAATAGGTTGTTGTACCACTCTTTATCAATCCTTACCACTTGCATATGTCAAAGATTGTATTCTTCGAATTCATGCGAATTAGAAGAAAAACCTTGTTCTGACCAGATTTTCAATCCAATCGAATTTTGTATTAGTTATAATTATGATTTCAATTGGAACTGATAATTTTGAGTTATTTTCATTAGTATATGAAGCAGTTGTTTGAGGCGAAACTTCCAAGATTGTCAGAGTGACGACATCTTTTGACCATAGATTGCCATCTGTGAGATTTCCATCTTCATTGATAAAGACAATTTTCAATGGTCCGCCATTTTCTTCTGAAATAGGTGCGCCATTTTCATCATATGCTACTAGCATTGTGGAATTGATTTCATCTACTGGATACCCTGTCGCATTATACCCACTCAACTCTCCATAGACCATTTTCTTTGTATATTGAGATGTATAACCATCTCCACTTCTGGCGATTACAATAAAGTTCTC